>NZ_DATCSY010000275.1:0-16641 GCF_036568245.1 Rheinheimera sp. | reverse complement strand
GTTTTACCACCAGTAGCCGTTCTGTAATGTCGGTGCCGTACAGAATAATTTTGGCGATATTGCCATAAGGGTTTTTTACTGCACTGAAAGTGCCGCCGATCCAGATATCTTTTTGTTCAAGTGTAAAGTTCAGCTCTTGTGTGACGCTATTACCCTGCAGCAGTATTTGCGTATTAGCCTCTGATAAATAATCGCGCCAGCTGCGCACTGCTGAATTGAACTGAGCAGCCGAGACGCCAGGCATTTTGTTTGGGTAGTCGTTTACAGCAGTAACGTTACCAGCGACCGCCCACTCAATCATCAACAGTGATTGGCCTATTGTTTCAAGCCGGGTTTCAGACTCGATAGCTGCCGTTTTTACGTCGGTAATATCGGCCAGAATGGCAATATAGCCGCTATGTTTGCCTTGTGAGTTCACTACCGGGTTGCTGGTGACTGAAATCCACAACGTCGAGTCGTCTTTACAGTGAATTTCAATTTCATCATAAAATGCATTCGGGGCGTTAAGTTCGGCTTCCATTCTGCTGTAGGTTTCTGCATTGGTGCGTGGGCCAATCAGAAACTCTTTGGCTTTGTGGCCCAGTACTTCGTTGGCGCTAAAGCCGGTCATACGCTGAAAACCACGGTTAACATATTGAATAAGCCGGTTATTATCAGAAATAATCACCGCATTGTCTGTCTCGTTAGCGACCATCGACAGCAAGCGAAACTCGGCGCGCTGGCGCACCTCGTTGGTAATATCGCTGGCAAATTTAATGATCTTGAATACTTTGCCATCAGGGGTTTTTATTGGGTTATAGGTAGCGTGGATCCATACTTCTTTGCCTCCTTTAGCAAGGCGGCGGTATTCGGCGGTCTGATATTCGCCACCGCGCAGCGTTTGCCAGAACTGCTGATACGCTTGTGATGCGGCTTCTTCATCAGGGACAAATATGCGGTGGTGTTTTCCGGCCACTTCGTTCAGGTTGTAACCCATCAGGTTAAGAAAATTATCATTGGCACTGATAATGCTGCCATCAAGATTAAATTCAATCACCGCCTGAGCTTTGTGAATGGCGCTGATCTGCGACTGCAGATTCGCGCGCATCAATACCTGCTCGGTGATATCTGTGGCAAACTTGATTACCCGTTCAACCCGGCCGTGTTTTTTTATCGGTGTATAAGTGGCCTGGATCCAGACATCCTGGCCAGATTTTGTTATACGTTTAAACTCTGCGGTTTGCGAATGGCCTCCACGCAGTTTTTGCCAGAACATTCTATATTGCTCTGACTGGGCATCGGCAGGTTCGACGAACATGCTGTGGTGTTTGCCAACCACTTCATTACGGTCATACCCCATAACGTTTAAAAAATTATCATTGGCAGATTGAATAATGCCATCGAGAGAGAACTGAATAACAGCCTGGGTTGCATTGATTGCGGCAACAATATTATCAGCGCTGGAAGATAAACCTAACATAGTTATTCTCATTAATTGGGGACAATGATAAAGCTAGTAAGTACAAATGGTTAAAGCAAATTTTTTTTAAAATTCTTAAGTTGGGGCAAAATGTTGAACACTTCTGATAGCTCGGAAAGATTATTTTTCAGCCTTAAATTTTCCGCCTCGCAGCAAAAACAGTTACTGCCGTATCAGCAGCTGTTGAGTCAGCAATTTCCGACGGCGAAACCGGTCGCTGTTGATAATCTGCACCTAACGCTGTTTTTCTTAGGCCAGGTAACTACAGCACAAAAGTTGCACCTGCTCACTGCTGCCCAAAGCTTAACTATGCCACCATTTCAGCTGACATTAGATACACTGGCCGCTTTCACGAAACCGAAAATACTGTATCTGGCACCCTTTGCTGTGCCGGCGGAGCTGCGGGGTTTACAGCAGCAGTTAGCGAAGATATGCAAAGCGCAGGGGTTTAATGAAATACATGATTGTTACCGGCCACATGTGACACTGCTGCGTCACGTGTCGGTAAACGAAAACTTTAATCGACAGATCGCGCCGCTGCCCCTGGTTATCAGCGAGTTTGCGCTTTATCAGTCAGTGAATATTGAAGGGAGCGTCAGGTACCTGCCACTTCACACCTTTAGCGGCTAAGGCCGACAGCAACCGCAATAGGGTGCTGTCGGCGTTTTGTTAAAAACCGGTTTCAAATTGTGCTGTTGCCTGTACCACTTCGTAGGTACCATCTGTATACAGAATGGTGGCTTTACCTAAGTGGAAAATGTAAGGTTTTATTGCTTTGGTACAATAAGTTGCCGTGGAGTCGCAGCCAGCTGTTTTTTCTGACCAGATAACAGATGACACAGGTTTGGTCAGGTTGGTAATACGCCAGATAGCATCATTAGCGGCATAGTCCATAGTATATTCAAATGACATACACTGGCCGACAGACCATTCGTCGTAGGCGGCGGTATCAACCATGCATTCCATCTGAGCGGAAAAAGCTGAACCGGATAACAATAATAAACCTGCAGCAATAGTCTTCTTCATGATATTTCCTTTTATATTATGTGGGCCTTGGTTGTTTTGCATACTGCCAACCCAGTCAACATTGGAAATAAGAAGTGGTCAAATGATAAATGCAGATAACATTTTTATCATTTTTTTATCTTTTACAAAAGCTATAGTGGTCAGCTAAGCGGCTGCTGCACCAGATTAAGTGTTGCAGATCAAAATGCTATAGTTCATCAGTGATTAATTTTCGCCGGTTATACTCGCCGGCGGTATCCCCCGTTAACAAGGACTGGTTATGTCTGGCTCTGCATCATCTTTTAGCAAACTGCTAAGTGCCGTCTTCGGCTCGGTAAACTGGACGGCGCCGCGCTGGTTACAGCAGCTGTGTCATTACGCTAAATTACGCCCGGCGAAGTTCGGCGCGATATCCGCCTCGCTGGTGCTACTGCTGGTGGCGACAGCAGGAGGCGTTTATTACTATCAGCAACTGCCGAAGCCATTAAAAGTGCTAGCCAACATTGAAGGGCCAGAGCTGGGTTACTATCAGGATAATATTGAGCAGCCCACGCCGGTAACGCTGCGCTTTAGTTATGATATCAGGCGCCATAGCCAACAGATAATGCCTGCACCACAGCTCTCTGCTGCGCGTTTAGATTTAATTGGTGAGGTGCTGACTGAGGGCGTCAGTATTCAGCCACAAATAGCAGGTAAATGGCTGTGGCAGGATGAAAATAGTCTGGTATTTACCCCAGAGCAGGCCTGGCCTGCAGGTCAGGATTATAGTGTCAGCCTGAGCAAAGATATTTTTGCCCGCGACATTCTGCTGGCTCAGCAGCAGTATCACTTTAGCAGTGCGCCACTGACGGCCGAGATTAACCGGTTACGGTTTTATCAGCATCCAACTGAGCCCGGTACCCGGCAGGTGGTGGCGACCATTAATTTCAGCCACCCGGTAGCATTAGCCAGTGCTGAAAAGATGCTGTCGATGGCGATGCGGGCCGATGGCAGTGACCATGACAGTAAAGCTAAGCAGCTGGAATTTACACTGTCAGCCGATAAAACCGGCCGTGAGGTCTATGTTCAGTCGGCAGCTTTAACCTTGCCAGAGCACGAGCAGTATTTAACGCTTGAGCTGAAAAAAGGCGTAACAGCACAAAACGGTAACGCTGTAACAGAGCATACACTCACCGAGCAGTTGCTGGTGCCGGATAAGCGCAGCTTTTTAAAGGTCGAGGATTTGCGTACCGACATCATTCGCACGCCCGAGTTACAGCCTGAGCAAATGCTGCTGCTGAGTTTTACTGATCGTATCAGCCGTAGCGAGCTGCAAAATAAGCTGAAGTTGTATGTGTTGCCAAAGCATCCGCGGCGTAACTCCTATTACTGGTCTGTTGGCGAAGTGAACAGCAATGTGCTGCAGCAAGCCAGCCTGCAGCAGTTTGAGCTGATTCCAACCGCACAACAACACGATAGCAGCTTCAGCATAAAGCTGGATTTACCGCCAGGCCACAGCCTGTTTGTCAGTGTGCCGCAAGGCCTGCAATCGGCCGGCGACTTTAGCCTTGGCAGTGAGTACCGCGCAGTGGTACAGGCACCACAGTACCCGAAAGAGGCCAGATTAAGCGGTGAAGGCGCGCTGTTGACACTAAGCGGTGAGCAAAAGCTGCAGCTGTTAAGCCGCGGAGTAAAGGGTGTCAGAGCCAGATTGTTTAAGCTGTTACCCGATCAGCTGAATCATTTTATCAGCCAAACCGGTGGCGATATCAGCCAGCCATATTTTCAGAACTATAACTTTGATGAAAGCAACATCAGTAGCGTATACGAGAAAACCTTTACGTTGGCAAACAGCCATGCCAAACAGGCGAATTATCTGGCGCTGGATTTAAAGCCGTATCTGGAAAAAGCCGGTATGGGCATGTTTTTTATTCAGTTATCCGAGTTTAATCCGGCGCGGCCGAAAGATGAGGGCGAGCAGCTGGACAAGCGTGTTGTGCTGGTCAGTGATTTAGGTTTACTGGTAAAGCACAACAGCGACAGCAGCCAGCAGGTGTTTGTCATGTCGCTGGCAAGCGGCCAGCCAGTAGCCGGTGCTAACGTGAGGTTGCTGGGTAAAAACGGCGTGGCGGTGCTTGAAGGTACAACTGATAAGGCTGGCAGTGTACAACTGGCCAAAACACGAGGTTTGCAACGGGAGCGTCAGCCCACGGTATATCTGGTGAGCCATAGCCGCGACGGTAAAACAGACAGCAGTTTTATCCCGTACGACAGGTATAGCCGCCAGCTGGATTACTCTAAGTTTAATACCGATGGCCGCTATCAGGATGAGCAAAACAGCAAAGCACTGAGCGCGTATATGTTCAGCGATCGTGGCATTTACCGCCCCGGTGAGCAGGTACAGCTTGCGGCTATTATCCGCCAGAGCGACTTGGCAGCTGCGCCGCAGAAGCTGCCGCTCAGGATCCAGGTGCAGGGCCCGCGCGGCAGCACCTTTTATCAGCAGAACTTCAGTTTAAGCGGCCGCGGTATGCATACGTTCAGTGTAGATACGCAGCCAAGCAGCGATACCGGTAATTACAATGCCAGTATCAGCTTGCTGGATAACAACGGAAATGCGACACGCTATCTGGGCTCAGTCAGTTTCTCTGTCGAAGAGTTTCAGCCAGATACGCTGAAAATAAGCAGCCGCTTTAACCAGCAGAGAGGGGCCAAAGCACCGGGCTGGTTATCACCGGCTAACTTACAGGCGCTGGTGCAGCTCGATAACTTGTTTGGCACCCCGGCGCAGCAGCGGCGGGTAACGGCGCGGTTTGAGCTGATGCCGGTAAGCTTTAGGTTTGATGAGTACCCGCAGTACCGCTTTTTAGCTCCGCAGGATGAGCAGATCAAAACCAGCGTTGTAAAGCAAACGCTGCCCGAGCAGCAAACTGATGCCGATGGTAAAGCCAGTTTTGCTTTACCGCTTGAGCAATACAGCGGGGGGACTTATCGCTTACTACTGCACACCGAAGGGTTCGACAGCGGCGGCGGCCGCAGCGTGCAAAGCGTCAGCAGTGCGTTGTTATCGCCACTTAGTGCTTTGGTCGGGGTAAAAGCCGATGGCAGCCTCAGTTATCTTAAAAAGCAGCAAAGCCGGGAACTTGAGTTTATTGCTGTCGACAACAGTTTGCAGCAGATCGCACTTACCGATCTGACCCTGAAGCTGGTAGAAAAGCGGCCGGTTTCGAGTTTGGTAAAGCAAAAAGACGGTACTTATCAGTATCAGAGCATCGTACAGGAAGTGGTGTTAACCGAAGCGCCCTTTGCAATTGATGCCGCCGGTAGTCGTTACGCACTGCCAACCACGGAAGCCGGTGATTTTGAGCTGCAGCTTAGCCAGGCAGATCAGTTACTGGGTAAGGTGGCCTTTAGCGTTGCCGGGGCTGGCAATATCAGTGCTATGCTGGAAAAAGATGCGGCGTTAAGTGTGAAGCTGGATAAAGCTGATTATAAAACCGGTGACTGGATAGAGCTGAATATTACTGCGCCTTATACCGGTAGCGGTCTAATCAGTATTGAAAGCAATAAGGTACATGCATTCAGCTGGTTTACCGCCACTACTACCAGCAGTATACAGCGTATTAAGCTGCCAGAAGGTATTGAGGGCAATGCTTATATCAATGTCAGCTTTGTGCGCGGCAGTGACTCTGACGCCTTGTTTGTCAGCCCGCTTAGCTATGCTGTGGTGCCGTTTAATATTGACCGCAGTAAACGCCAGCTCGGCATCAGCCTGATCGTACCGGAGGAGGTGCGCCCGGGTAAAGCCTTTACGCTGGGTTATAAAACAGATCGCGCCACGGACTTGTTGCTGTACGGTGTTGACGAAGGCATTTTGCAGGTAGCGGCATATCAGTTGCCAGACCCACTGTCGCATTATCTGCAAAAACGTGCGCTGCAGGTACGCAGTATGCAAATGCTCGATTTGCTGCTGCCGGAGTTCAGTGCACTGCAGCGCCAGTTAGCCGGTGTCGGTGGCGATACTGAACGTCGTGCGCTGGCAGCAGCCATGATGCTGAATAAAAACCTGAACCCCTTTGCCCGCCGTGCCGAACAGCCGGGTGTGTTCTGGCTCGGTAAGCTTAAAGCCTCTGCTGAGCTGGCGACAACAGAAGTAACCTTACCGGCCAGTTTTAGTGGCAATGTGAAAGTGATGGCTATCGCAGTAGGCGATGATGCACTGGGCGCTACCAGTAAAGACCTGCGTGTGCGCGGGCCCTTTGTGCTCACACCGGATGTGCTGCAAAGTGCAGCGCCCGGTGACGAATTTGATATCAGCGTGGCAGTGGCCAATGGTGTAAAAGGCTCAGGTGCAAATGCCAGCATTAAGGTAGCGCTTAACTTGCCGGATACGATAATAGCTATCAGCCCGTTACAGCAGCAACTTAGTATTAGTGAAAACAGCGAGCAGATTGCCCGATTCAGAGTGAAAGCCGGTGAGTTACCGGGTGAGGCCAGTCTCAGTTTCACGGCAAGTTATCAGCAGGGTAACTTACAGGAAGATGCCAGCCGTGCCGTCAGCCTGAGTATCCGCCCGGCCAGCAGTTATGAAAGTACCTTACAGGCCGGTTTTGCTGACAAAGGCCCGGTAAGGCTTAACACCCGCTACCCGCTTTATCAGCCGTTTGCTCAGTTAGCGGTTACCGCATCAGCTAACCCGCTGGTGCTGGCCGAGAGTTTTACCCGGTATCTGGAGCAGTACCCGCATGGCTGTACCGAGCAGGTGGTGTCGCAGGTATTTCCGTGGATTGGTCTGGTGCAACAGAAAACCTATCAGGCGCAGTGGCCTGCGCTGAATGAAAAGTTCGCCGTGTTAATTCAGAAGCTGGCCGAGCGGCAGCAAAGTGATGGTGGTTTCAGTTTCTGGCCCGGTGGTTATAGCAGTGCCGATTTTCCCAGTATTTATGTGATGCACTTTTTACTGGCCGCACGTGAGCAGGGCTTAGCGGTGCCTGATTATCTGTACCAGCAAGGGCTGGAATACCTGCGTGGCGTAGCACGCTTAAGCGGCGCTAACCTGTATCAGGCGCGGCTAAGGGCCAATGCGATTTATTTGCTGACTCGTAGCGGTGAAGTCACCACTAACTATCTGACGGAGCTACATGAGCGGTTAGAAAAACAACATCAGCAGGCGTGGCAAAATGATGTGGCTGCTATTTATATGGCTGCCAGCTATCAGTTGCTGCAAAAGCCGGAATTGGCACAAGGGCTGTTATCTGGCTACCGTCTGGGGAAAGTGTCAGCGCTACAATCGGGCTACCTGGCTCGCAGCAGCGCGCCACTGCCAGCGTTTGCGAATCCATCCTTTCAGTCGCAGCTGAGTCTGGATGCGCAGTACGTTTATCTGTTGTCGCAACATTTCCCTGAGCGCGCCAAAGCATTGGATGGTGAACAGATATTGCAGTTATTGCAGCCGGTATTCAGCGGCCAGTACAACACTATAGCTGCAGCTTACTCTGTGCTGGCGCTATCTGCCTATGGTCAGCTGCAAAAGGATAATGGCATCGCCCAGGTACAGTTTTACCAACTGGACGGGCAGGGCAATCGTACAGAGCTGACACCGGCAGATAACAACAGCGCCCTGCCTGTCGCAGCGTTTAATACGGCCGCCGAAAAAATCTTAATTGAGAGTAACCAGCAACTGTTTTATGCCTTAAGCGAAGCGGGCTTTGCCAAGCAAACAGCGGTTAAAGCCGTGGCGAACCAGCTGGAAGTTGTCAGAGACTATCTGAATAGCGAAGGCAACGTTGTTACCAGTGCCAGGCAAGGTGACGAGCTGACGGTACGGCTGCGTCTTCGCAGCTTAACCGACAGCTGGCATAACAATATTGCGGTAATTGATTTGTTACCGGCCGGTTTCTCTGTAGTGCGCAGTTCAGTACCGCGTCAGCAGGGGCGCTGGCGCGCCGATTATGTAGATATCCGCGAAGATAGGGTAGTGTACTATGCCGGCTTTGGCCCGCAACTGACTGAGCTGCAGTACAAGGTAAAAGTGACGGCCGCCGGTGATTTTACGCTGCCAACAGCTTCTGCCGAGTCAATGTACGACCGTACTGTTTATGCCAGTACTGCTGCCGGGCGCTTTGTGGTTGAAGCGGCAGCGCCATAATGGACAACGAGAGCTGCCGTGTCAGTGTCGGTTAATAACAAGAACAGGCTGAAGGCTGGCGTACTGAAGTATGCAGCCGTTGCGCTACTGCTGGTGCTGGCTGCAGTGCTATTACTGCTATCGCTGATGCCTGCGCCGCCGCTATATCCGCAGTATCAGCAGTCAGGAGCCTACTTTGCAGCTGACGGCACTTTACTGAGTTTGCGTTTGGCAGCCGATCAGCGTTATCGCTTAAAAGTACCGTTGACAGATATTGCCCCCTCTGTGCAGCAAGCAACGCTGTTGTACGAAGATCGCCGCTTTTATCAGCATCCGGGCCTGGATTTGCCTGCTATAGGCCGGGCGTTCTGGCAAGGTGTGATCAAAGGCGGCAGGCGTCAGGGCGCATCAACCTTAAGTATGCAGTTAGCCAGGCTGCGTTTTGACCTGAATACCAGCCACTTTGGGGGGAAGTTACAGCAGCTGTTACTGGCGCTGTATCTGGAGTGGCATTACAGCAAAGACGAGATTCTGGAAGCCTATTTTAACTACGCACCTTATGGCGGCAATATCGAAGGTGTCGCCGCGGCCAGCCTGATTTACTTTGGTAAAGAGGCCAAAGATCTGACGGTGCAGCAGGCTTTGGCATTAAGTGTGATTCCGCAAAACCCCAATGTACGCAGCCCGCTGAGCAAAAACGGTGCGCAGCAGCTTGAGCTGGCCCGCCAGCGCTTACTGGCGTTGTGGTTGCAACATTATCCTAAGCAGCAAGCCAGCGCTGCGCGTCTGGCGCTACCGCTGACGTTTTTGCACCGTACAGATCTGCCATTTAGTGCGCCGCACTTTGTTAATCAGTTGCAGGCAAAAGGGCTTCAGCAGGGCCGGTTTTACACCAGCCTGCAGGCTGAGATCCAGCAGGCGATGCAGCGCCAGCTTAGCAGCTATTTACGCCGGCACAGTGACAAAGGCTTTAATAACGCCAGTGCACTGCTGATAAAGCGAAGTACCATGCAGGTGATGGCCTGGCTTGGCTCTGCCGATTTTAATAATACCGCCATTGCCGGTCAGGTCGATGGTGTGACGGCGCAACGCTCTCCGGGCTCTGCCCTTAAACCTTTTGTCTATGCACTGGCGTTACAGCAGGGGCTTATTCACCCACTGAGTTTGCTTAACGACTTACCAAGGCGCTTTGGCAGCTTTAATCCGGAAAATTTTGACCGCCAGTTTGCTGGCCCGGTGACGGCAACTGAAGCCTTGATCAATAGCCGGAACTTACCGGCAGTGCAGTTGCAGGCCGGTTTAACAGCACCGGATTTTTATCACTGGCTGGCGGCTAGCGGCGTACCTTTATCACACAGTGCCGAGTATTACGGCCTGGCGTTGGTGCTGGGCGGTATGGAGCTGAGTATGCAGCAATTGGTACAGCTATATGCCATGCTGGGTAACGGCGGCAACTGGCAGGAATTGCAATGGTTTGCTGATATCAAAGTGCAACAGGCCAGGCCGGTGCTGACACCGGAAGCGGCTTTTTTAACGCTGGATATGCTGCGCCAGCACCCAAAACCACAATCGGTGTTGCTGCAACAGCTTACCGATACTGTGCCGGTGGCGTGGAAAACCGGTACCTCCTATGCATTTCGGGATGCCTGGGCCATTGCTTTGCGCGGAGATTATGTACTGGCGGTCTGGCTGGGTAACTTTGATGGCAGCAGCAACCCCAATTTCATCGGCCGCAGTGCTGCCGGGCCTTTGCTGTTTGAACTGCTGGCGTTATTACCACAGCAAACTGAGGCTGAAACCGCATTGTTTACGGCAGCGGCTGAGCTTAATGTGAAAAAAGTCGCTTTGTGCAGCCGCAGCGGCGATTTACCGAATAAATACTGCCCGCACACACGAGAGGGCTGGTTTATTCCCGGTGTCTCGCCGATCAGAATGTCTGATGTGCACCGGGCTGTGCCGGTGTATCGGGCAACAGGTTTACGCGCCTGTCAGCCCCAGCCACCCCAGACGGAGCTGAAGGTGTATGAGTTCTGGCCATCAGATATCGCCGCAGCATTTTCACAGGCGGGCATGATACTAAGCAGTGCGCCGCCATACCAGCAGAGCTGCAGTGGTGTGCCGATGCTGTCTGTGCAGGCGCCACAAATCCGCTCACCCCAGCCATCGTTAGTGTATCAGCTTGGTAAAACACTGCAGCAGCGCCAGATTGCGCTGCAAGCTAGTTTTGACGGTGCTGTGACCAAAGCACACTGGTTTATTGATAACCGTTATCTTGGTGCCGTAACGCCGGGTGAAACCCTGCTGTGGCAGGGCGAAGCTGGGGCCTTCGAGCTTAAGGTTGTCGATGATTTGGGTGGTGTTTCCAGCCAGAAGTTGATAACAGAATAAAGCGTAAGTGCAGAGCGTGTTCAGCTGCGTTAAAATAGCGTCGATTGTTTTACGGAAGCTGTTATGTACTGCACCCACTTTGATGCTAAGCGCTGTGTTTCCTGCCACTGGCTGGATAAACCTTACCCCGAACAGTTGCTGTTAAAGCAGCAGCAACTGACGGCATTACTAGCTCCTTTTGCGCCGCTTGAAGTGTTACCGGTAGTGGCAAGTAGCGAGCTGGGTTTTCGTCATAAAGCCAAAATGGTTGCACTGGGTACAGTAGAGTCGCCTGTGCTGGGTATTATTAATAGCCAGCAAGAAACAGTCGATTTAACTGACTGCCCGCTGTATCCGGCCGCTTTCCAAAGGGTTTTTAGCCTGTGTAAAGCCTTTATCAGCCGCGCCGGTTTAACACCGTATCACATTGAAAGCCGCCGTGGTGAGCTGAAGTTTATTTTGCTAAGCCAAAGCCTGCACAGTGGCCGCTTTATGCTGCGTTTTGTACTGCGTTCTAAAAATTGCCTGGCGTCAATACAAAAGCATTTACCCTGGTTGCTACAGCAACTACCGGAGTTGGAAGTGTGCTCCGTTAATCTGCAACCCAAACCGGCAGCAATACTGGAAGGGGAAGAAGAAATTGTACTGACAGAGCACAGTGTTCTGGCTGAGCAATTAAACGCCGTGCCTTTGTATTTGCAGCCGCAAAGCTTTTTTCAAACCCAGCCGGTAATGGCGGCCAGTTTGTATCAAACCGCGGCGGACTGGGCAGCGCAGCTGCAGCAGGAACATGGCCGCTTTGCCACAATTTGGGATTTGTTTTGCGGTGTTGGCGGCTTTGGTTTGCATGTGGCAAATCCTGCACAGCAGCTGACGGGTATTGAGATTGCACCTGCGGCCATTGCCAGTGCACAGCGTGCAGCAGCAGAGATGGGCTTTAAGGATGTTCGCTTTCAGGCTTTGGATTCAACCGCTTTTGCGCAGGCAGCAGCAGAACCACCCGACTTACTGGTAGTAAACCCGCCAAGACGCGGTTTGGGCAATGCTTTATGTGAGGATATACAGCGGCTGGCACCTGACTGGTTGCTGTATTCCAGCTGCAACGCTGACAGCCTGGCGCAGGATTTGGCCAGGCTTACGCAATACCGGTTAATAAAAGTACAGCTGTTTGATATGTTTGCCCACAGCAGCCACTATGAAGTGCTGACCCTGCTGGCGAAACAGGCCTAATGTCTGCCTTCGAGGATGCGCACAATTTCACGGCTGTGTTCAAACAGCTCCACTACAGTGCCTTCTATCTGAATACTGATAATACCGTCGGAATTGGGCCTGCCCAACACAACGCCACGACGATAGTAGTCATCCGGTAAAAACTGTCCGGGCGCCAGTTTTTTCTGCCACCCCGGAGGCAGTGGCTTACCCTGTGCCACTTTTTTTGCTAACCCCGGCGGTAAAGGTTTGTCTTTATCCGGTGCGGCCATCAGAGGCTGGCTGATCAGTAACGCCAGGCTGCAGGTTAATAATATCTTGTTCATATCGCTTACCTTCTTTGTATGCATGGCTAAGTTGTAGCAGTTTCAGCTTAACAGTAGCTTAATTGCCCGGCCAGGCTTTGCCTTGCATCCTGATACTGTTGATATATACTGTCTAAATATACAGTATTTGGTGGTGAGTATGTCTGCGTTACTTGAACAATTAACCCGGCGTCAGTTGTTGTGGCATGGTAACAGCCAGCAGGCTGCATATCAGGCGGTCACATCCGGTTATGCGGAGCTGGATAAGCAGCTGGCGGGAGGTTTTCCGGCAAATGGGCTTGTCGATATTCAGACTGAGCAGGGGATTGGTGAACTGCGGCTGTTATTACCCTATTTGCAACAACAGCATCAGGACGGGCGCTTACTGGTGATGATTTCACCCCCGGCAGAACCTTGTGCCGATATGTTGGCAGGCGCGGGGATTAATCTGGCCCAGTTGTTGGTTATTAGCGTTAAAAACAACAAGGAAGCGCTGTGGGCGGCGGAGCAATGCTTGCAAAGCGGCTGTGCCGCGGTAGTACTGATGTGGCAGGTCATGCTGCGTCTGGCCCAGGCCCGGCGCTTACAACTGGCCGCAGAACAGGGCAATGCCAGCCTGTTCTTATTACGCCGGCCCCAGGCAGCCTTAAGCTTGCCGGTTAATTTGAGCCTGACACTGGCTGCGCATCCGTATGGCGTACTGCTGAATGTGAACAAGCGCAAAGGCGGTTGGCCTGCCGGCCCTTTTCTGGTTGATATGCAATGCCGCTGGCCGGCACTCAGTTATCGCTATAGTAGCCAACAGCAGGTACAACGCAGGGCAGGCTGAGATGGCACTATATTTGTATCTGCAGTTTCCGGCGTTACAGCTGGACAGCATCAGTGCGACGGCAAATACAACTTTGCCACTGGCGGTGGTCGATGAGCAACACCGTATTATTCAGCTTGATGGCCACTGTGCTGAGCGTGGCATTAAACCAAATATGGCACTGGGCAGCGCTGCGGCGCTTTGTCATAACCTGCAACTTGTTCCGTATCAGCATACCCGGCAGCTGGAGTTACTAAACACTGTGGCGCAGCAGCTGTATCAGCTAAGCCCTGACATTGCGCTGGACCCACCCGATGGCCTGTACCTGCGGCTGTGTCAGATCCTGCGTTTGTATCAGGGGTTGGCCGGTTACTGGCAGGCGATACAAACCGCGCTGTCGGCTCTGCCTTACCGTTACAGCTATGCGACCGGCAATACGCCTCTGGCGGCTAAATGCCTGGCCCGGCAACAGCTGAACTTAATCAGCAGTGACAGCGACGCTATGCTGACGCAGCTAAAGCGCAGCCCGCTTAGGTTTACAGAGTTAAACCCTGAGATTCAGCAGCAACTGCAACGGCTGGGGTTACAGCAATTGGGGCAGGTGATGGCGTTGTCGCAGGCAGAGCTTGGCAGGCGCTTTGAGCATAGCCTGCTTAGTTATCTTGGCCGGTTGCGCGGCGAATTTTATCATGCATTAGACTATGTTCAGCCACAGCAGGGCTTTAGCAGCACACTTGAGCTGCTTTATGACATCAGTGACACCGCGGTGCTTAACACGCCACTGAAGTTGCTGCTGCAGCAGCTGGAGCTGCAGTTGCAACGTGCGGACGCGCTGTGCCATCAGCTACTGCTGGAAATACGCTTTCGGGCTCAAAAGCCGTTGACGGTAGTGATAAGCTCAGCGCAGGGCGAATACCGGGCTGCCCAGTGGCTGAGATTATGTCAGCTGCAACTGGAAACAGTACGCCTGACAGAGCCCGCATCCGGCATCAAGCTTGACGTACCGCGCTTTGCACCACAGCGCCCGGATAATAATGCTTTATTTGAGCCAGTGCAGAGCGCTATGTCGGCCTTGCAGCTTATTTCTGTGTTACAGGCGCGGCTGGGCCGTGCTGCCGTCAGTGGCTTGTCATTACAAAATCAGCATCTACCCGAGCAGGCCAGTAGCCGGCCTTTGCCTTTCACCGCAGTTAATCATGATATTACTGCCCTGGCGGTCAGGCCGGCTTTTTTATTTAGTTCAGCTATAACCCTGACCGAGCCGGTTGAACTTAACAGCGGCCCGGAGCGGCTTTGTATCAATCGCTGGCAGCCCCTGCTGCAGCGGGATTACTTTATCGGCCGTAACCGTAAGGGGCAGTGGCTATGGCTATACCGCACAGCTGAGCAGCGCTGGTTTGTGCAGGGCATGTTTGCCTGACGGAGCAATAGATGAGTTACGCTGAGTTGTTTTGCCAGAGCCATTTTAGTTTTCTGCAAGGGGCGTCCAGCCCGCAAGAGCTGGTACAGCAGGCTGCTGAGCTGGGTTATAGCGCTTTGGCGCTGACGGATGAATGCTCTGTTGCCGGTGTGGTCAGGGCTTATCGTCATATTGATGAGCAGCAACTGGCGATTAAACTGATTATTGGCAGTTATTTCCGGCTGGATAAGCTGCAACTGGTACTGCTGTGCCCGGATAAACAAGCCTACAGTGAATTGTGCCGGGTTATTACCAATGCCCGCCGGCGTAGCAGCAAAGGCAGCTACCAGTTGACCGAGTGGGATTTAATGTCCATCAGACATTGCCTGTTGTTGTGGTTGCCGGATGGGGATACCGACAGCGATGCACACTGGGCCAGTTGGCTGCAGAAATATCATAATGGGCGTTTATGGCTGGCAATGCGGCGTGAGCTTAGCCACAACGAAGCGGCATTTAAGGCTTATTGTCTGCAACTGGCGCAGCAATACCAGTTAACACTCATGTGCTGTGGTGCTGTGCTGATGCATACGCCAGAGCGGCTGGCATTGCAGCACTGTGTCAGTGCGATTAAAGCCGGAAAAACGATAGCTGCGCTGGGCCGGCATTTACTCAGTAATGCCGAGCGGGCCATGCGTCCTGTCAGTAAGGTGAAAAAGTTGTTTGCTGCCGACTGGCTGGAGCAAAGCTGCCAGATAGCTAAGCGCTGCACTTTTTCACTGGAAGAGCTGCAATATCAATACCCCAGTGAGCTGGTGCCGGAAGGCGAAACTGCCAGCAGTTATCTGGCAAAGTTAGTCAGTAGCGGGGCAAAGCTGAGGTTTCCAGCCGGTGTTCCTGATAGGGTGCAGTCGATTATCGACAAAGAAATGGCCCTTATCATTGAGCTTAAGTACGAGTATTTCTTTTTAACCATTCATGACGTAGTGCAGTTTGCCCGGCAAAACCACATTTTATATCAGGGCAGGGGCTCTGCGGCCAACTCCGTCGTCTGTTATTGCCTGCAAATCACCGCAGTTGACCCGGAGAAAATTCAGGTATTGTTTGAGCGTTTTTTATCAAAAGAGCGTAAAGAGCCGCCAGACATTGATGTGGATTTTGAGCACGAAAGGCGCGAAGAAGTTATTCAGTACCTTTACCGCAAATATGGCCGGGAACGGGCGGCACTGGCCGCAACCGTGATCAGCTACCGTTTTAAAAGCGCGCTGCGTGATGTCGGTAAAGCGCTGGGGTTACCGCTTAGTCAGCTGGATTTTCTGGTGAAGAACATTCAGCGGCGTGATCCGGCACTTAGCTGGCAGCAGCAGCTGGCACCGCTGGGACTTGATACGGACAGTGAGACCACGCAGCAGCTGGTACTGCTGGTTGAGCAGTTACGCGGCTTCCCACGGCATTTGTCACAGCATGTTGGCGGCTTTGTGATATCGCAGGGGCCTTTGTATGAGCTGGTACCGGTCGAAAATGCTGCTATGGCCGACAGAACAGTGATCCAGTGGGATAAAGACGATTTGGAAACGATGAAGCTGCTCAAAGTGGATGTGCTGGCACTGGGTATGTTAAGCGCTATCCGTAAATGTTTTGCGCTGGTAAAGCAGCATTTTCAGCGTGATTTGAGCATTGCAGGTATCAGTGTTTTGGGGGATGACCCGGCGGTATACCGGATGATTCAGCACGCCGATACGGTAGGCTTGTTTCAGATTGAATCGCGGGCACAGATGAGTATGCTGCCAAGGCTACGGCCGGCAAATTACTATGATTTAGTGATCCAGATTGCAATCGTGCGGCCAGGGCCTATCCAGGGCGACATGGTTCACCCTTACCTAAAGCGCCGGCATGGTGAGGAAGCGGTTGAGTATCCGTCAGAGGAGGTTAAGGGTGTGCTTAGCCGCACGCTTGGGGTGCCGATTTTTCAGGAGCAGGTGATTC
>NZ_DATCSY010000274.1:0-13068 GCF_036568245.1 Rheinheimera sp. | reverse complement strand
AGTATCAGGACGTGTTTGAAAAGCGTCACGGTATCCGTTTAGGCTTTATGTCGTTCTATGTTAAAGCGGTAACTGAAGCGCTGAAGCGTTTCCCTGAAGTAAATGCTGCTATTGACGGAGACGATATCGTTTATCATAACTTCTTCGATGTCAGCATTGCGGTGTCTACGCCACGTGGCCTGGTTACACCTGTACTGCGTGACTGCGACAAGATGAACCTGGCTGAAATCGAAAAAGCGATTAAAGACTTAGCGATTAAAGGTCGCGACGGTAAGCTGGCGATGGACGATTTAACCGGTGGTAACTTCACCATCACTAACGGTGGTGTGTTCGGTTCACTGATGTCTACGCCAATTATCAACCCACCACAGTCTGCCATTTTGGGTATGCACAAAATTCAGGACCGCGTAATGGTCGTTGATGGCAAGATGGAAATTCTGCCAATGATGTACCTGGCACTGTCATATGATCACCGTATTATCGATGGTAAAGAGTCTGTAGGCTTCCTGGTAACCATCAAAGAATTGTTGGAAGATCCAACGCGTATCCTGCTGGATATCTAAATATTCAAAAAAAAGTAAGTAAAAATGCTGTTGTTTTAGGACAACAGCATTTTTTATCGAACCGGTTGGCACTATAATATGCGCCGATCAAAAGTCAGGCTGCACCAAAAGGGCAGTCTCCATATTCAAATGAACGGAAAATAGCCATGAATTTGCACGAGTATCAGGGTAAGCAACTGTTTGCCCAATATGGTTTGCCTGTATCTAAAGGCATTGCCGCAGCTACAGTTGAAGAAGCGGTAGCAGCTGCAGATAAAATCGGCGGCGACATGTTTGTTGTCAAGGCTCAGGTTCACGCCGGTGGCCGTGGTAAAGCGGGCGGTGTAAAGCTGGTTAAGAGCAAAGATGAAATCCGCGCGTTCGCAGAAAAATGGCTGGGCAAGAACCTGGTTACTTACCAAACAGACGAAAAAGGTCAGCCGGTAAGCCGTATCCTGGTTGAAACCTGTACAGATATCGCAAAAGAACTGTACTTAGGTGCTGTAGTAGACCGTTCTTCACGTCGTATCGTGTTTATGGCTTCTACCGAAGGTGGTGTGGAAATTGAAAAAGTTGCCCACGAAACCCCTGAGAAAATTTTAAAAGCCACTATCGACCCGTTGGTTGGCGCTCAGCCGTTTCAGGGCCGTGAATTAGCGTTCAAACTGGGCTTAGAAGGTAAGCAAGTTAACCAATTCGTGAAAATTTTCATGGGTCTGGCTAAATTGTTCCAGGAAAAAGATCTGGCGCTGTTAGAAGTTAACCCACTGGTTATCACGCCAGCTGGCGACCTGCACTGTTTAGATGCAAAACTGGTTATTGATGGTAACGCTTTATACCGTCACCCTGAACTGAAAGAAATGCAGGATCCATCACAGGAAGATCCACGTGAAGCGCACGCTGCTTCATGGGAGCTGAACTATGTTGCTTTAGGTGGCGACATTGGTTGTATGGTTAACGGTGCAGGCCTGGCAATGGGCACGATGGACATCGTTAAACTGCATGGTGGCCAACCAGCTAACTTCCTGGACGTTGGCGGCGGCGCGACTAAAGAGCGCGTAGTTGAAGCATTCAAAATTATCCTGTCTGATGACGCTGTTAAAGCCGTATTCATCAACATCTTCGGTGGTATCGTGCGTTGTGACATGATCGCTGAAGGCGTAATTGGCGCAGTGAAAGAAGTTGGCGTTAAAGTACCGGTAGTTGTTCGCCTGCAAGGTAACAATGCAGAACTGGGTGCGAAAGTGCTGTCTGAAAGCGGGCTGAACATTATCGCTGATACAGACCTGACTGGCGCTGCACAGAAAGTTGTAGCTGCAGCGGCTAAGGCATAAGGGGTAAGCAATGAGCGTTTTAATTAATAAAGATACCAAAGTAATTTGTCAGGGTTTCACTGGTGCACAGGGTACTTTCCACTCTGAGCAAGCCATTGCTTACGGTACTAAGATGGTTGGCGGTGTAACACCAGGTAAAGGCGGTCAAACGCATTTAGGCCTGCCAGTGTTCAACACTGTCAAAGAAGCGGTAGAAGCAACTGGCGCAGAAGCATCAGTGATCTACGTACCAGCTGCTTTCTGTAAAGATTCTATCCTGGAAGCTGCTAACGGCGGTATCAAACTGATCGTTTGTATCACTGAAGGTATTCCAACTCTGGATATGCTGGATGCCAAAGTTAAGTGTGACGAATTAGGCGTACGCTTAATCGGCCCTAACTGCCCGGGCGTTATCACGCCGGGCGAATGTAAAATTGGTATCATGCCAGGTCACATTCACAAGCCAGGTAAAGTAGGTATCGTGTCACGTTCAGGTACTCTGACGTATGAAGCGGTAAAACAAACTACTGATTACGGTTTCGGCCAGTCTACCTGTGTTGGTATCGGTGGTGATCCAATCCCAGGCTCTAACTTCATCGATATTCTGAAGTTATTCCAGGAAGATCCACAAACTGAAGCCATCGTCATGATCGGTGAAATCGGTGGTTCTGCAGAAGAAGAAGCGGCTGCGTTCATCAAAGCTAACGTGACTAAACCTGTTGTATCTTACATCGCTGGTGTTACTGCACCTGCTGGTAAGCGCATGGGCCATGCTGGTGCGATTATCTCTGGCGGTAAAGGTACTGCGGATGAGAAATTTGCAGCGCTGGAAGATGCCGGCGTGAAAACGGTTAAGAGCTTAGCTGACATCGGTAAAGCACTGAAAGAAATCACTGGCTGGTAATAGACTACTAAGCTATGTTTTAAAAGACCCGCTAATACAGCGGGTTTTTTTATAAGCTGAAATTGCTATCACGGAGGCTGGATGTACAACATTTATGGTGCAGCCGGTTCAGGTCCAGTTGCCATTGAAGCCGTACTTGAATTGATGGAAGTGCCTTATCAGGTCCTGGTTGAAGCGCCAACCTGGGAAGGTGAAGCAGAGCGGGCTAAAGTAACACCGGTAAACCCCATGGCGCAGTTACCGGTGTTAGTCACTACGCAAGGTGAAGTGATAACTGAAAGCGCGGCAATTTTGTTGTGGTTAACCGAACAACATCCTGAAGCTAATCTGGCTCCTAAGCCCGGTTGTGCCACGCGGGCGCAGTTTTTACGTTGGATGAGTTTTATACCTGCGGCAATCTATTCTATGTATTGGGTAAGGGATGAACCGGAACGTATAGCCGGTGACAACAAAGCCGTTTACCCTGAGCTTCTGCAGCGCACTGCAGACCGTATCGCCCATTGCTGGAATGTCATGGATTCACAGCTGACACCGCAGCTGTTTTTGCTTGGCCAGCAAATGTCAGTGCTAGACATCTACGTCACTGTGGCGAGCCGCTGGACGCCAGGGCGACGGCGGTTTTATCAGGTTGCGCCAGGTATGGCTGAGGTCGTAAGGCGAGTGGACGGCTTGGTGCAATTAAAAGATTTTTGGGCCCGGCGTTTTCCGTTTAACACTGATTGGGACGGCTGAAAACTGGCGGCACAGCATAGTGTTTTCCGGTATTTAAGTGTAGGGTGCCAATATTATTTTTATCAGCTGAGGTTTATGCATGAGAGTTGGTGTTTTCCCTGGCAAATTTTTACCGCCTCACCGCGGTCACATAACGGCGATACTGCGTGCTCATGCTTTGTGTGACAAGCTTTATGTCGTTGTCAGTGAGCGCATTGCTGAAGATGGCGAATTGTGCCGTGACGCCGGTTTAGCTTATATAAGTGGTGTGCTGCGTCAGCGCTGGTTATCACAGGAGTTACAGGGGTTGGGTATAGACGTTTTGTTGCAGGATGATAGCGCGAGCGCGCCTTTCCCGGCCGGTTGGGGAGACTATGCAGTTAAACTTAAGCAAACCGTGCCTGAATCATTCAGTGTTATTTTTGGTGGCGAAGAGAGTTATCGTAGCGGCCATCAGCAGCATTTTCCTGATGTCGAGTATCAGGTTTTAGATCCGCAGCGGACACAGTGGCCGATAAGCGGCACCGAGATCCGTGAACATCCTTATAAACACTGGGATTATATTGCCGGTGCCGCCCGGCCTTTCTTTGCCCGTAAAGTACTCATCACTGGCCCTGAATCATGCGGCAAAACCACGCTGACGCGCAAGCTGGCGAAGGTGTATTGTTCGTCGTGGTCTGAAGAGCTGGGTCGCGATTATCAGCACGATGTTGTCGGCGGAAATGGCGATTTATTTGACCTTGAGGATTTTAACCGCATAGCGCATTTACAGTACGAGCAGGATCTCAAGGCGCTCAGAACCGCAAATAAAGTATGTTTTTTTGACACAGACGCTGTGGTGACTGCATTTTTCAGTAAAATTTTCTTAGGTGAAGTTGCTGACAGGGTTGAAAGCTTTATCGATGCAGACAAGTACGATCTGGTAATAGCGCTTAAACCCACTGTACCCTGGGTGGCTGATGGTATGCGGGAGCTGGGCGACCCCGCTACGCGTACACTCAGTTTCGACCAGCTGATGGCGCTTTATCAGCAATACGGTTTTGATATCAACCGTTTTGTAGTAATAGAGGCGCCTGACTATTATCAGCGGCTGCAGAGTTGTATCAGCGCCGTTGACCAATTGCTATGTCAGCGTTGAAAAGCGCTGAACTACTGGATTTTTATTCCTTAAGACTACTTTAAGTTTAGTGCTGCACACTGGTTATAACGGTAAAACAGGAGCCCGTTATGACCAGTTTAATGCGCAGTGCCGAGTCATATCTGAATAGCGAAAACACCTTGTCTGCAGCGGTATTGCCATCTGTTCATCAGCCTTCAGATGACGCTATCCATGGTGTCTTACACCTTGTCGAACCCTATCATGCTGAGCGTCACACGTTGCAGCAATTTATTGCCACTGGTTTTGCCAGACACTATCAGGCCAATGTGCAACATTTTATGCCCCATCTGCTTGGAGTGTTGTTATCTGAGCAGTGGCAGGCAGTACTGGGTATTCGCTTTGCATCTGAAGGCCAGCTTTTTACCGAGCAATATCTCCCGCTAACGGCAGAGCATACATTGCAACAGCATGGCTTTAACTGCCAGCGTGAAGACATCGCTGAAATTGGCCATTTATACGCACAAAACCGACAAGCACTGATGCAGCTGTTTGTGCTGATGGTACAGGCATTGTACCAGCTTGGTGTAAAGCATTTGCTGTTTTCTGCTACGTCGGATCTTAAACGCTTACTGCGCCGTCATGGTATTGCACTTAAAGAGCTGGTGGCAGCTAACCCAGATTGTTTGGGAGAAAAGGCAAAAGCGTGGGGCAGTTATTACCAGAGTAAACCTGAGGTTTGCCTACTTAGCGTGGCTCAGGCGAGCGAGCGTATTCAGGACGACTCACGGCTGCAACAGTTGATATTCCGGCACTGGCCGCAGTTGCACGCACTGGTTGATACCCTGAAGGAGGCGAAATGATGACGTTTTCATTACCAGATGGTGCCCGGTTGATTGATGCTCAAACAGGTATCGGGCTGGATCACCACGCAATAAATAACAAGCTTGAGCAGTGGAAAATGTTATTAGTCGGTTATGGTGGCAAGCGCATTATTCTCACTGCCGACAGTTCAATAAACTGGGTACTGGCTGATTTGGCCTGTTTAACAGCCAATATCATGCTGACGCCACTACCGACTTACCTTAGTGAATCACAAAGAGCTGCAGTACTGGATGCGTTACAGCCGGATTTATGGTTAAGCGATCATGACATTGAGGATGTTCATTGCAGTTTACTGGAAGAGTTTGATGGTATGTTGTTATACCGTCGTTCAGTTACGCGAAACGTCGCTGTACCAGCGGGTACTCAAAAGATAACGTTTACATCAGGCTCAACCGGGTCGCCCAAAGGCGTATGTCTGTCAGAGCGCAGTCAGCTCGATGTTGCGCTGGCACTAAAAGCCAGGGTTGAGCATATTTGCAATGGTCAGCCACGGCATCTTTGCCTGTTACCTTTACCGACACTGCTGGAGAATATCGCGGGGATATATGCGCCTTTGCTCTCTGGCGGTGAGGTTATGATTGCGGCAGATCCGCTGCGGGGGTTCAGCGGCAGCCGCCTGACTGAGCCACAAGCTATGCTGGCACTTATCAGCAAAACACAGCCCAAAAGCCTGATAGTGGTACCTGAACTGCTGAAGATGCTGATCGCCGCCGCACAGCATGGCTGGAAAGTACCGGCAAGCCTCGAATTTATAGCCGTTGGCGGGGCGTACGTTTCGGCCGGGACACTACAAAAGGCATCGGCACTGGGTTTGCCAGTGTATCAGGGCTATGGCCTGAGTGAATGCGGCTCTGTGGTGGCATTATCCGATGTTATGCCGTCAGACGCCGGTGACAGTGTTGGCCTGCCGTTGGCATGCCGGGATGTGCAGATAATCGATGGCGAACTGGTGGTAAATACGCCTTTTCTCGGTTATCTGGGCGACGCGGGCTCGGCGAGCAGCCAGGTGTTTACCGGTGATCTGGCGCAGTGGACAGAGCAGGGAGGGCTGCGCATTCTAGGCCGGCGTAAAAACCTGTTGATCAATAGTTTTGGTCGTAATATCTCGCCAGAGTGGGTGGAGTCAGTTTTAACCGACAGCGGCAGCGTGCAACAGGCTATCGTGCTGGGCGAGGCGCAGCCTTACTGCAGTGCGTTGTTATATGCGCCGCCAGCGGTGACAGATACTGAGCTTGCCACTGCAGTGCAACGTGCCAACGATATTTTGCCGGATTACGCCAGAGTTATTGCATATCATCGCTTGCATGAGCCATTTAGCACCGCTCAGGGCACATTAACCGACAATGGCCGGTTACGCCGCAGTGTAATTACGCAGCACTACCGCAGCATTATTTCAGAGCTTTATTCACAACAGTTTGATGTAACAGGAGAGAAGTATGAACTTTTATCAGTCTCTGCTTGACGCAACCACTGAAGAGCGGAATTACCTGCTAAGTGCACCTATGATACAGCGTTGTTTTACCGGTGATTTTACCTTGGATCATTACGTCGCATTTTTACAACAGGCATATCATCATGTTAAGCATACGGTACCGCTGCTTATGGCTGTGGGCGCCGGTTTACCAGAACGGCAGGAGTGGCTACGCGAAGCAGTAGCTGAATACATTGAAGAAGAGTTGGGGCATCAGGAGTGGGTGCTGAATGACATTGCAGCCTGTGGCTTTGATAAGGAACAGGCCCGGCAAAGTAAACCAGCATTTGAGACGGAAATAATGGTGGCGTACGCCTACGATGCTATCCGTCGCACCAGCCCCTTAGCGTTCTTTGGTATGGTTTTGGTACTGGAAGGCACATCCATTAATCTGGCGGAACAGGCAGCCAGCCAGATCAGCTCTAAGCTGGATTTACCGCGTAAAGCCTTTTCCTATCTTAACTCGCACGGCGCTCTTGATCAGGAGCATATTAAGTTTTACGAAAATCTGATGAACAAGATTAGCGCAGAGGATGAACAGGCTGTGATAGTGCATGCGGCAAAGCGGTTTTACCGTCTGTACGGTGATATTTTCCGTTCGCTGGAACAGCCGCATGGTCTTCGCAAACTGGAGCAGGTCGCATGAACAGCATACAGGGCAAACGTGTGCTGCTAACCGGCGCCACTGGTGGTATTGGTAAAGCCATGCTTCAGCTTTTGCTGGTAAGCGGCGCTGAAGTTGTGGTGACAGGGCGTGATGAGACGGCGCTAAATCAGTTAGCCTCGGCTGCTCAAGGCAGGGTATATCCTTTTGCTGCAGATCTGAATGACGAGCAAAATCGTCAGGCGCTGTATGCGCTGTGCGCAGCGGCAGGAGATATAGACATACTTATCAACAACGCCGGGATCAGTCAGTTCTCGGCGCATACCGAGCAAGACTTTGCCGCGTTATTAACGACCAATCTGCTTTCGCCTATGCAACTCACTCAATTGTTTATGCCGATGCTTAAACAGCGCGCTGGCACCGTTTTAAATGTTGGCTCTACCTTCGGTAGCATTGGTTACGCCGGTTTTAGCGGTTACTGTGCCAGCAAGTTTGGTCTTCGTGGTTATACCGAGGCATTACAACGCGAGCTGGCCGATAGCAAAGTACAGGTGCTTTATCTTGCACCCCGAGCGACCAGAACCGCCATAAATTCACCCGAAGTTGATGCGTTAAACCAGGCTCTGGGGCAGGGCGTCGATTTACCGGAGCAGGTTGCTAAAGCGTTGATAGAGCAACTGGTCAATGGTGATAAAAGGCGTTACCTCGGTACTGCCGAGAATATATTTATCCGTTTAAATGCACTGCTGCCCGGCCTTGTTGACCGTGCACTTGGCAGCAAGC
This sequence comes from Rheinheimera sp., assembly GCF_036568245.1. GTDB lineage: Bacteria > Pseudomonadota > Gammaproteobacteria > Enterobacterales > Alteromonadaceae > Alishewanella. The sequence goes on along the minus strand of NZ_DATCSY010000274.1, from coordinate 4,759 downwards.
TTAAACAAATCAAGCAATATTTCCGTTCAGCTACAGCAAAAAACAGTGTGGGGGTTTAGTATGAAAATATTAGCAGGGGTTGTACTGGCTGCGTTTATTGCAATACCGGATGTGCATGCAGATGTACTGGCTGATATTAAGCCATTGCAACAGCGCTGGGCTGAGGTTAATTACCAGCTTGACCAAGATAAGCGCGAACAGGCATTTGCTGACTTACTAACACAAGCCGATGCTGTGGTTGCAGCGAATGCCGATAAAGCCGAAGCTTACATCTGGCGTGGGATTATCACCTCCAGCTATGCGGGTGCTAAAGGTGGGCTTGGCGCTTTGTCGCTGACCGAAAAGTCAAAAGCAGATTTAGAACAGGCGATTGCGCTGGATGCTACTGCACTGCAGGGATCGGCTTACACCAGCCTTGGCGTCTTGTACTACAAAGTGCCAGGCTGGCCGGTGGGGTTTGGCAGTGATAAAAAAGCGCGAAAGCTGCTGACGAAAGCATTGGAACTTAATCCACAAGGTATTGATCCTAATTATTTTTATGCAGAATTTTTGACAGAAGAGCGCGACTACAAAGCGGCAATGCGCTATCTTCAAATAGCCAAGCAGGCACCGGCCCGGCCGGAGCGGCCACTGGCAGATAGTGGCCGGCAGCAGGAGATCGCTACGCTGGAGCGCAAGCTGGCGAAAAAGCTGAAATAGCACCTGAGAGGAACAATGCGACTACTGTTGGTTGAAGATGACGCCGCGCTGCGGGAAGGCTTGCAGCAGGCACTAAGTGTACAGGGTTTTGCCGTAAACGCCGTCGGTAATGGTCAGCAGGCCTTAACCGTGATCCGCGCCGGTGACTGCGATGCCGTGATCCTGGATTTGGGTTTGCCTGATATTGATGGTTTATCGGTACTAAAACAGCTGCGGCAAAAGCAGCAGCGTATGCCGGTGCTGATTTTAACTGCGCGCGATGGGCTTGATGAGCGGATTAAAGGCCTGGATCTTGGCGCAGATGATTATCTGGTGAAACCCTTTGCTGCGCCGGAGCTGTTTGCCCGTCTGCGGGTGATAGAGCGCCGGCTTGGTACAGCGTCAAGCCATCTTGTCCGCTGTGGTGACGTTGAGCTTGATACCAGTGCGATGCAGTTACACTATGACGGACGTTCGGTGTCTTTATCCCGCCGTGAGTACGTGTTGCTAAAAGAGTTGATGGAGTCGGCTGGCCGGGTTAAAACCCGCGAGCAACTGGAAGCAAGCCTGTATAGCTGGGGAGAGGAAGTGGCCAGTAATGCGTTGGAGGTGCATATCTCAAACCTGCGTAAAAAGCTGCCTGATGAGTTTATCCGCACGGTACGCGGTGTAGGGTACAGTGTCGCCAGGCTATGACATCTGTTCGTCGTTACCTTATTTCGGTGCTGATTGCGCTGCTGGTACTTACCAGTTTTCTGGCTGCGCTTCAAAGTTACCGTTTAAGCGCCGACAGAGCGCGGGAGCTGTTTGATCAGGACCTACAACTGGTCGCAGCTGCCATTATGCAGCAGTATCAAGCCGATAGCGTCAATTTTGAACAGGCAATGGCTGTGCAGCTGATTCAGCACGGACAGATCCGCTATCGCAGTGAACAGGCGCCTGCAGAGCCGATCCTGGCGCCAGAAGGCTTTTCAGAGCAAAATTTTTCCGGTAGGCGATGGCGGGTGTATGCACAGAGCAGTAATAATGGCTGGCACATTATGGTGGCGCAACCTTTACAGCAACGTTTGCAATTGGCTGATGAAGTGATCACCGCCTCTATTTACCCGGTTGTACTAAGTTTGCCAATACAGGCTTTGTTGATTTGGCTTGTGGTAAGCCGCGCCTTGCGGCCGTTGAATGCGTTCTCCAAAGAGCTGACATCGCGTAAAGCGAATGAGTTGACCCCGGTTACGCTTGAGCAGGTGCCGCAAGAATTAGCACCGGTACTATTATCTACCAATCATTTGTTTGAGCGCTTATCTGCAGCCTTTGCGCGGGAGAAGCGTTTTGCCTCGGATGTGGCACATGAACTCAGAACACCATTAAGTGTGCTGGAGATAACATTGCACAACGCCTTAACACGTTGGCAGCAACAGGGTATGCCGCAAACTGATGAGAGCATGCAGGCGTTACGTGATGGTGTAGACCGAATGCGACAGCTGATTGAACAAATTATGCTACTCAACCGCACCAATCCGGATAACTTTCAGGCAAAAATGCAACCGATCGATTTAGCAGCATTGTGCCGCGAAGTGGTGGCAGATTGTTACAATCAGTTGGAGCAAAAGCAGCAAAAAATCAGTATCGAAGGTGAGGATCATTTGCAGATCAATGCGGATGCCTTCGCATTACGGTTAGTGGTGTCAAATTTATTGGGTAACGCCATTAAATATACGCCTGTCGGCGGGCAGATTAAACTGACACTGCACTATACGCATTCAACCGCCACGCTTGAAGTTGCTGACTCCGGCCCCGGTATTGCAGAAGCAGAATATGAACAGGTATTTAACCGTTTCTACCGGGTAGGAGGAGACCGGCATCAATCAGGTGTTCCGGGCTCTGGCCTTGGGCTTGCGATAGTGAAAGACATTGTATTACTGCACAATGGCACAATAACGCTGGCAAAGTCTGAATTTGATAGCGGATTGAATGTCAGGGTGGACCTGCCGCTATGACGTTACTTTATCGCAGTGTCCTGTTGTGCTGTGCTTTGTTGTCATGTGAAGTATTTTCGCGTGAGGAATTTGTTCTGGTGCTAAAAGATCATCTGTTTTCTCCCAGCCATCTTTATGTACCTGCGGGACAGAAAATTAAAATACGGTTGCTGAATCAGGATGCTACGCCGGAAGAGTTTGAAAGCTTTGCCCTGAACAGAGAGAAAGTTGTGCTGGGACAGTCTGAGGCGGTGTTGTACTTAGGGCCGCTTCAGGCGGGTGAGTATGGTTTTTTTGGTGATTTTCACCCTGACAGTGCCAAAGGCATACTGATCGTACTGCCTGAGCCGCAGTGGATAAAGCGGCAGGTGCAGCATGCTGATTAACACGGTGCTGGTTTACATCAGAGAGTTGCTGCCGGTGTTACTGCTGCTTGCTACTTTACTACGTCTGTTGCAGTGCGGCAGGCGCTGGCTGCTGCACTGCGCAGTGTTTACGCTGTTAATGCTGATCTTGCTGCCGCCCTGGTTGGGTGATATTACACAGTTGGCAGATGGTAATGGTCTTGAGCTTTTGTTTGTTGCTGCGCATTTAGCAACGCTGGCGGCGCTGGTTCTGTTGTGTGCTTATCGTCTCCCGCATAGCCGTGCAGCTGTCGTTGCCGTCAGTGCTCAGATGCTGCTGTGCGGTATTAACCTGTTGCTTTATGGTCTGACGAATATCGGCGCTGAAAACAGCACTGAGAGCTTTTGGCTTGGCGCTGTGCTGGGCGGCGGAATAGGGCTGAGTATTGCAGTTATCTGGTATCAGTTGCTGGCGGAGTTGCAGCGCTTCAGTCAGCGTGTATTAGGTCTGATGCTGGCGCTGATCGCAGCCAGGCAAGGTATTGAAACAGTTACCTTGCTTGGGCAGATTGACTGGTTGCCCTCTGGCAAAGCGATATGGGACAGCAGCATGATTGTCAGTGAACAGACCGAAGCAGGTGTGTTTTTTCAGGCATGGTTTGGTTATGAAGCAAGCCCTGATGTGATTCAGCTGGGCGGGTGGCTGGTAAGTTTAGTGTTGATATTAGCGCTATGGCAATGGCGAAGAGGCAAGCAATGAAACAGATACAGCTGGGCGCCATGCTGCTGGTATTGCTGTTCAGTGCAGCGACACTGGCAGATGGCAGGGTCGTTGATAAAGTGTATCACCCTTATGTACAACCACTTGAAAGGGAGTTTGAATACCGCGCTTTGTATCAGCGCCAGACGGATCATCCCGATAATAATGCACTGGCGCAAAAGCTTGGCTACGGTTTCTCGCTTGGCAACAACATGGCGTTTTCATTTTATCTGCTGGCTGAGCGGGTCATGCCTGAAGATTACACGCTGGCCAGCTATGAAGCAGAATTGCGCTGGATGCTGACAGAGCAGGGCCAATACAGCTGGGACTGGGGGCTGCTGTTTGAAGTTGAACATTACCAGCAAACAGACAATAACGAGTTCACGACAGGGTTATTGGTTGAAAAAGAGTTTGAGCATACCAGTCTGACAGTAAATGCGTTGTTGGTATACGAATGGGGGCAGAATGTGCCGTCAGAGCTGGAAACAGAATTTCGCCTGCAATACCGTTATCGTTTCATGCCGGCGTTACAGCCCTCTGTCGAAATTTATTCCGGCGAAAACTATAAAGGTGCCGGGCCGGGTTTTATGGGGGTTTATAAGTTCAGTCCAACACAACAACTGAAATGGGAAGCCGCTATGGTGTTTGCGCTGGACAACGACACGATAGACCGTACCTTTCGTTTTGCGCTGAAGTACGAGTTCTGAATAACCTCAGCAGTAAAATCTTTTCAATTGCTCAGGGCAGACAGTAGTCAGCCTTGTTTCTGCTGCTATAATGCCGCATCTGAATGAAGTTCCAGTGAGAAAAAGGACAACGTATTTTATGGCGGACGCAGAACATCGCCCCAGCAATTTTATCCGGCAAATTATTGATACCGATTTAGCATCCGGCAAGCATCAAGCAGTACAAACCCGGTTTCCGCCTGAGCCGAATGGTTATCTGCATATTGGCCATGCTAAGTCTATCTGTCTGAATTTTGGTATAGCACAGGATTACCA
>NZ_DATCSY010000273.1:0-7942 GCF_036568245.1 Rheinheimera sp. | reverse complement strand
CATTTCCACATTGTATTTCGCCAATACACCGTGACGCTCTAAGTCCAGCGCACAGTTCAATGCCGTTTGGCCGCCCATAGTAGGCAACACTGCGCACGGGCGCTCTTTTTCAATGATTTTTTCCACTACCTGCCAGTGAATTGGCTCAATATAGGTGGCATCCGCCATTTCCGGATCAGTCATAATGGTGGCCGGGTTAGAGTTCACCAGAATAACGCGGTAGCCTTCTTCTTTTAACGCTTTACAGGCCTGAGCGCCTGAGTAGTCGAACTCACAGGCCTGACCAATCACGATTGGGCCAGCGCCTAAGATCAGAATACTTTTTAAGTCGGTACGTTTTGGCATTGCTGCGATGTCTCCGTAATTCGTGTTTGCTTAGGCTTTATGCTGTTGCATCAGCTCGATAAAATGGTCGAACAGCTCAGAGGCTTCATGCGGACCGGGGCTCGCTTCAGGGTGGCCCTGAAAACTGAAAGCCGGTTTATCCGTACGATGGATGCCCTGTAAAGTGCCGTCAAACAACGACTTATGGGTGGCGCGTAAATTGGCCGGTAAGCTGGCTTCATCTACCGCGAAACCGTGATTCTGTGCAGTGATCAGTACACGCTTGGTGTCCAGATTTTGCACCGGGTGGTTACCACCGTGGTGACCAACCGGCATTTTCACCGTTTGTGCGCCGCTGGCCAGTGCCAGTAACTGATGGCCCAGGCAAATACCAAAAACCGGAATGTCAGTTTCTAAGAATGTTTTGATTGCTTCAATAGCGTAGGTACAAGGTGCCGGATCGCCTGGGCCGTTGGATAAGAAAATACCGTCCGGGTTCATCGCTAACACGTCTTTCGCCGGTGTTTGCGCAGGCACTACTGTCAGCTTGCAACCACGGTCTGCTAACATGCGCAGAATGTTGCGCTTAACACCGTAGTCGTAGGCTACAACATGAAACTTCGCGTTGTCGGGTGTGCTATGGCCTTCACCCAGTGCCCAGCTGCCTTCGGTCCACTGATACGGAGCCTTAACCGTGACTTCTTTGGCAAGGTCCATACCCGAAAGGCCAGGGAAACCTTTTGCCAGTTCCAGTGCTTTAGCTTCGTCCAGGTTATCGCCAGCCATTAAACAGCCATTTTGCGCACCTTTTTCACGTAAAATTCGGGTTAACTTGCGGGTATCGATGTCGGCGATGCCGAGAATATTGTTTTGTGTTAAATACTGACTAAGAGAAAGTTGGTTACGGAAATTACTGGCAAGAAGTGGAAGGTCTCGGATTATCAGGCCTCTGGCCCAGATTTTCCCGGATTCTTCATCTTCAGTATTGGTACCGGTATTGCCAATATGTGGATAAGTGAGAGTAACGATCTGTTCTGCGTACGAGGGATCAGTCAATATTTCCTGATACCCGGTCATTGAAGTGTTAAACACCACTTCACCTACAGAAACTCCTTCAGCGCCAATGGCTGTACCGCGAAATACGGTGCCGTCTTCCAGTACGAGCAGGGCGGACTTAGTCAAGATAACCTCCAAACAGCAAAAAACGGGCGAAAACTGATACTGTTTTACAACCCGTTTTGACCCAAAATGTGATACCCGATTTGCCTTGGGCAAACCTGCTTATTCTAGGCGATCAGAGGCAGATTAGCTACGATTTTTTTGAATTTTATTATAAATGACAACTTTAGCGTCTTTTTAACCTTAATAGTGCAAAAATCTAGCTTAACTGTGCCAAACCTAACACTTGTTGCATGGAATAAAGTCCGGGCTGTTTATTTTGCAACCACAGAGCAGCACGCAGAGCACCTTGTGCAAAGGTCGATCGGCTTGATGCTTTGTGGGTTATTTCCAGCCTTTCACCTAAATCTGCAAATAAGGCGGTGTGGTCACCAATAATATCGCCACCGCGCACGGTAGCAAAGCCGATAGTCTGCTGCTCGCGCTCGCCGGTCATCCCCTCGCGTCCATATACTGCTACCTTAGCCAAATCGCGGTCCAGAGCTTTAGCTATACTGGCGCCAATCGCCATGGCGGTGCCTGAGGGGGCATCTTTTTTAAAGCGGTGGTGAGCTTCAATAATCTCGATATCTGCAGTTTGTCCCATCACTTTCGCGGCGGTTTGTACCAGATGTAGTAGCAGGTTAACACCCACACTCATGTTAGGTGCCCAGACGATGGGAATATGTTCCGCCGCCTGTTGCACCTGCTTGTATTGCGCATCCGTTAAACCGGTGACACCAATTACCATCGCTTTTCTTGCTGCTACTGCCAGCTGAAGATGCTCCAGCATAGGCTCAGGCATAGTAAAGTCGATCCAGATATCAGCCTTGTTGACACTTTCGGCTGAGGTCGCAGTAAGCGGCACATTTGCTTTACCGCAGCCGGCCAGTTCTCCGGCATCTACCCCAATCAACTCAGAGCCTGCTCGAACAGTGGCAGCGGTAAGGTTTAACTGTTGCTCTTTGGCAACACTGACCAGGGAGCGGCCCATACGGCCGTTGGCACCAAAAATTCCAATCGCAGGCATAATCTGACCCGGTATAAACATCCCAAGGTGGCTATTAGAGCAAAAGCAGCCTGATGAAGGAAGAAAAATAGCCATCTTAATGGCTATTTTTCATTACAGACTACGCTGCATCACCCCGCAATAACCGCACCTGTCGCTCCAGCTCAGCGGCGTTAGCCGCAGAGGCCGGTAATGCATCGCTGGCGTGCAGCTTTATTTTAGACCAAAACCGGCCTTTAAACTTAAATGCGCCACTGCCGTGATGGCTGAAAAATGAGCCCCATAGCCCCTGCAGTGCCATCGGTACAACCGGCACCGGCGTTTCTGCCAGAATACGTTCTATGCCGGGTCTGAAACCATCTATCTCACCGGTTTTTGTCAACCGGCCTTCCGGGAAAATACATACCAGATTGCCCTGTTCCAGCTCGCGTTTAATGCTGGCAAATGCCGCCTCGTACACTGCCTCATCCTTTTGCTTACTGCAGATAGGGATCGTTTTTGCGGCTTTGAACAACCAGTTGGCCACCGGCAAATCGTAAATGGCTTTTTCCATTACAAAGCGAACCGGCCGGCGCACCGCTCCGCCTATCAATAGCGCATCGACATAACTGACATGGTTCGCAACCAGCACCGCCGCCCCGTCGGACGGAATATGCTCCAGACCACGGCTTTGCACGCGGTACATCGTATGGCTGAGCAAATAAATCACAAAACGTAGCGCAAATTCCGGTACCTGACTGAATACATACAGCGCAACGACGGCATTCATAATCGCAAGCACCAGGAAATATTCCGGGATAGCCAAATCCAGCACCGACAAGAACACTATGCCGGCAATGGCACTACCCACCATAAACAACGCGTTAAAGATGTTATTTGCAGCAATAACACGGGCCCGCTGAGCTGGCTCAGCACGTTGCTGTAGCAGCGCATACAAGGGTACGATAAAGAGGCCACCAAACACACCTATCAGCGTCAGGTTCAGCAGTACCCAGCTGCCGGATGCAATGCTGAGAAACTGTGCCAGATTAAGCAGTTCAGGCCCGCTGAAAGAAGGGCTGCTGAAATACAAACCAACACCAAACACCGTCAGACCGATAGCACCTATCGGTACCAGACCAAGCTCTACTCTATCGGCAGATAGGCGCTCGCACAGCATAGAGCCAATGCCAACACCAACAGAAAACGCTACCAGCAGCGCAGTCACCACAGTGTTGTCACCTGCCAGTACCGTTTTGGTAAAATTAGGGAACTGTGTTAAGTAACTGGCGCCCAAAAACCAGAACCAGCTTATTGCCATCACTGATAAATACAGCGTCCGATTCTGATAACAAATACTGACTGTCGCTTTAGTCTGCTGCCAGGGCGCAAAACGAAAGGTTTCAGCGCCGCCAACCTCACCCACTGCCGGTATTCTCCGGCTGCATAAATACCCCAGTACTGAGAACACGATAACAACAGCACCAATCCACAGCGGTGCGTTTACCAGACCTACCAGCAAGCCCCCCGTAATGGTGCCCAGCAAAATAGCAACAAAGGTGCCCATTTCCACCCAGGCATTGCCCGCCAATAATTCCTTTTCCGTTAATAGTTGCGGCAAGATGGCGTACTTCACCGGGCCGAAAAAAGCTGACTGACCGCCCATCAGAAACAACACCCCTAACAGCAACAAATACTGCTGAAAATAAAATGCCAGCGCAGCCAATACCATCAGCGCAATTTCCAACAGCTTCAGTGCCCGGATAAGTTTGGTTTTACACACGGCATCGGCCAGAGAGCCCGCAGTTGCAGAGAACAACAGGAACGGCAGAATAAACAAACCCGCCGCCAGATTCATGGTTAAGTCGGTATCCCACGGCAAAGCATTCGCGGCAGTAAACGCCAGTATCAGCATTAGCGCATTCTTAAAGACGTTATCGTTAAAAGCGCCACTGGCCTGGGTCAGGAAAAACGGCAAAAACCGGCTGGAAGCTATTAAATTGCGCTGTGACATACTCACTCCGTTGAAAAACTCCGTACAAAACAGTTGCCAGCATAATCAACTCAGGTAGCTTATACCAGAGGACAAAATAACAAGCGCAAATTGACAGGACGTCTAGCCATCTATATATTGCGCAACCCATAAGGCTGAGTAACAGCCAGATTTTTATAAGGTCACGTTATGAACCACTCTGCTCCGGCGGCCAAAGGGGCAAAACGCTCGTTGCTGCCATTGTTGTTTTTCGTAGCACTGTTTCTGGGTACCGGGCTGTATCTGCAAAGCCAGGATGTTGCCTATGCTTTTTATCAGCTCCCCGGCCATGTCGCTATTATTCCGGCACTGATCCTCGCCGTTTGGTTACATCGAGCGCCGCTGCAGCAATCAATTGATGTGATGGTTAAAGGTGCGGGTAATAGCAACATCATTACCATGTGTATTATTTACCTGCTGGCAGGTGCTTTTGCCAGTGTGGCAACGGCTACCGGTGGTGTCGATGCCGCAGTCAACGCTGGTCTTAGCCTTATCCCGGCGCCCTGGCTGTTACCTGGCTTGTTTGCTATCGCTGCCCTTATTTCGACAGCAATGGGCACCTCTATGGGGACCATAGGTGCGTTGGCACCTATTGCTGTTGGGTTAGCCCACCAGGCCGGGTTAGATCCGGCACTGGTAGCTGGCGTTTTGCTAAGTGGTGCTATGTTTGGTGATAACCTGTCAATTATTTCCGATACTACTATCGCTTCAACCCGTACCCAGGGTGCGCGCATGGCAGATAAATTCCGTGAAAACATTAAGATAGCACTACCTGCAGCGTTACTGACGTTGGTACTTTATGCACTGCTGGCAAGCGAAGGCGCGCCGATACAAACAGCCGCCGTTAACTGGACAGGTGTAGTACCTTACGCTGCGATTTTACTGCTGGCTGTTGCGGGTCTGAACGTGTTTTTGGTGTTATTGCTGGGTATCGCGCTGGCTGCATTGCAAGGTGCCTGGTTTGCCGATTATGCGCTGGCTGGCCTGGGCAAAGATATCGCGACTGGTTTTGCCAATGTGCAGGAGATCTTTATTCTGGCCATGCTGGTCAGCGCCTTAAGTGAATTCATTAAGCAGCAAGGCGGTTTGCAGTGGATTGCAGATAAAATTCAGCAGTTAGCCAGCGGTTTAAAACTGGCGGGTAACAAGGCGCAGCAACTGGCTATTGCCGCTCTGGCCTTTATCAGCAACCTGTGTATTGCCAATAATACTGTTGCCATAGTACTTACCGGCGATGTTGCCAAGACGCTGGCACAGCAGCATCAGATCACACCGCGGCGCAGCGCCAGCTTGCTGGATATTTTTGCCTGTATCAGCCAGGGCTTAGTGCCTTACGGTGCTCAGGCATTGCTGTTAGGCGCCAGCTTCGGCATTTCTCCCTGGCAGGTGGTAACGCAAAGCTACTATTGTCTGCTGTTGTTACTTATTGCCGTACTGACAATACTGCTACGCAAAACAGCGACTGTGCTCTAACCGGCACCGCATGTACCGCTTCAAACACAGGCGTTGAAGCGGTACATGCGGCAAAAGTTAACGTGAGCATTTCGGTAAAGCAGAGACGGCTTTACGCTCATTAAATGTTTTCATTGCTTCCGGCATTTTGGCGCGTAAATCTTTGATGCGCGTTTCCGGTAAAGGGTGCGTCGACATAAACTCCGGCGTGCCACCACTGCCTGCGGCTGCCATATTCTGCCACAAATTAACTGCCTGACGCGGTTCAAAACCAGCCTTAGCCATTAAATCCAGGCCAATGATATCTGACTCTGACTCGTGCGCACGGCTAAACGGCAGCGCTACACCATACTGCGCCCCCAAACCAAAGGCTGTCATCAGTTCCTGCTGGTACTTCACACCATAAGCTTTCAAGCCAGCATCACCCAGTGCCAATACCGTCTGCAGCGCCTGATTGGTCGATAAGCGCTCATTACTGTGCCCGGCGATAACGTGGCCAATTTCATGCCCGACTACGGCAGCCAGTTGATCCTGATTTTCAGCAACTTTTAATAAACCGGTGTACACTCCGATTTTGCCGCCCGGCAGGGCAAAGGCATTGACCTGATCAGACTCAAATACCACAATTTCCCAGCTTTGAGCCCTTAAATTATCTGGTGTTACCGCCAGCAGATTATTCGTCACGCAGTTAACATAGCTGTTGGTCTTGGCATCTTTACTGATTGGCGTTTCTTCTTTCATACTGTCAAAGGTCTGGGCCCCCATTTTGCTCAGTTCCGTGTCACTAAACAGCATAATCTGCCGCCTGCCGGTTGGAGACTGTGCACAGGCTGCAATAACAAGGGCGCAGGTAGCGGTGATAAACAGCTTTTTCAACATGAATATTTCCTTTTCTGTAGCCAAAACGTGGTTTTACGATACTTAGCTTTATTGTATCCCTGAAATAGCAAAAAACCACCCGTAGGTGGTTTTTCGTTTCAGATTAACTGGTTAGATCATCAAAAAACTTTTTCACACCATCAAAAAAGCCCTTCGATTTTGGCCGGTGTTTGGCTTCACCGTCACCCGCCATACTGTCGTCGAGCTGACGCAGCAGATCTTTCTGTTTCTCGCTCAGGTTAACCGGTGTTTCAATCACCACTTTACACACCAGATCACCTACGCCGCCACCGCGTACAGACTGCACGCCTTTGCCGCGCAAGCGGAACATCTTGTCAGTTTGCGTCTCAGCCGGTATTTTCAGCTTCACGCGGCCATCCAGTGTCGGCACATCAATTTCACCACCCAGCGCAGCGATGGTAAAACTTAGCGGCACATCGCAATATAGGTTATTGCCGTCACGCACAAATATCGGGTGCTCTTTAACATGCACCTGTACGTACAGATCGCCTGCTGGTGCACCGTGCATACCGGCTTCACCTTCTCCGGTTAAACGGATACGGTCGCCAGTGTCTACACCTGCCGGTATTTTCACCGACAATGTCTTGGTTTTCTCGACGCGGCCTTCACCGTGGCACTTGCTGCATGGTTCCGGAATGATCTTACCGCGGCCATTACAGGTAGGACAGGTTTGCTGCACAGCAAAAAAACCCTGACGCATAGTAACCTGGCCGGCACCATGACAGGTTGGGCAGCTTTTGGCTGAGGTACCTTTTTTCGCGCCAGAGCCATCACAAACGTCACAACCCACCATCGTCGGCACTTTAATATCAACCGACTTACCGCGCACCGCCTCTTCCAGGCTTAGCTCAAGGTTGTAGCGCAGATCTGAGCCACGCTGAGCGCGTGACTGACCGCGGCGGCCACCACCACCGAAAATATCGCCAAACACATCGCCAAAGATATCGCCGAAATCAGCACCACCCGCGCCACCGCCAAAACCACCGGCGCCACGGTTTGGATCTACACCGGCATGGCCATAACGGTCATAGGCTGCGCGCTTCTGCTCGTCTGATAATACTTCGTAGGCTTCCTGAACTTCTTTAAAC
>NZ_DATCSY010000272.1:0-8670 GCF_036568245.1 Rheinheimera sp. | reverse complement strand
GCTGATTGACGGGTCCGCCTGCCAGCTTTGCAGTTTTGGCAGTAATGATTCCACCATAGGTAAGCTCAGTGCATTTAGTGATTTTTCTGAATTCAGCGTAGCAACACCGATTTTTTTACCGTTCTGTGCTGTCAGCTCCTGATACAGCACGACTTCATTAACCGCGCTCATTAGCCGTTCACCCAGTTCGCTTTGCGTTTCTCTAAAAACGCCTGCACACCTTCGACCTGATCTTTGGTATCGAACAAACCAACAAACAGCTCGCGCTCCAGTGGCAATGCACTTTGCATCGTGCCGCTGCGGCCTTTTTGAATCAGTGCTTTACATGCAGTGACGGCTGACGGGCTTTGCTCGGCGACTTTATCGGCCAATGCCAGCGCGCTTTCCAGTGCCATACCCGTTGCGACGACTTCTTCTACCAGGCCAATTTGTTGTGCTTTTTCCGCGCCAATACGCTCACCGCACAGGATCATGCGCTTTGCCCAGCCCTCGCCAACCAACCAGGCCAGGTTTTGCGTGCCACCGGCACAAGGTAATAAACCGACTGTGGCTTCAGGCAGCGCCATCTGCGCTTGCTGCTCAGCGATACGGATATCGCACGCCAGAGCAACTTCTAAACCGCCGCCCATGGCATAGCCGTTAATGGCGGCAATAGACACGCCACGAAATGCACTTAAGGTTTCAAACGCTTCGCCAAAGATACGCGCCATATCACTGGCTACGGCTTTATCGCCGTCGGCAAACAGTTTCAAATCCGCACCGGCTGAGAAGAACTTCTCGCCTTCACCGGTGATGACCAAGGCATAAATATTTTTGTCGGCATCCAGGCTTTTAACCGCATCACGTAGCTGGGTTAAAGTATCTGCCGTCCAGGTATTTGCCGGCGGGTTAGACATGGTGATAAGCGCCGTGTGGCCGCGTTTTTCGAGTTTTAGTTGAGCCATTGTTGTCTCCTTTTATTGCCCGAATAAACTCAGGCAAGAAGGAGGATTAGCCTTGTTCTAAAGCGACCGTTGGAGGCCATGGATGGCCGGAATCGAGCCCCATGGATGGTTTACGGCGTGTCGCTGTGGACAAGGCGGTTCCTCCTGATGATTCAGATCATCGTAACAAAAGTTGATTACAGAATGTCGCCTGCCGCTTCATCCAGTAAACGCCGGCCAATGATCAGCCGCATAATTTCGTTGGTACCTTCCAAAATCTGATGCACGCGTACATCACGGAAATGACGCTCCAGCGGGTATTCTTTGATGTAGCCATAGCCACCGTGTAGCTGCAGCGCCTGATCACAGACCTGGAAGCCAACGTCAGTGGCAAAGCGCTTCGCCATTGCACAATACGCTGTCGCTTCACTGTCTTTTTGGTCCAGCTTAAACGCCGCTAAGCGCACTAACTGACGCGCTGCAACCAGCTCGGTGGCCATATCGGCCAGTTTAAACTGCAGCGCCTGAAACGCGGCCAGTGGCTTACCAAACTGCTGACGCTCCAGCATATAGTTACGTGCCGTGTTAAGCGCCTGCTGTGCAGTACCAATTGAACAGGTTGCGATATTGATACGACCACCGTCTAAGCCTTTCATGGCAAAGCCGAAACCTTCGCCTTCATTGCCTAACAGGTAATGCGCAGGAATACGCACATCTTCAAAAGTGATTAAGCGGGTTGGCTGTGCGTTCCAGCCCATTTTCTCTTCCGCTTTACCGTAAATAACGCCTTTGGCATCGGCCGGTACGATAAACGCCGAAATGCCTTTTGGCCCGGCTTCACCGGTACGCGCCATCACTACCAGCACTTCAGTTGAACCAGCGCCAGAGATAAACATTTTCGCGCCGTTCAATACGTACTCATTGCCATCTTTTTTCGCTGTGGTGCGCAGGCTAGCTGCATCAGAACCTGAGCCTGGCTCGGTTAAGCAATAAGATGCCAGTTTCTGGCCGGTGGCTAAATGCTCCATCCACTGTGCTTTCGCATCGCTGGTGCCCCAGTTGGCAATCATCCAGGTGGCCATATTATGAATGGTCAGCATCGCTGTAGTAGCGGTACAGCCCATCGACAGCTGTTCGAAGATAATGGATGAATCCAGGCGTGATAAGCCCATGCCGCCGTCATCTTCTGGCGTGTACAGTGAGCAGAAACCCAGCTCACCGGCTTTTTGAATGACGTCTTTTGGAAAGTGGTGATCGCGATCCCACTGGGCAGCGTGTGGCGCCAGTTCTTGTTCGGCAAACTGTTTGGCCACATCGACAAAGGCTTGTTGGTCTTCTGTTAAATTGAAATTCATAGTTGGTCCTGCTTTTCCAATCGGCTTGTGAGCTTCCGTACATTTAACACGCTCGCCCGTTCGCCGCTCCCCGGCTCACTCTTGATCGCTCGCTAAGTTAAATCTACTCCGCTCGGCGCCTTGTTAACCGCTTCGAATCTGCATCGCAGAAAGACTGCAGACTTTACTTAGCCGACCGTTGGAGGCCATGGATGGCCGGAATCGAGCCCCATGGATGGTTTATGGCGTGTCGGCGTGTAAAGTGTGCAGGCCTGAGCCTGACTCACATCAGGCTCCGTGTTGCCTTAACGCAAGTTAATCGACATATTCGGGCCAGACACCTGAATATCGTCATCAAACCAGCGGGCTGTTATCGTCTTCGTTTCAGTATAGAAACGCACTGCCTGCTTACCGTAAGCATGCTGGTCGCCGTAGAACGAGCCTTTCCAGCCGGTAAACGAGAAAAATGGCAGAGGTACCGGAATAGGAATATTGATACCTACCTGACCCACTTCCACTTCATGCTGATACTTACGCGCAGCCGCACCGCTGGCAGTAAAAATTGAAGTACCGTTACCGAATGGGCTGTCGTTTACCACTTTCAGCGCTTCATCCATTGACGCAACGTGCATTGTAGACAGTACCGGGCCAAAGATTTCCTGCTTATAAATTTCCATCTCGGTAGTAACGTTGCTAAATACGGTTGGGCCAACCCAGTTACCGTTCGGGTAACCGTCAACTTTACAGTCAGAGCCATCCAGTACGCAGGTCGCGCCTTCTTTTTTACCTTGCTCAATCAGCGATAACACGCGCGCACGCGCCTGCGGGCTGATTTGCGGGCCATACGCCGCGCTCGGATCGGTGTAAACACCCGGGCGTACCTTGCCGATAGCCGCGGCTACTTCCGGGATCCAATCTGCCGCAGCGCCTACGAATACCGCTACTGAAATCGCCATACAGCGCTGACCGGCCGCACCCACTGAGGCACCAACTAAAGCATTGATAACTTGCTGTTTGTTAGCATCCGGCATAATAACCATGTGGTTTTTCGCACCGGCAAAGGCCTGTACGCGTTTTAAGTTGTCAGTACCGGTTTTGTAAATGTACTGGCCAACATTAACTGAACCCACGAATGAAATCGCTTTGATATCCGGGTGGTGCAAAATGGCATCAACCTGCTCTTTCGCACCATGTACAACCTGTAACACGCCTTTTGGTGCACCGGCTTGGACAAATAACTCAGCGATTTTATTTACCGTCATCGGATCTTGCTCAGACGGTTTTAAAATAAAGGTGTTACCACAGGCAATCGCCATCGGGAACATCCACAGCGGGATCATCGCCGGGAAGTTAAACGGCGTAATACCGGCGCACACGCCCAGCGGCTGAATGTAGCTGTAGGTGTCGATGCTGCGGGCAACGTTTTCTACCGTTTCACCCATCATTAATGACGGAATATTAGCGGCCTGCTCTACTACCTCGATACCGCGCCATACGTCACCTTTGGCGTCTTCTACTGTTTTACCCAGCTCTTTACAGATAATGTCTGCGATGTCGGCCTGATGCTCTTTTAATAAGTGCGCAAAACGCATCATCAAACGGGCGCGCTCAGATACTGGCACTTCTTTCCAGGTTTTAAACGCGGCTTTAGCCGATTCGATGGCGCGTTCCATCTCACTTGGCGTGGCACAAGCCACCTGAGCAATCACATCCTGCGTTGCCGGGTTGGTAACGGGGATCAGTTTGTCGCCTGTTGGTGCAACAAACTCGCCGTCGATAAAATGCATAACCTGTTGTGTCATATTGCTTCTCCCGATTGTTTGGGTCTGCTGTCAGCGCATGTATGTATTGTTTTCTATATTCGCTAACGAGCTGTATTATTTGCCGGACTTACCAGCCAAAGCGGAACCGGAACAACTAAGCAGACGATCAAGAGCGAATTTGGGAGAAATTCGCGGGTCTGCGTGTTGTTACGGTGGAAGCGTCGGCTTACACCGTTCTCCGGTTCTCGGCTTCGTTGCTATCGCACATTTAACACGCTCGCCCGTTCGCCGCTCCCCGGCTCACTGTTGATCGCTCGCTAAGTTAAATCTGCTTCGCACGAAGCCTGATTCGTCTTTGTTATAAAACTTCTACGGCCAGTGCTACAGCTTCACCACCACCGATACACAGTGAGGCAACGCCTTTGCTCAGGCCACGATTACGCAGCGCATGAATCAGTGTTACCAAAAGACGCGCACCTGAGGCACCGATAGGATGGCCCAGCGCACAAGCACCACCATTAACGTTTACTTTGGCGCTATCTAAGCCCAGTTCGTTAATCGCCAGCATGGTTACCATGGCAAAGGCTTCGTTAATTTCCCACAGATCTACCTGCTCTTTATCCCAGCCGGCTTTTTGCAGTACCTTTTGCATAGCGCCAACCGGAGCCACCGTAAACAGTGCAGGTTCCATTGAGTTGGTTGCATGCGCCACAACGCGCGTTAATGGCTTAACACCTTGGGCTTTGGCATCGCTTTCACGCATTAGAATAAGGGCAGCGGCACCGTCTGAAATTGAGCTGGAGTTTGCTGCGGTGATAGTACCGTCTTTAGCAAAAGCCGGACGCAGTGTCGGGATTTTGTCTACTTTGGCGTTGCCTGGCTGTTCATCAACGTTAAAGGTTACTTCACCTTTACGTGTCTGGAACGTTACCGGGGTAATTTCACCCTCGAAAGCACCAGAGCTGATAGCTTGCTGCGCACGGGTTAACGATTGCACGGCAAAGGCATCCATTTGCTCACGGGTAATGCCTTTCTCATCAGCAGTGCTCTGAGCGAAACAGCCCATGGCTTTACCATCGTAGGCGTTTTCCAAGCCGTCTAACATCATATGATCTTTAATCTGGCCGTGGCCCATACGGTAACCGCTCCGGGCTTTATCTAAAAGGTAAGGCGCATTACTCATCGACTCCATACCACCAGCAACTACCACATCGGCGCTACCGGCTTTTAGTAAGTCGCTGGCTAACATCACCGCTTTTAAACCGGAACCGCAGACTTTATTAATGGTGGTTGCACCGGCTGTCAGTGGTAAACCAGCCTTTAACGTTGCCTGACGTGCCGGTGCCTGGCCTAAACCTGCTGGCAGCACGTTACCCATGATCACTTCGCTGACCTTGTCGCCGCTTAAACCAGCCTGCTCCAGTGCCGCTTTAATCGCGGTAGCACCCAGTACAGTAGCGTCTACATCAGATAAACCGCCCATAAAGCCGCCCATAGCAGTGCGCTTAGCAGCAACGATGACAATATTGTCGGTAGCCATAAAGTTCTCCAAAAAAGCTGTCGGCTAAAAAGTTGCTCCAGAGCCTACACCAAATTTACGTTTACGCCAACGTCAACCACCTAACACTATGGTAGTGGGCAATGCGTTTGGTTCAGTAAACTGTACAGTCAGACCAGCCCGTATTGGCATTTTTGCTTTACAAACCTTGGAAAAATCTCTTTTCAGCACAGAAAGCCGCCCCCCCTCAGCTTTACCTTTACGTAAACTTCACTTATATTGACTGCGTTTTCGGGGATGGCGTTTATGACAGAAAAAGAAGAAAAAACATACAGTATCAGCGAACTGGCCAAAGAGTTTGATATTACTACCCGTAGTATCCGCTTTTATGAAGATCAGGGGCTGATCACGCCACTGCGTAGCGGGCAAACCCGCATTTACAGCAAGCGCGACCGCATAAGGTTAAAACTGATTTTACGCGGTAAGCGCCTGGGCTTTAGCCTGGCCGAAACCGGTCAGTTATTCGAATTATATGACGCTGATAAAAGCAGCGTGACCCAGTTAAATACCATGCTGAAGTTGATTGAGCAGAAAAAAGCCGAGCTACATCAGCAAATGGACGACATCAAAGTGGTGCTAATGGAGCTGGTAACGGTAGAAAAACGTTGCCGCGATACCTTAGCCGACGCCAAACATCATAAAACCGCTTAAGCGGTAAGACATAGCAAACGGGGATAGACCATGATTAGCAGTTACAAAGGCCTTAACTTCGATTTAGGCGATACAGTGGACATGATCCGCGAGCAGGTAAATGCCTTCGCCCGCGACGAAATTGCCCCTCGCGCCGCTGAAATCGATGAGAAGAACGAATTTCCGAACGAGTTATGGCGCAAATTCGGTGATTTAGGTCTGCTGGGTATCACCGTAGATGAAAAATACGGTGGCTCAGGTTTAGGCTATTTAGAGCACGTTATCGCGATGGAAGAAATCAGCCGTGCTTCTGCTTCTGTTGCACTGTCTTACGGCGCTCACTCTAACCTGTGTGTAAACCAGATTTTCCGCAACGGCACTGAAGAGCAGAAAATGAAGTACCTGCCAAAGCTGTGCTCTGGCGAACACATTGGCGCACTGGCGATGAGCGAGCCAAACGCCGGTTCAGACGTGGTTAGCATGAAACTGCGCGCTGAGAAAAAAGGCGACAAGTACATCTTAAACGGCAACAAAATGTGGATCACCAATGGTCCGGATGCACACACCTATGTGATCTATGCCAAAACTGACGTCAACGCTGGCAGCAAAGGTATTACCGCTTTTATCGTAGAGCGTGGTTTTAAAGGTTTCAGCCAGGCGCAGAAGCTGGACAAGCTGGGCATGCGCGGCTCAAACACTTGTGAGCTGGTATTTGAAGACTGTGAAGTACCCCAAGAAAACGTATTAGGCCAGGTTGGCCGTGGCGTACAGGTACTGATGAGCGGTCTGGACTACGAGCGCGTGGTACTGTCTGCCGGCCCGCTGGGCATTATGCAATCTTGTATGGACGTAGTGCTACCTTATATTCACGACCGTAAACAGTTTGGCCAGTCTATCGGTGAGTTCCAGCTGGTGCAGGGTAAAGTAGCCGACATGTATACCCGTATGAATGCAGCACGCTCTTACGTTTACATGGTGGCTAAAGCCTGTGATCGTGGTGAAACCACGCGTAAAGACGCCGCCGGTGTAATTTTATATGCAGCAGAATTGGCAACGCAAATGGCGCTGGATGCAATCCAGTTATTAGGCGGTAATGGCTACATTAACGAGTACCCTACCGGACGTTTACTGCGTGATGCCAAGCTGTACGAAATCGGTGCCGGCACATCGGAAATCCGCCGTATGCTGATTGGCCGAGAGCTGTTTACTGAATCTAACTAAGCTTTTAGCAAAACTTAGGTGGAAGCGGCTGCTTCCACCGTAACAACACGCAGACCCGCGAATTTCTCCCAAATTCGCTCTTGATCGTCTGCTTAGTTGTTCCGGTTGTGCACCGCCTGATGTTTTGTTTAACCCAATGAAAAGCAGATCCAGGTGAAGTGCGTAGCAGATTTTACTTAGCGAGCGATCAAAAGTGAGGCTGGTGGTCCGACATTTCGGAGAGCCGAACGGGCGAGCGTGTAAAATGTGCGAGAGCAACGTAGCCGGAAATTCTGAGCCAAACCAGAAGGTAACCTACGTGACCAGAATTACCTCAAAAGTAAACCCTCGCTCTGAGGACTTCCAAAAAAACGCTGCTGCCATGCAGGCCGTAGTTGATGATCTGCAAAGCAAAGTACAGCAAATAAAACTCGGTGGCGGTGAAGCGCTTATTGCCCGTCATACCTCACGCGGCAAGCTGTTTGTACGCGATCGTATTCAAAAGCTGCTTGATCCGGGCTCGCCATTTTTAGAAATTGGCCAGTTTGCCGGTTGGGGATGCTACGAAGATTACGTACCCAGCGCCGGCGTGGTAGCCGGTATCGGCCGTGTCAGTGGCGTTGAGTGTATGATTGTTGCCAACGACGCCACGGTTAAAGGCGGCACCTACTACCCACTGACGGTGAAAAAACACTTACGTGCCCAGGAAATAGCCGAGCGCTGCCACCTGCCCTGTATTTACCTGGTCGACTCCGGCGGTGCCAACCTGCCCCGCCAGGATGAAGTATTCCCGGATAAGCTACACTTTGGCCGCATTTTCTTTAACCAGGCCAATATGTCTGCCAAAGGCATTCCGCAAATTGCTGTGGTAATGGGCCTCTGTACCGCCGGTGGTGCTTATGTGCCCGCGATGGCCGATGAAAGCATTATCGTTAAAGAGCAAGGCACTATCTTTTTGGCGGGTCCACCGCTGGTAAAAGCGGCGACGGGTGAAGAAGTCTCTGCCGAGGAGCTGGGCGGCGCGGACGTGCACTGTAAAATCTCCGGTGTGGCTGACCACTACGCGTTAAATGACGAGCATGCGCTGCAACTGGCCCGCAATGCGGTAAGCCGGTTAAACCGCCCTGCCCCGCAACCGATGGATATCAAACCGGCGCAAGAGCCGCTGTATGACGCCAAAGAGCTGTACGGCATTGTCGGCACCGATTTGCGCAAACCGTTTGATGTAAAAGAAGTGATCGCCCGTATTGTCGATGGCTCAG
>NZ_DATCSY010000271.1:0-14835 GCF_036568245.1 Rheinheimera sp. | reverse complement strand
CGACTGGCGTGGCGGGGAAATACCGCCTGCTTTTGCAACTGCCACTGCTGTATGTCCTGTTGCTTTTGCCACTGGCTTATTTTTGCTCTGGCCTGTTGAAGGGCAGGGTGCAGTTCAACCACTGGCGCCGGGTAATCGCGTTCTATCACGCAACCGTATTGTTGCTGCAGCGAGAGTGGCATAAGCCAGGGGGGGTGGATCCAACTGTCTGGCACTAAGCGCAGCTCTGGTAACCATTGGCGGATAAACCGCCCTCTGGCATCTTTTTGCTGACTCTGTTTTACCGGATTATACATACGGTTTGGGTTAATCCCCGTCGTACCTGCTTGCATCTGAATTTGTGGGTAGTGAATGCCAGGCTCGTAGTCAACAAAGCACTGCGCCAGGTGCAGTGCCACAGGACGCCAATGCAACCACAAATGATAACTGGCAAACGCGACCAGCATCGCGCGGGCACGAAAATGCAGCCAGCCGGTAGCGAGCAGGCTGCGCATGGCCGCATCAATTAACGGGTAACCTGTTGTTCCGCTCTTCCAGGCCTGAAAGAAAGCCAGATTAAAATCTGCCTCACGCAAGCCGTCAAAACCACGGTGCATATTAAAAAATTCAATTGCCGGTTCATCTTCCATTTTCTGTATAAAGTGGCAATGCCAGCGCAAACGGCTGAAAAATGCTTGCAAGCCACGCCGCTGTTGTAGCTCTTTGGCGGTTTTCATGGTCAGATAACTTTGCTGCTGTAACTGCCTAAGACTCACCATGCCATAACTGATAAAAGGGCTAAGCCGTGAACAGCTGTAAGTAGCTTTAGCCGGCATTGAGATGTGCTGACGGTAAGTGTTGCAGCGGCTGTTCAGGAAGCTATCAAGGGTCTGATTAACGTCCTGTGCATTTTGCAGTGATTGACAAAGCGGCAGATCAGTTTTGCGTGTTGGTGACAGTGCGGGTAAATCCCAGCTTGGCTGTGTGACAAATGGCAGGGAACCCACTGTCGGAGTAACCGCCGATTTCAACCAGCTGTCAGCCAGGGTAAACCAGTCATCACGGCTTTTTAAACCGCGAAACACGGCAAACTGCCGGTATTGATACCAGGGAACCCTCAGGTCGCGTAACAGCCGTTTTACAGCCAAATCACGCTGATAAGTCCACAGGTTGCCAGTTTCTTCATGGCTGTATACGGCACTGATACTAAACTGCCGGCAAAGCCGCGTAAGGACACTGGTTGCCGGGCCTTTCACAATTAACAGGGGTTGGCCCAGTGTTGTCAGGCGGGTGTTTAACTGCTCAAGTGCAGGTGCAATAAATTGCCAGTGTCTGGCTGAAACATCGCTTTGCTGCCAGTAATCCGGCTCAACAATATACACAGGCAAAACGGCGCCGGTTTTGGCGGCCTGATACAAAGGCTGATGATCCTCAAGCCGCAGATCCCGTTTAAACCAGACCAGTGCTGTCATAACCGGTTTCTGATAAAGGTTGAGTGTCTGCCATGGCGCGCACAAAGCTGCCATCCGGGTCATACAGCTGTGTCTGTTTTTGCACGTTAAACTGGCGGGCCTGGCTATTGCCGGTACCTGCAATGTATGCCCAGTTTCCCCAGTTACTGGCACAGTCGTAGTCCAGCAGGCGCTGTTCGAAGTAAGCTGCCCCCAGGCGCCAGTCAATACCCAAATCGTGCACAAGATAACTGGCAACATTCTGTCTGCCGCGGTTACTCATCAAGCCTGTCTGGTTTAGCAGCTTCATATTGGCATCGATAAAGGCATTACCGGTATTCGCACTGCACCAGTTGCGAAAGTGCTGTTGCTGATCGGTGTTTAATACCGGCGCAGTGAAGTCGATTACGTCCTGAATGCCGCCTTTACTAAACCAGCTGGCACCATGTTTACGGCACTGCCAGCGGAAGAACTCGCGCCAGAGCAACTCAAACTTCAGCCAGTAGGTAGAGTCATTGGCCATGATTTGCTGCTCGAAACGCTCAATTTCATGCCATAACCAGCGTACCGACAGGCTGCCCACTGCCAGTGCAGGGGAGCAAAAGCTGGCATAGTGTTTTCCAATTAGCTGATTACGGGTGTCTTTATAGTGCAAAATATGCCGCTGTTGCCAGATATAGTGCTTTAGGTGAGTAAGTGCTGCGTCTTCACTGGCACTAAAATGAAGCGGCTGCGGCAAGTACTGTTGGTGCAACTGCGTAAAGTCAGCACTGTAATGTTCTGCCTGAGCGGGGGTAAGCCAGGCTTCGTCCGGTATTGCGCTGTCAAAGGGGGGCGTAACCTGAAGTGACGGCTCATATTTTTTACGAAAGGCGGTAAAGCTATCCGGCAGGCTTTCCAACCCGGGATGTGATGCGGCAGCGAGCAGCGAGTTGCAATCGAACGTGGTTACACTGAGCTGCTGTGACAGCCTGGCTATTGCAGCGTATTCGTAGGTCGCTACCGGCTCGGCGCAGTACAGGCGTGTTGTACCCAGTTGCTGTGCCAGTTTTAGCAGGCACTGCGCCGTATCACCAAACAGGGTAATAAGACCGATATTCCGCGCCGCCAGGGCATGGTTCAGTGAGTGGATAACCGATAGCTGTTGCTGCAGTCGTTGCAGGTTGGCCCGCTTTATACCATATTGCTGGCCGAAAAATGCATGCCGGTTTAATACCATAACAGCTGCTTTTGTGTTGCTGCCATCAGCAATACACAGTAAAGGGTTATCGTGCAGGCGCAAGGTGTCATTTAACAGAATCAGCGTCATGCTCATAACTGCTCCAGCGTATCCAGCGTTTGGGCTGCTTTTGCCAGAATGCTGGTTTTATCTTCATCGCTACGCCTGTGCCAGTTCGCATAGGCCAGCGCCAGGCGCGGGTTGGCAGACAGCTGTTGTTGATTGCGCTGCAGGAAATCCCAGTACAGCGCATTAAACGGGCAGGCATCCGGCCCGGTGATGTTTTTTACGTTGTAACTGCAGTGTTTACAGTAGTTGCTCATACGATTGATGTAAGCGCCGCTTGCCGCATAAGGCTTTGAAGCCAGCATGCCACCATCAGCAAACAGCGCCATGCCAAGGGTGTTAGGTAACTCTACCCACTCATAGGCATCGGCATAAACGGCCAGATACCAGTCGGTAATTTCATCGGTTGACAGGCCAGCTAACAGGGCAAAATTGCCGGTGATCATCAGCCGCTGAATATGGTGTGAGTAAGCATGATCAATAGTGCTTTTTATCGCCTGTTGCATGCAGCGCATGCTGGTATTGCCGTGCCAGTAATATCCCGGCAAAGCGCGCTCTGCGTGCAGGACGTTGTGCTGTTTATACGCAGGCATGTGCAACCAGTAGAAGCCACGGACGTATTCGCGCCAGCCGATCAGCTGGCGGATAAAACCTTCAGCCGCATTAAGGGGGACTAAACCCTGCTGATAAGCTTGCTGTACTTTGTTACACATCCAGCGGACATCCAGCAAGCCGCAGTTCAAATAAGCCGAGCAGATACTGTGTTGTAAAAATGGCTGATCAAGGCGCATGGCGTCCTGATAATCACCAAACTGTGGCAGTTGCTGTTTTACAAAGTGCAAAAATGCCGCGCGCGCCTCTTTGCCTGTCACCGCATAGTTAAAATTGTCGCTATGGCCGATATTGGCTGAAAAATGCTGCTCTACCAGCGTGACAACTTCAGCAGTAATGGCATCGGGGGCAAAGCTCAATGGCGCATCAGGTTGCAGCGGCTCCGGCCAGGCTTTGCGATTGTCACTATCGTAATTCCATTTACCCCCTTCGGGTTTATCACCTTGCATCAGTAAGCCGGTATAACGGCGCATCTCGCGGTAGAAAAATTCCATCCTGAGCTGCTTTTTGCCTTTAGCCCAGTGAGCGAAGCGGGAATGGTCGCAGATAAAACGGTCGTCGCTGAGCAGCGTTACCGGCACGGACAATAGTTGCTGCCAGCTGAGAATTTCCTGCTGCAAACGGTATTCGCCGCATTCGGTAATAACGACATCTGTAATAGCGGGATACTGTGCCAGAGCGTACTGCACGGCGTCTGTAATGCTTATAATTTCAGGGATGCTGCCATACCTGATGTAACAGAGCCGGTAACCTTGCTGCTGCAAGGTAGCCGCAAAGTGGCGCATGGCGCTGAACAACAGGATAATCTTGTGCTTATGGTGCTTAACATAGCTGGCTTCGCGGCCTACTTCCGCCAGCAGAATAACGTCATCTTGTTGCAGCTGCTGCAGGCTGGCTAACGCCGGGCTTAACTGGTCACCCAGTACCACGATCAGTCTTGGCATGTTATACACTGTTTGTAATTTAATGCTGACATTTACGGGCACGGTGGCGCCTGAGATCAGTTTGTAGCATGGTGCCGGATGTTTGTGTTATGTTATAACAATTGCTGACTTGCTCACCGGAGAAACAGATGAAGTGTAAACCCCTGCTGCTTAGCGTAATGCTGTCCATATTGCCGTGTGCGGCATTCGGCCACACTGATGCTGAAGAACATCAGCACGACCATGAAGCGGACGAATTCACGGCGCTGGGTAGCCATGTGCATGGTAAAGCCTTGTTAACGCTGGTACTGGAAGGCAATGAGATGCAGCTGGCATTTCAGTCGGCAGCGCAAAGTGTCGTGGGGTTTGAACATAAACCGACAACTGCTGAACAGACGCAGGAAGTCGAAGCGGCGATAGCTGTATTTAACCAGGCAGACTGGTTTAGTGTGAACCAGGATGCAAACTGTGAGCTGGCTCAGGCCGATGCCAGCACTGATCTGACCGAGCCCCATGCTAACGAGGGCCATGCCGATTTTTACGCAAATTATCTGTTGCTGTGTCAGCGTCCGGCACGGCTGAATCAGTTGCAGCTGCATGTTTTCAGCTTGTTGCCTACGCTGGAGCATATTGAAGTGCAGTGGATTATCAATGGCCGGCAGGGTGCCGCCGAGGCAAGTTTACAAAACAGCACGGTAAGCTTTTAACGCGGATAAAAAACGGCAGCTTAAGCTGCCGTTTTTTATGTTACTGCGCTATCAGTAGGTATATTCTTCTACACTGTCCGCTTTCAGGCTGTACGCTGCCTGGCCCAGATCGTGTGTCATCACATCTGTTGTTAAAGTGCCGCTTATCCAAAATGGTGAGTAAATCATATCGGCTTTAAGGTTTTTTGCACCGCTGACAAAAATCATCTGATTCGGTGGCGGTGGTGGTACGTGAATACAGGCTCCGAAATAAGGCACCAGAAAGAAACTGGTAACATTTTGCTCGCTGTCAAACTCCAGCGGCACAATAAACCCCGGCACCCGGATTTTGGTATTGTTATATTTTTCCACGACCTTGGCTGATTTCAGTATTTGCTGCCACTGCTGCGCTGCCGGATCGTCGCCCTGATAGTTATCATCAAACGGCGAGGGCTGGCTGTAATCATGCTGAACTTCCGGCATCTGTTGTAATGCTTTTAAATCTTCTTCCGGCATTAAATCGGTCCACTCAATGGTAACCGCTTCACTGGCCTGCAGCTGGCTTGAAAACACTGCAGCCGAACAACATGCGACCAGTGTCATGTATAACGCAACAGATAACGTCCGTAGCATTGGAGCTTGCTCCTCTAAGTTGGCATAATGGCAAAAACGTCCACATCATAACATGACACTGAGTACGCCTGTGACTGACAAGCCGAAAATTCCTGCCATTGACCTCAAACACCTGCAATTTCATTACCGGCCTGGTGGCTGGCAATTAACGTTGCCTGCACTGACATTAGATAACGGCCAACACCTGTTTGTACGCGGCGCATCCGGCAGTGGCAAAACCACCTTACTGAATTTGCTGTGCGGCATTACCCGGCCGGTCAGTGGCGAGCTGTATATCAATGGACACGCCTTACATAAATTGTCAGGGAGTGCGCGCGACAGCCTGCGGGCAAAACATATAGGTGTAGTGTTTCAGCAGCTGAACCTGATCCCCTATCTGTCGGTGCTGGATAATACGTTGCTTAGCAGCCATTTTGCCGGGCAAAACAATGCTGAAGCATTAAACCGGGCCAAACAGTTGTTGCAGCGGCTTGGCCTGCAGCAATCACTGTGGCAGCAACCGGCTTCAGAGCTAAGTGTGGGGCAACAACAACGGGTGGCAATTGCAAGAGCATTGTTGCCGCGGCCAACCTTATTAATTGCGGATGAGCCAACCTCGGCGCTGGACAGCGATAACCGCGATGCCTTTATGCGGGTGATGCTGGCTGAGGCAGATGCGAATGGCTGTACCGTGGTATTTGTCAGCCATGATAAGAGCCTGCAGCAGTATTTCCGCTATCAGTTGGATATGCTGCAGCTGGAGCAGGGAGTTCAGCCATGTTAATGAAGTTGGCCAGGCTTAGCCTGTGGAATCGTCGTGGCACGGTATTGATGACCTGGTTGTCACTCACCATCAGTATTGCCTTGCTGCTCGGTATCGATCATTTGCGTACCGAAGCCAAAAACAGCTTTACCAGCACGGTATCAGGCACAGATCTGATTGTTGGCGCCCGCTCCGGGCAGCTTAATTTGTTACTGTATTCTGTATTTCGCATTGGTAATGCTACGGCTAATATCAGCTGGCCCAGCTACCAGCGCATTATCAAGCATCCGCAAATCGACTGGAGTATCCCGATATCGCTTGGTGATTCACACCGCGGCTACCGGGTAATGGGCACCACTGGGGCGTATTTTCAGTATTATCGCTATGCCAACAGCCAGCCTCTGGTACTAAAAGACGGTGCAGCATTTTCTGGCGTATTTGAAACGGTGCTGGGTGCCGATGTGGCGCAGAAACTGGGGTACACTGTCGGTCAGCAAATTGAACTGTCGCATGGTGTTGGTGCCGTCAGTTTTAGCCAGCACAAAGATAAGCCCTTTACTGTGGTCGGTATTTTAGCCAGAACCGGTACGCCGGTTGATCAAACCGTACATGTCAGCCTGGAAGCGATAGAGGCTATTCATCTGGACTGGCAGCAGGGTGCCCCGATGCCCGGGCGGCAGTTAACTGCGGAAGAGGCGCTGGTGCAGGATTTGACGCCTAAATCGATTACCGCTTTTATGGTTGGGTTAAAATCGCGGATGGCAACCTTTACACTGCAGCGGCAAATTAACGAATATAAAAACGAGCCCCTCACGGCAATTTTGCCCGGTGTCGCCCTGGCTGAATTGTGGCAAATGCTGGGAATGGTTGAAAACCTGTTACTAGTCATCAGCTTGTTGGTGCTGCTGGCTGCGCTGGTTGGCATGATTACCACGCTGCTGGCGTCAATGAAACAGCGGCAACGGGAAATGGCGGTATTGCGGGCAGCCGGTGCGCATCCCTGGTATTTATTTGTGCTGGTGCAACTGGAAGTGTTGCTGATCACTGTGGTGTCCATGGTGTCTGCTGCAGCATTGCTGTTTATCAGTCTGGCGTTGCTGCAGGATAAACTGGCGGCAGATTTCGGCTTGTTTGTCGGTCTGAATATTATCCGGCTGAATACCTTGTACTGGGCAGGCGCCATTGTACTGTTATCCGCGTTGCTGGCTATGGTGCCTGGCGTGCTGGCCTACCGTAAAACGCTGTCTGATGGCCTTACGGTCAGGCTGTAATCAGTTCAAGAGGCAGGGTCAGGCTGACTGTGCAGCCGTTATCGGTATTGAACAACCTGACTTCTCCCTGCAACAGATGTGATACCAGATTAAATACCAGTGTCAGACCAAGGCCTTTGGCACCACTGCTGCGGCGGGTGGTAAAGAAGGGCTCAAAAGCGCGCGTCAGCTCATCATTGGTCATGCCGCGGCCGTTATCCGCCACATCCAGTTGCCAGCTGTGCTTATTCAGGCTGGCGCTTATCACTATTTGCCTTTGCGTTGGTGCGTCAAAAGCATGAATACAGGCATTTTCGACCAGTCGCGTTAGCACCGTCGCTAACGGGCTGGCAAAACTTTGCACTTCAATGTCTGGCGGTAACTTTAATTCTATCTGCACCTGATGCTGCTCAAGTACAGACGTCATACTGGTTAACACTTGCGGAATAAAGCGGTTAAGCTGCAGCCACTCGGCTTGCTGTTCGGTGCCGGTGGCTGCTGTTTGTTTAAAACTGTTTACCAAATCGACAGCACGCTGCAAGTTGGCGTTGACCATTGTAATGCTGTTTTTAATCGTGCTGCCGCTTTGGCTGAAGTGCTGACGGGTTAACTGGTTAGAGTGAAAAAGCTGCTCCAGTTCAAGTAAGGTGGCCTGAGCGTGGCTGTTAGCCGTAACCGCCACACCGAGCGGGGTGTTAATTTCGTGTGCGATACCGCTGACTAACCGGCCCAGGCTGGCCATTTTTTCTACCTCAATCAGCCGGTGTTGAGTGTGTTGCAACTGCTCCAGCGACTGTGACAGCTCCTGAGTGCGCTGGCTGATAATCTGCTCCAGTGAGCTGTTGAGTTGCTCAAGCTCGGCCTGATAGCGCATTCTTTCTGAGGCGCTGAGTGCCCGGCCATAAATATCGGCCAAAAAGCCGGCAAAAATGACTTCATCATCACACCAGGCTTTTACTTCGCGATGTTCTATACAAATAATCCCTACCATCTCACCGTGGTGACGGATAGGGGTATCCAGCATGGAGCAAATTTTTAATGGCGTCAGATAACTGGCAGAAAACTCACTGGTATAAGGATGAGTATGGGCATCTTCGGCGACGATGTTACGTTCGTCATCCAGTGCAGCGAAATAACGCGGAAAATTCTGCCGTGTTAGTGTAATGTCCGGTTCTGCCAGGTGCGTATCACAGTCAAGCTGATAGGTGCAATGCATCTGCGAGTGATCATCTGACAATAACCAGACACTGGCCCGGTCGGTGCCCAGTGCCTGATTAATGCCGCTTAAGATCACCCGGTTGCTCGCCATCAAATCGCCTTTATCAATGTCAGGATTGCGGCTTATTTGTGAGAGAATATGCTGTAACGTTGTAAGCATCGGCAGTGTCAGTACTCCACATTACGTCCGGGCAGCTTTTTTATCTGCGAAAGCAATTTATAGCACCTTATTACGGCAAGTGCGAAATTTTACTGAGTTTTTTCATTATGTTGGCGCAAGTTAGATATCTGTTATACTTCGCGCTTTAGCAAAGAAAGAGAGTGTTATGCAGCTGTTTTTAGTCTATATCGGTGGTACGGCGCCCGGAGCTAACATTGAGCTGCACGACGTGCGCTTTGTTGCTGCTGAGAAGATAGAGGACACTTATCCGCTATTATGCCAGCAGTGGTTTGGTACAGTGAAAGGCTTACATGTTGACAGCTACATGCAGGTACAGCATATAGACGGCTACAGTGTGAGCTTGCACAGTACGCCTCAGCACAGTGAACAGAAATTGTTTTTCGTAAACTTTGGTGGCTACTATCCGGATAAAATCGCCGAGCAGCACGAATTTATGCTGTGTGTTGCGGCAAATGCTGCAGATGCTAAAGCGAAAGCCAAACAAAGCCTGCTGACTGACGCTGACAGCCAGCATAAAGATGATTTGCTGGAGCTGGACGACTGTTTTGCGCTTGAGCAGTTACAGGGACTCTACATCCACCTGACGCCATCGGGCCAGAGCCAGCCAATGCGGCCTGACTGGTCTGGCTATCAGGTAATCGGTTAACACGCGGCCGGCTGTTCCGGCGCGCTGTAACATAACGTCATCTGCGGCCGGTTGCTGTTGTTCTTGTCGAACAGTTGTTTTTCCAGTAACACACGTAGCTGCAGATATTCCGGGCTCAACGTTGCATTGGTGGTGCGTGCGTCGAGGTAGTAGGGCGCCCTGATGCCATTGAATTCTATCGGCTCGCCTATCTGGATAAAGTGCAGACCCACCCGGCGCAGCGCTCTGGCAAGTGCAGGCTCTATCATCACATAAGTGTGCTCCCGGCCGGCGCGTAAACACAGAATTTGCGCTATCAGATACAATGCCACCGCAACCAGCTTGCTGCAGGCACGCTCCAGCGATGGCGCCTGCTGCTGACTCAGCGTACGACAGCGTATTGCAGCAGGCACCGCCAGACGCGATATTTCACAAATATGCTGGCGGCTGAAATTCGCCGGTGCCAATACCGTGTTGGTGAAATTACCGGCAAAGTACTGCTCTATCGGTAAAAGCTCGTTTTTAAACTGCGATGTGACAATACGAACTGTACCTGCCAACGCGCTGCTCAAAATATGTTTCACGGCGATATGAATGGCACGCTGATCATAACTGTCGTGTTCTAACGCATCAGCGCGTTCTGGCTCAAACTGCAATTCTTCACAGTAAACCTGATGTCTGAGCTGATAGGTTGCACGTCGCAGCGGTTCGGTATTGGCCTGAACGGCGCGGAAATAATCCGGAAAATAATGTGATAGTGAATGTGCTGTATGCTCAGGCTGTACTGCACAGGTATGATCTGTCGCAATAGCGGCCGAGCTGGCTACAGATTGTAAGCTCATTTAGCGCCCCAAAGATATAAGCTGCTGTGCTATCAGCAGGCGGTTTGGCATTAATATTTATAGTGCGCCTGACTAAGCCAATCCTTGGGTTTGTAAGCTGACACTGATCAGAAGCGTCACAGGCGCAAATACTATGCGGGGGAATTTTGGTGGGGTCAAACGTCTGGATAGCCAGATTTCCCGATAGCAGAACCAAGCTGAGCTAACAGTTTGATTTTAATCCAGGAAAAAATTTATTTTTTTAACGATTGTAACTTAGTGTTATTCAGCTGCTGTTAATCTGTTATCCAGAGTGTTTTTGAACATACAGCAGCTTAAGGTGTTGCGCATTGCTCAAGTTGCTGAATATCAAGCTGAACTTGTCTGGCGAGCTCTCTTAGCTGAATGAGCCGCTCATCACTTAGTGAAATTTGACAGCGCAGCGCCGGCATGACACCGGCAATCTTTGATTGCAGTGCTTTACCGCTGTCCGTTAATACCACGTGCTTTACTCTTTCATCTTGCTTTGACGCTATACGTTGCAGCCAGCCTTTTTGTTCCAGCTTTTTCACCAGTGGCGTCAGAGCGCCGGAGTCAAACAAGGTTTTGCTGCTTAATTCACCCAGGCTGATATTGTCCTGCTGCCATAAAGCCAGCATTACTACATACTGTGGATAGGTTAAATCAAACGGTTGCAGCAAGGGCCGGTAAAGTCTGACCACGGCATTTGATGCGCTGTATAAGGCAAAGCACAATTGCTGCTCTAACGGTAAAGTGTGTTTCATTGGCTTTTTCCGCACTATTTTCAGCTAGTGTAACAAACTTGGGCTACACCCTTATAGTGCTGCTGAATATAGATTAGCTAAAATAGTTATATGCAAATATCTTGTGCACAAGATTAATTCATTCTATGATGTACTCGTTCTCTGAAAATGAGTGTTTGCTGATAATCAATCTTAACTGAGGAAACGATGATGGATATTCTTTACAAAGCAGTAGTAACGTCAACTGGTGGTCGCGATGGTGCAGCTAAATCTAATGATGGTTTGCTGGAAGTAAAATTAGCGCCACCAAAAGAGCTCGGGGGTAACGGCGGGGCGACTAACCCTGAGCAGTTATTTGCTGCTGGCTACTCTGCCTGTTTTATCGGCGCACTGAAATTTGTTGCCGGTAGCGAAAAGGTTGCTTTACCAAAAGATCTGAGCCTGCGTGCTGAGGTGGGCATCGGCAAAATTGAAGGCGGTTTTGGCCTGGATGTGGATTTATTCATCAACCTGCCTGGTATGGACAGCGCCGCAGCGCAAGAGCTGGTAAACAAAGCACACCATGTTTGCCCATACTCAAATGCAACCCGTGGCAATGTTGATGTGCGTTTACATGTAAACGTGTAAACCGGCATCGCCCTGCACAAGCCGGCATTATTGCCGGCTTTTTGTTTTCGCAACTGGCGCTTGGTTTGCTTCAGCTGGTTTTACAAAGCGGCTTAACAGTGCGGGTAAGATGGTCAGGTCGGCAGCCAGTGCCAGCAACATGGCTGCGGCAGTTAATAAGCCAAAGTAGACGCTGGGTAAAAAGCTGGAAAAGCCAAATACCGCGAAACCGGCCGCGATCACAACAGAAGTAAACAGTATGGCGATACCGGTATGGGCAAAGCTGTTTTGCAATGCCTGTTGCTGTGGCGCTTTCAGATAATTGTGCACAAAGTGAATAGTGTCATCCACTGCGATGCCCATCGCAATCGCCGCAATGGTAATGGTCATAATATCCAGTGGTATACCAAGCCAGCCAATCAGGCCGAGTATGCCAAGTGTCGTACAGACATTCGGTATCAGTGCAATAATGGCAATTTTCACACTACGAAAAATCAGTAGCAGTAGTATCGCCATCGCCAGGTATACCAGCCCCAGCGTT
Source organism: Rheinheimera sp. (assembly GCF_036568245.1). Classification (GTDB taxonomy): domain Bacteria; phylum Pseudomonadota; class Gammaproteobacteria; order Enterobacterales; family Alteromonadaceae; genus Alishewanella. The sequence continues at coordinate 2,518 of NZ_DATCSY010000271.1, read as the reverse complement.
TTAATTTGTGAATCAAATAAACGCGACAGAATATCCTGATACAGTACAAACAGATTGGTCAGGCTGTATTGATCTTCGCTCAGCCCGACACGTTGTAAATCCTGATTCAGCTGTTGCATCAGTTGCTCGCGATCAAGCCCGGCGGTAGTGTCCTGAATGCGGGTTGAAATACGGGCCTGCAGTGGTTGCTCCGACAGGTAAGCGCCAACCAGCTGGCTGGCGACCTTTTCATCCAGTAAACGGTAAATAGAGTTCAGTTCATACTCTGTCAGCGGTTTATCGTCATTAAGCTGTCTGGCCAGCGTAGTGAAGTTGACCAGTGAGGTAACATTACCGCTGGCGCTAAACTCTGCCACGACTGCATGGGCAAGGTGCAGCTGATTAAACTGTTTTGCGCTTAACAGCAAATCATCCTTAGCGTCTTCCGGTTGCAGGTTAATCACAATATCCAGCGGGGTAGAGCCGCCAAATTCCTGATCAATAAACCTAAGCTCCTGATACACCTGTGTATCGGTGGCAAAATAATTGATAAAGCTGTTCTCAACATTAAGCCGCATCAGTCCGGGTAACAACAGGGCAAAACAGAATAACACCGAGGCAATACAGGCCCAGGGAGCGCGTTCAACCAGCCGTCTCAGAGCCTGTAAACCGGCGCTGATAAAAGCAAAATCGTCTGTTTCGGTGTTGGCTTTTAGCAGGCTCAGCAGGGCAGGAAACAATAGCAGGCTGACGCTCATGGTGATCAGCATGGCTATCAGCATCATAAAACCAAACGCGACCACGGGCTGAATGCCGCTGAAAACCAATGAACCAAAACCAACCGAGGTGGTTATTGTGGCATAAAAACACGGTGCCAGCTTTTGCTGTAAGGTGCTGATAATACGCTGCTGCTGGCTGTGGTCCGGGTTGTTGCGGGCTACCTCACGGTATGTGGCAATAAGGTGGATCATCACCGCCAATGTCAGAATCAGTTGCAGCGCAATAAAGTTGGCCGATATTACCGTGGCACGAATATCCAGCACGGCAAACAAACCCAGCGTCAGCCAGACACTGGCGGCACATGCCAAAAGCGGAAATACCACCCAGCGAATGCTACGGTATAGCAGCAGTAGCAGGGCGGCAATAATGCCAGCGATCGCACTGCCAAAGACGGTCAGATCGCTACTGATAATATCTACCAGATGTTGCGCTACTACATAGGCCCCTCCGGTATAGGTTTCAGCCTGCTGCGCTACCTGTTGGTTAATGCTGTTAATGTGCTGCAATTCCTGTTGGCGCTGTTTAACCAACGCCTGACGCAACGGATCGGCTTGCTGCTGCAGCTGCTCCAGCTGTTGCTCTTCGTCAGTGGTCAATGGCCGCTGCAGGCTGTTTTGCTGCACGGCTAATATTTTCCGCTCCAGCGCGGTAAGCTCAGGGTCGGGTTTAAATACGATTTGTAGTGCAGTTGCCGTTTGCGCTTTATTGACCAGTAGATCGGTAAACAGCGGGTGATCAGACAGCATTTGCTGCATTTGCTGTGGTGAAAACTGCTGTGTTTGCCAGGACAGCTCAGCCACATTCGCCTCTGTTGTCAGCACTGATGCATCAGTCAGCAGGGGGACCGTCAGTATTGATGTAACGCTTTGTACTCTTGGCAACGTCAGGTATTGCTCGCGCAGCCAGATCAGGTCATTAAAGGTGGTGGTACTGAATACAGCGGTGTTGCGCGGTTTATACGCGACCAGAATAAACTCATCGGGCGAAAAACGCTGATTGGCCTGCTGGGTTTTAATATACAGCGCATTATTTTTGACCAGCAGGGTGTCGGCGGAAGCATCGATACGAAACTGCGGCACAAAAAATGCGGCTAGTGCAAGCAGGGCGATAAACAACAGCAGAATAACTACCCGCAGTTGCATGATTTTCTCCGCCAGCCAGTGGCTGGCGCTGCTGTTATTACTGCTGGCTGAAGCTGTCATCGCGCTTTACTCCCTGTAAAAACTGATTGCGAAAATACAGATAAGGGTCGTCCGCCTGACGGTACAGTTCTTCATATACTTTGGCGCGGTCAGTAAAGCTATCAACGGCATCTACGCCCTGCAGATAATAGGTATCGGGAGGGTTGGTTACCTGGCCAATAGGGTCTAGCAGGTATTCGCTGACAACCGATGTAGAGCCGCGCACATTGTTCTGCCCCAGAATAGGCAGCACCAGATAAGGCCCCGGCGCGACACCATAACCGGCTAATGTATCCGCTATCGACTGCTTCGCTTCTGGCAGATCAAACCAGGCAGTTGCCGGGTCAAATAACCCCAAAAGGCCAATGGTGGTGTTAATCAGAAAACGGCCAAGGTTAGTACCGGCATCTTTTAGCTCACCTGCTGCCAGGTTGTTCAGCATGCTCAGTGGCTCACGTATATTGCTAAACGCATTACCTATTTTATCCCGCACCGGTGCCGGCGTGATGTACTCGTAGCCTCTAGCCAGCGGAATAAGCGCATAAGTATAAGTAAAGTGGTTAAAGGCAAAGGTGCCG
>NZ_DATCSY010000270.1:0-3632 GCF_036568245.1 Rheinheimera sp. | reverse complement strand
CCGAACCATAAGGTAAACGCGCCAGAACGCGTGGCATGGTCAGTGTCACAAAGCGTGAATCATCACTGTCACGGAAAGATCGCCATTTGGTGTATTCCAGCGATTCAAAGATTTTTTCCAGATCGCGAGGTTTAGATAATTCTGTCCAGTCATCAAAACCGAACAGCGCAGGCGCTGATGCTGAAATGAACGGACAAAAACCAGCCGCCGCAACGTTTGACATATACGTCAGTGTTTCAATATCTTCCGGGTGATTGGTAAATTCATAGTCACCAATAATGGCACCATAAGGCTCACCACCCGGCGTACCAAACTCGGACTCATAAACCTTTTTAAACGTTTGGCTTTGATCAAACTCCACCGCTTTGCTCAAATCTTTGTAGAGCTCTTTTTTGCTCATACTGATCATGCGGATTTTAAGCGAAGCACTGGTTTCTGAATTCATTACCAGGTGATTCAGACCACGCCAGCTGCCCTCTAACTTCTGAAACGCCGGGGTGTGCATGATGACAGCCAATTGTTCAGAAATCAGTTGATCCAGCCGGTTAATCGCTTCATTAAACGTCACCGTCAGATTCTTGTTCCAGCTTACGGTTCCGCTTAAGGCTTCTTCAGTCAAGGTACGCAGCAACTCTTCTGCACGTGACGCATCAGTTTGCTTGGTGGCACCTATGGCTTGCTCCAGCAACGAGCTGGAGGCAGTCTGAGCATTATCATGTTGCTCGAGTAAAGCTTCCGTACTCATATTATTTGTCCTCTATGCTAAGATCCTGCGCCAGCTTTTGCAGATCTTCATTGTTGTTTAATACCCGTTCCAGAATATTCTCAAGCTCTTCTGAACGATCGATTTTTGTCATCAGGTCCCGCAGCTTATTGCGAGTCGCCATCAGCTTGTCTAAAGGTTCAACCTGCTTGACAATTGCCGCTGGCTCAAAGTCCTGCATCGATTTAAACTGAAGGTCTACACTGAACTCACTGCCATCACCGGCCAACTTGTTTTCAACTTTGAAATTCAGCTTAGGATTCATCCGCTTTAACACTTCATCAAAGTTATCGCGGTCAATCTGCACAAAACGACGGTCTTTTAACGGCTTTAATGCCTCGGTGTTCTGCCCGGCAAAATCACCCATCACGCCGACAACAAAAGGCAACTCTTTCTTAACCGCAGCTCCTTCTGTCTCTACGTCATATGTAATATGCACTCGGGGCTTACGCACCCGGGACAACTTACTGTGAATACTTTCCATTGACTTTCTCCTGTTACTCAGCTGTTATTTACGCCTGTTGGTACCGGTTTATCAGCTACTGCTTTTCTGCGGGATCCCCGCTAACCGGAAATAATGATTACGGCTGTTGTTATCGTCGATCAGCTCCTGCAGTAGCTCAGGCAAGCTGAGCCCACTCCAGTGAACTACCTGTTCAAGTGCGTACGAAATTGGTGAATGAGGTTCAGTTTTACGGAAAAATTCAGCCGCCTGTTTCAGGCTATACAGCACTTGTTCACGACTCTGAACCTGCCGCTGAACAGGGTCACCTTCTGTATCACTGCCAGCTTCACTCTGTAATGTGACAGCTGCCGCCTGAACTGCCAGCTTGTCTGCCGCCAGATAATTAACTGCATCAAGGCATTTTTGCAGAGCTTTGCTAATTGCACTGGTCGGCTGGGGTTCTCCTCCCATAGCCTCGTCCATCGCTTGAGACAGCAAAGCAAACTCTGCGATAGCATCGTCAATCTGCGCTTTGAGGTGCTGATAAAACGCAGCGGGCGTCTCTGCAACTGCGTTTTTCACTTGCTCCAGGCTGGCGATACCCGCATCGGCTTTTTGTTTCTGACGTTTTTCATCCTTGCGTGAAATGTCAGCCGCACGTTCGTATTGCCAGCAGGCAAACTGACCGTGTGCTGTCACATCAGTGAGCGGGATACTCAGAATGGGAGTGATAAGAGCACCATCTCCCTCATAACCGTTCAAGCCAATCAGTGGTGCAATACGCATCTCCATGCCGTCTTCATCAGGCAGTGGATACAGACAAGTCCAAAAATGCTCTATCAGTAAGCGGGTTGCTTTAAAGCCTGCGGCAAGACCGGCAAAACCATGAGTACGGCAAAGTGCCTCAATCAGCCAGGCGGCATACTCAAGATCTTTGGTACTGCTGCATAACACCTGAGGGATTTTTTCGCTAAGAGGGCGCCAATCGGATATCAGCGCCTGAAAATCTTCATCTTCAGCTAGTAACGCCCGCTCGTTAGCTCTGGCCTGACCGCGAATATCTTTCAACTGATAGTACTGAGATGTGGGCGAAATATCACTACGCGGATCAATGCCTGCTGGTGCACTGGCATCAACCTCATTAATTAACATATCAAAATCAATTAATTCACTGTATTCCATCACAACAACCAGAATGAGACGTTTTCCAGCGAATTATGTTACTTTATTGTTTTATTAATAACAACAATTAAGTCACTTTTTCTAATTTTTAATATAAATTGGTATCGTTTTATCCTTTTCATTAACATATGCAGAATTCACATCAACCTTTATCAGGATGCAAGTGACGTTATCTCTTGCCCCCGCAACCAAAGTTGAATGCAGCAACGCTCTGTTGGCCTCGGCAATATTGTTATGTGTCAGATAATGACAAATCTCGTCGTCACTCAACTCCTTGTTAAGTCCGTCGCTGCAGAGCAAGAATAGATCTCCCGGCTGCCACACACCGCTAATGACATCCACGGTCAGATTAGGGTCTACGCCTACAGCACGTGTTATCACGTTGGCCAGCTCATGCTGTTCTGCTTCACTGCTATCAATCAATCCTTCATCAACCATTTCATTGACCTGAGAATGATCACGCGTAACCTGGCGCAGAACATTATTGCGCAGCAAATATCCCCGGCTATCTCCCGCCCAGAGAAAATGGTAATGCAGTTTGTCTATCATCAGCATCACAACAGTAGAGCCCGCGGTGCGCCCTTGCAGATTCCTGGCGCTGTAATGGCATAACTCGTCATTCGCCTGTTGTAATGACTCCGTCAGCAACTGCAGCGATATGTCATCGGTTCGCTGTACTGCAACCTTTACCGTATCAACAACCAATTGGCTGGCAATATCGCCGGCTGCATGCCCGCCCATGCCATCGGCAACCAGCCAGACTCCGCTATCCGCCATATCAAGACAAGCATCTTCGTTACATTTTCTGACCAGGCCTTTATGGGTCTGTGCGTGGGATACAACTTGTCTCATCGTTATACAATTCCGCCATCATTAATCTCTGCATACTGCCAGTGCCAGCGTTGCCAATCGCCGTTAAGCATTGCTGCATACTGGCTGACCTGAGGTAAACCATTACTGACCAAAGTACAGGCTGGAACCTGCTCAGAGCCGTCAGTCCACCACAGGCAATAGCGCTCAAACTGCTGCCGGTAACTATGGTGTAACAAGGACATCGCATCAGGCTCACTATTACTCTTGATCACCCAGGCTGGACGTCCCTGCGCTTGTGGCATTACCGGCGCCGTAATTTGCTGCTTCTCTGGCCAACTAATTTCCGCCTGCTGCAATCTGCTAAGCCAGAGGTCAAAGCTAAAATCATCCTCCAAAGTTAGCAGAGCCTGTTGTTGTAATACGGCGCTC
>NZ_DATCSY010000269.1:0-15446 GCF_036568245.1 Rheinheimera sp. | reverse complement strand
AGAGGAAATTCTGTGCCACTTGCGGCGTCGGTGTGTTCCATGATCCAGCTCCCTGACTACAACTGGGGTTACTCTATGGCATTTTTATGACAGCAAGATGAATGCAGCCGCGAACCGGCTGCAAAAAGAGTTCAGATATCAGTTTCTATATCGACAACAATATCAGTAGCGATAGCTTCCAGTGCTTTTACGACTTCATCTCGGCTAACGGTTGAGGGTAATTCAACAGTAGCGACCGCATTAAATAAAGGGACACCCCAGTTAGGTGCGCTTTGTTTACTGCTTTCAAAGTGTACTATGTTGGTGCCTTTATGTTTAATCACCGAAGAAAGCTCACGTACTATACCTGGCCTGTCATTACCGGTAATGACAAACTTCAGATGTTGCTGTTCATTCAGGCTGCTTGACATGCCGTGCTGAATGCGGATATCCAGCTCTGTAATTTGTTCTAACGCACTGGTCAGGGCTGGCAAGTCCTGCTCTGCTACTTCTATCTGCAGAATGCCGGCAAAATAGCCTGCCAAATGGCTTAAATTACTGGCCATCCAGTTACCATTATGTGTGCTGACAACGGTAGCCAGTTTCTCGACTAAACCAGCTTTATCTTTACCTATTATTGTAAGTACTAACTGCTTCATTCAATATTTTCCTGTCATACCTTAACAATCATTGTGATTGTTACATTCCCCAATAAGACATACAAAACTGCTGGCGCCAACAGAGTGTAGCCGCAGACGTTACATTTTTAAATGTATTGCCAACAATATATGTAAATTTAGTGATTTAGCGTTTGTCCGGTTTTTATACATTGATGAAGTGCAATCGCAGCAAGACAAGAAAAATTAACTTTTAACCGCTGCCACTTTACTGGCACAGCCGGTCGCTTTCTGCCTATACTGAGCGCATAAGCAGTCGCTGGCTGTCGAGGCTGGCAGAGTATTCACACTAATGGAGAGCGCAGTGGATAAGCTCAATTTAACCAAACATATTTCCAGCTCCTTCAATGAAGAAATTGATGAGGTTCGCAACCATGTTATGGCCATGGGCGGACTGATTGAGCAACAACTGAATAATGCATTGGCGGCGATAGCGACTGCAGATGCTGAGCTGGCGCAGAAGGTGATCGACACTGATTTAAAAGTAAACGACTGGGAGCTGCAGATAGACCGTGAATGCACCAGTATCATTGTTAAGCGCCAGCCTGCCGCCAGTGATTTACGCCTTATCATGGCGATTATGAAAACGATTGCTGATTTAGAGCGTATCGGCGATGAAACCCGCCGTATCGCCAGGGTTGCGCTGGAGTCGTTTAACAGTGAACAGCAGGATTTACTGGTCAATCTGGATAATCTTGGCCACCACGTTGGCCAGATGTTGCATGACGTACTTGACGCCTTCGCCCGTATGGATATTGAAACGGCTTTACTGGTGCATAAAGAAGATAAGAAAGTTGACCGCGAATACGAAGCCATTACCCGTCAGTTGATGACCTATATGATTGAAGATCCGCGCTCAATCCCCAAAATCATGAATGTACTATGGTCAGCCCGTTCATTGGAACGCATCGGTGATCGTTGTAAAAATCTGGCCGAATACATCATCTTTTTTGTTAAAGGTAAGGTCGTGCGCCACAGCAGCGCCGAGAAACTGGAGCAAGAAGCACGTAGCTGATTTTCCAGTATTTTTACTGTACATCCGATACGCCCTGACTAGACTTCAGTTCAGGGCGTTTTCATTCTGCATTCATTTTTCGTTTTTCTTGCGCTATGAATGCCGCTACAATGCGCGCCGACTACAGTCAAACCAACTAACGAGGCCAGGCTATGCCAGCTAGTACTTTTTTATCCGTGTTTGCCAAATCACCGATTAAGCCGATAGAGGAACATATCCGCAAGGTGCATCAGGCAAGCGAATTGTTGCTGCCGTTTTTCGATGCTGTATATCAGCAAAACTGGCAACTTGCTGCGGACGTACGCAAAAACATCGTGACGTTGGAAAAGGAAGCCGACAAATTAAAGCGCGAAATCCGCATTAACCTGCCGCGCGGCCTGTTTTTACCGGTAGACCGTACAGACATTCTGGAACTGGTCTCACAACAGGACAAAATTGCCAACAAAACCAAAGACATTACCGGCCGGGTGCTAGGCCGTGAACTGTTAATCCCTGTCAGCCTGCAAGAAGGCTTTAAAGCTTACGTTCAACGCTGTATTGATGCGACTAAACTGGCCAGTGAGGTGATTAACGAACTGGACGAGTTACTGGAGACTGGCTTTCGTGGCCGTGAAGTTGATCTGGTGATCAAGATGGTTGAACAGCTGGATATGATCGAAGGTGATACCGACGATATGCAGATTAAACTGCGTAAAGCTCTGCGTCTGGCTGAGCAGGAACTAAACCCTATCGATGTGATGTTCCTATATCGCACTCTGGAGTGGGTTGGTGATTTAGCCGACGTGGCGCTGAAGGTTGGTTCGCGTCTTGAGATTATGTTAGCTCGTTAATTTTAAAAGGTTTTCCTGATGGATATTATACAGTCATATGGTCTGATCCTGGTGATTATCGCGGCCGTGTTTGGCTTTTTCATGGCCTACGGTGTCGGGGCAAACGATGTTGCCAACGCGATGGGTACCTCAGTCGGCTCTAAAGCACTGACGATTAAACAGGCAATTTTCATTGCTGCTATTTTTGAGTTTGCCGGTGCTTATCTGGCAGGCGGTTCAGTAACATCGACTATCCGTGGTGGTATTACGGATGCCTCATTTTTCGTTGATACCCCCGAGCTGATGGCGTACGGCATGATCGCGGCGTTACTGGCTGCGGCAAGCTGGCTTATCGTGGCGTCGTATTTTGGCTGGCCGGTATCGACCACACACTCTATTGTCGGCGCTATTATCGGTTTTGCTGCCGTAGGCGTAGGTGTCGACGCGGTACACTGGGATAAAGTCGGCGGTATCGTCGGCAGCTGGGTAGTGACGCCAATGCTGGCCGGTGTGCTGGCGTATATGTTCTTTATGAGTGCTCAGCGGCTGATTTTTGATACCGATAATCCACTGGCCAACGCGAAAAAATATGTGCCTTTCTATATGGCGTTTGCCGCCTTTATTATGACGCTGGTTACAGTGCAAAAAGGCCTTAAACATATCGGTTTGCATATCAGTACAGCTGAAGGCTATTACATTTCTCTGGCCTTGGCTGCTGTGGTGGGTGTTATTGGTAAAGTGGTGATCAGTAAACTGAAGTTTGACCCGGCCGCTGATAAGAAGATGCAGTTTAACAATGTTGAGCGTATTTTCGGTGTGCTGATGATCACTACTGCCTGTTGTATGGCATTTGCGCATGGTTCGAACGACGTTGCTAATGCTATAGGCCCGTTGGCGGCAGTGGTGAGTGTGGTCAGCTCTGGCGGTGAAGTAGCAGGTAAAGCACAATTAGCCTGGTGGATTTTACCGCTTGGTGCTATTGGCATTGTTATTGGTTTGGCAACGCTGGGCGCGCGCGTAATTAAGACAGTCGGTACTGCCATTACGCATTTAACGCCTAGCCGTGGTTTTGCTGCTGAGTTGTCGGCCGCTTCTACTGTTGTTATTGCTTCAGGTACCGGTTTACCAATTTCAACCACGCAAACCTTAGTGGGTGCTGTGTTAGGTGTCGGGTTAGCCCGTGGTATAGCTGCACTTAACTTGGGCGTAGTGCGTAACATCTTCATCTCGTGGGTGATTACATTACCTGTGGGAGCAGGTCTGGCGATTGTGTTTTTCTTTATTCTGAAAAGCATATTCAGTATCTGAATAACTGCCTGAAACTTATGAAAAAGCCCTCACTCTGAGGGCTTTTTTGTATGTTTAAATGTTAAGGCTGGTATTCACTAACCAGGGTTAAACCGGTTACGGCCCTGTAAGCATATACCGATATATGCCACACACCGGCCTGCGGTGCGTTGATAACACAGGTTTCGCTATTACCATTTTTATTCGGCCTACAGTCGTAACTGCCGCTGGTTGGCTGGCTGCCATATTTAACGTATAAGTCAGCATCGCCCCGGCCACCACTGATCTCTACTGACAGTTGCGCCATGCCTTCTGGTACTTCCAGCGTATAGTGCTGCCAGCTACGACGGCTAACATCGATGTCTGTAATAGTTTCGCCACCGCCATCGGGTAAATCTGCGCCGGTGAAGCTACCGGTCAGGCTGACCCCGGCAAAGTCGCTGTAACCAATTAACTTGACGTAATAGATACCCGCTTGCGCCGGGTCGACTGCACAGCTCTCGTTATTGCCAAATTCGTATGGCCGGCAGTCCCAGTCTGATGCAGTTGGCTCACTGCCAAACTTAACATACATATCGGCATCACCTGTGCCACCTGCCATGACAAAAGATAAATCAGTCGCTCCTTGTGGCACCGCCAGGCTATATAACAGTTCTTCACCGGCACCGGCTGAAATATCAGATACGGTTTCCCCATTAACCAGCTCTGTGGTTACCGGCGGTGGTGGTGGCTCTATATCATCGCCTTCACAGCCAAATTCGGCCAGATAATCCACCGCAGCTTTCGCCTGCACCAGGCCGTAGCCGTATGACGTATCGCGGCCGGCATTGCCTAAATCTTCCGCTGTAACACCAAGCGCACTGCGGATCTGCGCATTGGTGCAGTCAGGGTAGTGGCTCCATACCAGTGCAGCAACACCTGCTACATGTGGTGATGCCATCGAGGTGCCGTCCATCAGGCCATAGTTAGACGGTTCTGCCACGATATTGGCCTCGTTGCCGAGTTCCCCAAGCAATAGCTGGCCATCTTCCTGTGACACACTTAACGCTATTATGCTGGTGGTTGGGTTATCGCCCAGCGTGCCGCTGAAATTGCCCGGCTCGTTGTTGTAAATTACAGCGCCGATGCCGCCGCCCGCCTGACAAGATTCCACTTTCTGTGAAAACGGTACTTCACCGCGCTCAAGCAGGCATATTTTGTCAGTAACGTCAGTACAGGTAGTTGTGCCCAGGCCACAACTGGCAAGCTCGGCAGTGAAGTTAGCCATGGCTGAACCTTCCAGCGGATTAGTGCTATAGGTATTAGTGCCAATCGTTAACCCCGTGTCCAGGCCGGTCCCTGTCGGGTAGGCGCTCAACACTGCTACGCCCGGGCCTGCCAGTTCTACCTGGCTGTTACGCTGTGAAAAGTCAGCATGGGTTTTACTGTCATCTACAGCTGCTACCGACACTACCGAATCATAAGATGCCGGATAAGACAGGGCGGTATTGCCATCATTACCTGCTGCAGCGATCAGCAATACGTTGGCATCATACGCCGCCTGCATGGCGTTACTCTCGGTGGTATTGGACCCGGCGCCGCCAAGGCTCATATTAATGACCGAAGCACCGTTCTCTACGCAGGTGTCCACTGCATGTGCCAGCGTGGATGAATAGCCCCAACCGTCGTCGTTGAATACCTTAATTATGTGCAGTTTCAGACCGCCACTTGGCAGCACACCCACCACACCGACGTCATTATTTAGTGCTGCGATCGTGCCGGCGACATGGGTGCCATGGGCTCCGCCGGCGTCAAACCAGTTGCCGGTACCAATATCATTGCTGCCAGTGATATTCGCATCGTTAAAGTCTTCATGTGGTAAGCCAAGGCCAGAGTCGATAACACAAACAGTCTGATTTGATGCAAACTGGTCACTAACCAGGTCGGCCTGTACCAGCGCATAACCATAAGGCTGCTGTTGCATCATAGGGTAACGCGGTAAGTCGGCCTCTACATACTCGACAGCCGGATCAGCTTTGACCTGCTGCAGGGCTTTGGCATCAAGCTGGGCCGCGATAGCATTACGGGCCGCTAATACATGGTGTATCCGCGCGCCTTGTTGTTGCAGTAACGCACTGCTGGTTTGTAGCTGCTGTAAAATCAGGTTTTGTTTAGTTTTGCCATCAGCGCGCTGCGTTGACTGCTCTGGCGCTGATTTATATTTAATAATGTAGCGGCCTGCTGCCGCTTGCTCTGCCGCCTGTTTGATACTATCCGGTGCTGCAGCTGTCGCGTTGCTGATACTGGCTGCCAGTAAGCTGACCCCTGCCAGCAAAATATGAGGTGTTCTGGACATGTTCACCCTCCAGGTGATTGTTATCATTGTACTTTGCGTTACCCGGTACAACGCGGACAGCGTAACTCGCAAACGGGAGGCGATGGATTGTCGGGCTGCATCCATTTTATTAATACAGCCTGCTAAATACGCTATAGCAAATTAAAATATATAACAAACAAATATTTTACAAATGTTTGATATTGTAAGCTGCTGCATATGATAAATGACGTATGCTGTGTGGCGCTGGCGTAAAAGCTTGCATAGCAGGGGTATCAGGCGTACAGTTTAAGCATTTATATGAACAATAAATGCAATTTTTAATCGGAAATTACAATGAAGCGCTTGCCAAGTATTAAACAGTTGCAATATTTGCTGGCACTGCACGAGCACCAGCATTTTGGCCGGGCAGCAGAAGCCTGTTATATCGGCCAGTCCACACTCAGTGCTGCTATCGCTAATCTGGAAGAAACCATGAACACGCAGTTGCTGGAGCGTGATCATAAAACCTTTATTTTTACCCCGTTGGGTGAGGATGTGGTGCGCCAGGCGCGTTACATTATTGAACAATGTGAAGAGCTGACTGATTTTGCCAAATGCCAGGGTAAACCCATGGCCGGGCCGTTTCGGTTAGGCTGTATCCCGACGATAGCGCCTTTTGTGCTGTCAGAAGTTATGGCACTGTGCCGTGAGCGTTATCCGGAGCTGCAGTTATTGCTGCGTGAAGATACCTCGGACAATTCATTGCATGCACTGGCTGAAGGCCGGCTGGATATGGTGTTGCTGGCGTTGCCTTATGAAACCGGTGCTTTTCACACTGAAGTGCTGGCACAGGATGGTTTTAAACTGGTGCTGCATAAAGACTGGCTGGACAGAGGCTTTAATCAGGACATCAGTCAATGGCCGGATGAAAGTATCTTTTTACTTGAGCGCGAGCATTGTTTAACCAATCACGCAGTAAAAGCCTGTGAGCTGGAAGACAGCCGCAAAGTGAACCCGTTTTTTGCCACCAGCCTGCATACCTTAACGCAGATGGTAAACAACAAACTTGGCGTTACCTTTATGCCGAAGATGGCGATTAACAGTGGCCTGCTCGATGGCACTGAACTGATTACCCAGTCGCCGGGTACAGCCGCTGCATATCGTGATATCGGTGTGGCCTGGCGGCCTACCTCAACCAAAGCGCACAGCTATCGTTTAATGGCAGATTTGATTGCCCAGGTGCTGGCACAAAAGTGCAAATAACAACTGCGTTCTGCTAAAATGCCGGCTGTTTTTATACAGCCGTGCCCTCTGGTCGGTAAAGCCAAGGAACCCCTATGTCTGCAAAAAGTATGCAAGTCAAAGACTTTTCATTTGAGCTGCCTGAGCAGCTTATTGCCCGTTTTCCTAAAACTGAACGCTCATCCAGCCGCCTGCTGGCGATGGATAAAAACAGCGGCGAATTAAGCCACCATATTTTCAAAGACTTAGCCGACTTCCTGCAAAACGGTGATCTGCTGGTCTTTAACAATACCAAAGTGATACCGGCACGGCTATTCGGCCAGAAAGCCTCTGGCGGTAAAGTCGAAGTACTGGTTGAACGGATGTTGGATAACAAACGCTTTTTAGCGCATGTGCGGGCCAGCAAAGCGCCCAAACCGGGTACCGAGTTATTACTGGAAGGTTCAGCCAGGGTCACGATGAATCAGCGCCATGACGAACTGTTTGAGCTGGAAGTGACAAGCGAAGAGCCCGTGCTGGACATGCTGGAACGCTTAGGCCATATGCCTTTGCCGCCTTACATCGACCGGCCGGACACCGAAGAAGACAAAGCCCGTTATCAGACCGTGTATAACGAAAAGCCAGGCGCAGTAGCAGCACCTACTGCGGGGCTGCATTTTGATCAGCCACTGCTGGATAAACTCAACGCCAAAGGGGTTGAGTTTGCTTATGTTACGCTGCATGTCGGTGCCGGCACCTTTCAGCCGGTACGGGTTGATAATGTGCTGGAGCACAAAATGCACGCCGAGTATATCGAGGTGTCAGAGCAGGTGGTAGATGCAATCGCGGCCTGCAAAGCCCGTGGCGGACGGGTTGTCGCTGTAGGAACTACCTCAGTGCGTTCGCTGGAGTCGGCCGCACAGCAGGGTGGTGGTAAATTGATCGCTTACAACGGCGATACGCAAATTTTTATCTACCCGGGCTATCAGTTTAAGGTGATTGATGCGTTGATCACTAACTTTCATTTACCCGAATCAACACTGATTATGCTGGTATCGGCGTTTAGCAGTCGCGAACATGTAATGAACGCCTACGAAACAGCTATTGCCGAGCAATACCGTTTTTACTCTTATGGCGATGCGATGTTTATCCGTTAGGGGGTAATCGAGGTGTAGGGCCTACGGCAGGGAAATTCTTATTTCGCCGCCTTCGACAGCACATCCCTGTGCTGTCTCAGCCTCCGCGGCATCCCTGCCGCTGCTGCATAAGAACACCCTGCCATAGCCTTATACTTAACAGTATCGTCCTGAAGGCTGCGCTATTGCTTAGTTTATCGGGATTTAGCTGCTATAATCGCGGCGCAAAAAAGCCGGACTGTTTCTCTGGCGTATGAGGATAACAATGAAATTTGAATTAGATACTACAGATGGCAAGGCCCGCCGTGGCCGGCTGATCTTTGAGCGTGGCGTGGTGGAAACGCCTGCTTTTATGCCGGTAGGCACTTATGGCACCGTTAAAGGCATGACGCCGGAAGAGTTGGAAGCAACCGGTGCGCAGATTTGTTTGGGTAATACCTTCCACTTAATGCTGCGCCCGGGCACTGAGATTGTTAAAAAACACGGCGATCTGCACGATTTTATGCACTGGCATAAACCTATCCTGACCGACTCTGGTGGCTTCCAGGTATTTAGCCTCGGTGAGCTGCGTAAAATTACCGAAGAGGGCGTCAAATTCCGTTCACCATTAAATGGCGAGCGCATTATGTTGACGCCAGAGCGTTCGATGGAAGTGCAACGTGATCTGGGCTCGGACATCGTGATGATTTTCGATGAATGTACGCCGTACCCGGCAACTGAGCAGCAGGCTAAAAAGTCGATGGAAATGTCACTGCGCTGGGCCAAACGCAGTAAAGATGCGCATGGCGATAATCCGGCGGCACTGTTTGGTATTATTCAGGGTGGTATGTACCCGAACCTGCGCGATGTGTCGTTAAACGGGCTGGAAGACATCGGCTTTGATGGTTATGCCATTGGTGGTTTATCAGTAGGCGAGCCAAAAGAAGATATGATTCGCATCCTTAACCACACTACCGACAAAATGCCGGCGAATAAGCCGCGCTATTTAATGGGGGTGGGAAAGCCGGAAGATATTGTTGAAGCGGTGCGCCGTGGCATAGATATGTTTGACTGCGTAATGCCAACCCGTAATGCCCGCAATGGTCATTTGTTTGTCAGCACTGGTGTGGTAAAAATCCGCAATGCCAAATACAAAGACGATATTGGCCCGCTGGACGCAGAATGCGACTGTTACACTTGTAAAAATTATTCCCGCGCATATCTACACCATCTGGATCGCTGCAACGAGATCCAGGGCGCCAGGTTAAATACCGTGCATAACCTGCATCATTATCAGAAACTGATGCAAGGATTGCGCAGCGCGATAGCCGCTGGTACTTTGGATGAGTTTGTCGCACAGTTTTACACCAAGCGTGGCCTGCCGGTGCCGGCATTGGACGCGGTTGATACTAAGAAAGAACACAATTAATCACAATTAAGGGGACACTTATGAGTTTATTTATCAGCAATGCTTATGCACAAGCTGCACCAGCAGGCCAGCCACAAGGTGGCGGCTGGGACCTTATCATCATGCTGGTGGCGTTTGGTCTGATCTTTTACTTCCTGATTTATCGTCCACAGGCTAAACGTGTTAAAGATCACCGTAACCTGATGTCTGCGCTGGCAAAAGGCGACGAAGTGTTAACGCAGGGTGGGTTGGTTGGCCGCATCAGTAAAATTGCAGATGACAAAGACTATGTTGTCATTGCTCTGAACGACAGCACTGAAGTGACAGTGCAAAAAGCAGCTATCAGCGCGGTTCTGCCAAAAGGCACGCTGAAGTCACTGTAAGCCACACTGAAGGATAAACAGGTGTTAAATCAAAACCCCGTTTGGCGCTACCTGGTGGTTGTCGGCATGCTGTTGCTGGCACTGGTGTATGCGCTGCCAAACTTATACCCGGAAGATCCGGCGCTGAATATCAGCGCCACCCGCGGTGGTACTGTATCGGAAGACATTCGTGCTCAGATTGAGCAGGGCTTTGCTGATGCCGGTATTGCGACTAAAGCGGTAGAGCTGGACAACGGCCAGGTACTGGCCCGTTTTAACAGCACTGAAGATCAGCTGCAGGCCCGTGAAGTGGCCAGCCAGTTACTGGGCAGTAACTTTATTACCGCGCTTAACCTGGCGCCCGCTACACCCGACTGGTTAACCAGCATCGGTGCTTCGCCGATGAAACTGGGCCTGGATTTACGTGGTGGTGTGCATTTTCTGATGGCTGTCGACATGAAAGCGGCATTGGATAAAAATCTGAACGACATGGTGCAGACATTCCGCACTGATCTGCGTGAAGAGAAAATCCGTTACCGTACTGTACAGGCCGACTTAGCCAACGGTCAGGTGCAGCTGAGCCTGCGCAGTGTGGAAGATGTTGCCGCCGCCGAAGCCGCGCTGAAAAAACGTGACCGCGAACTGGTGTTTACGCCAGGCGCTGACGAGCTGACAGTGCTGGTTAGCATCAGCGAAATCCGCTTAAAAGAAATCCGCGAATATGCATTAGAGCAAAACATCACCATTATCCGTAACCGGGTAAATGAAATTGGTGTTGCCGAGCCACTGGTACAACGTCAGGGGGCTGATCGCATCGTGGTACAACTGCCAGGCGTACAGGATACAGCTCAGGCCAAAGAAATCCTGGGTGCTACGGCATCGCTGGAATTCCGTCTGGTAGATGAAGAAGGTGACCTGGCTGCCGCGCTGGAAGGCCGCGTACCACCTAATGCAGAGTTGTATTACACCCGCGATGGCCGTCCGCTGTTGCTGGAAAAACGCATCATGTTAACCGGTGAGCATATTACTGGCGCTAGCTCAGCGTATGACGAATACAGCCGGCCTCAGGTTAGCATTAAACTCGATGCTAAAGGCGGCAATATGCTGTCAGCGGCAACGCGTGACAGCATCGGCCGGCGCATGGCGTCAGTGTTTATCGAATATAAACCCGGTACTGAAATTGGTGCCGACGGTAACCCGGTGCTGGTTAAACAGCAGGAAGTGATTAACGACGCCACTATTCAGGCGCGTCTGGGCCGCGATTTCCGCATTACCGGTATCAGCTCTCCGGGCGAAGCACAGAATCTGGCAACCTTATTACGTGCCGGTGCTTTGATTGCGCCCATTCAGATTATTGAAGAGCGCACCATAGGCCCAAGCCTGGGTAAAGAGAACATTGAACTGGGTGTTACTGCGATTCAGTGGGGTATGGTAGCAGTACTGATCTTTATGGTTATTTACTATAAAGCCTTCGGTCTGGTAGCCAATCTGGCGCTGGTAGCTAACCTGGTGCTGATTGTTGGTGTGATGTCGATGATCCCGGGCGCAACACTGACTTTACCGGGTATGGCCGGTATTGTATTAACCGTTGGTATGGCAGTTGATGCTAACGTACTGATATTTGAACGGATCCGGGAAGAACTTGCCGAAGGCCGTTCTGTACAGCAAGCGATTCATCACGGTTACGATCGTGCGTTTGCCACCATTGCCGACTCTAACATCACCACTTTGCTGGTGGCGTTAATCCTGTTCGGTATCGGTACAGGCCCGGTTAAAGGCTTCGCGGTAACACTGGCAATAGGTATTCTGACCTCTATTTTCACTGCCGTGGTAGGTACGCGCTTGTTAGTCAATTTATTCTGG
The DNA here is from genome assembly GCF_036568245.1 of Rheinheimera sp. Classification (GTDB taxonomy): domain Bacteria; phylum Pseudomonadota; class Gammaproteobacteria; order Enterobacterales; family Alteromonadaceae; genus Alishewanella. Next base: position 3,414 of record NZ_DATCSY010000269.1, on the reverse strand, counting down.
GGTGGCCGCCGCGTGCAGTCACTGCCGATATAAGGAGTACGGCATGCAAGTATTTAACTTTAAGCAGCCACTGAACTTTATGCGGTTAAAGTGGTCGGCAATCGTGTTATCAACGCTGCTGATTTTGGGCTCTTTTGCATCCTTTTTTACCAAAGGTATTAACTGGGGCCTGGATTTCACCGGCGGTACTGTTATCGAAGTTGGCTTTGCCCAGCCGGCAGATTTACCGGCCGTGCGGCAAACGCTGGCTGCAGCCGGTTATGGTGATGCAGTCGTTCAGCTGTTTGGTACCAGCCGTGATGTGCTTATCCGCATACCATTGAGAACCGATTTAGATCAGTCTACCTTGGGTGACAGTGTCATTAAGGCGCTGAATGCCGCACAAACAGAAGCGGTGACCATGCGCCGTATCGAGTTTGTTGGCCCAAGCGTTGGTGAAGAGCTAAAAGAAGACGGTGGCCTGGCGATGCTGGTGGCACTTATCGGTATTCTGCTGTATGTCACCATGCGGTTTGAATGGCGCTTATCCGTTGGTGCGGTAGCCTCGTTAGCGCACGACGTAGTGTTAACCATGGGTTTGTTCTCTGTGTTGCAGTTAGAGTTCGATTTGACTGTACTGGCGGCAATACTGGCGTTGATAGGTTACTCTATCAACGATACTATCGTGGTATTTGACCGTATTCGTGAAAGCTTCCGTAAGCTGCGCGATACCAGTGTCGATGACACCATCAACGACGCCATTACCTCTACTTTAAACCGTACTGTTATTACTTCATTAACAACGGTATTGGTATTGGTGGTGCTGTTTTATATGGGCGGCGCGCTGATCCACGGTTTTGCCACAGCACTGCTGTTTGGTATTGCGATAGGTACTTACTCTTCTATCTATGTGGCAAGTGCGATTGCAGAAATCCTCGGTATCAGCCGTGAAGATATGCTGCCACCGCCTCCGGTAGAGAAAGAAGGTGAAAATACCGACGCTTTACTGTAACCGCAGCGGTAAAGATGCTAAAAATGCCAGTCACTGACTGGCATTTTTTTATGCGCAGCGACATAACAACAGGTGGTGACAGATGAGTAAACAACATGCCCCCGGTTTTCTGGCTCTGGTAGAACAGGCCAAAGCCCAGATTAAAGAAATCAGCATAGCTGAGCTTTTAGAGCACAATCAGCCTTATGTGCTGTTGGATATCCGCGAAGATCACGAATGGAATAAAGGCCATCTGCCCGAGGCGATGCACTTAGGCAAAGGTATTATTGAGCGCGATATTGAACAGACGGTAGCCGATAAAAAGCAGAAAATTGTCCTGTACTGCGGTGGTGGATATCGTTCAGCCCTGTCGGCGCAGACACTGCAGCAAATGGGCTACCAGAATGTTTACAGCCTGGCGGGTGGTTATCGGGAGTGGTGCGAGCGCAACTTGCCACTGGATGTCCCGGCGGCAAAATGACGGAGAAATTTATGCGAAACTTGCTACAACTGGGCTGCATCTTGGCGCTATTCGGGGCTGCTGCAGTTAATGCCGACAGCTCGGTCTGGCGCATCAGCAAAGGCGCACAACAGTTATACATTGCCGGTACCGTGCATTTGCTACCACCGGAGCAGTTTCCGCTACCGGACGAGTTTGCCAAAGCCTACCGGCAGGCCGACGCGCTGGTATTTGAAACCGATGTCAGACAACTGGAAACGCCACAGGGCATGCAGTTGCTGATGCAGCATGCAATGTACAATGATGGCAGAAAACTGAATCAGGTATTGTCTGCGGCAACTTATCAGCAGTTACAGCAGTTTGCTACGGCACAGGGCGTCGATCTTACAGCACTTAACGGCTTTAAACCCGACTTTGTGTTGTTAACGCTGATGCAGATTGCCTTGCAAAAAGCCGGTATGGCAGGCGAGGGGGTAGATATGTACTTCCTGAATAAAGCCGTAGCTGAGAGTAAGCCTCTGCATTTTCTGGAGACAGTTGAGCAGCAGCTCAGCATTTTACTGAATGTGTCGGCGGCGAATGAGGATGTGTTTGTGCAGCAGAACCTGGCGCAGTTATCTGAACTGGAAAAGCAGCTAAAACAAATCATCAGCGCCTGGCGTAGCGGCAATACCGACGAATTGGCTGAGCTGGCAATGGCTTTTACAGACACTGCGGAGGGCAAGCAGTTTTATCAGGCGTTGTTGGTGCAACGTAATCAGAACTGGATACCGCAGCTTAAGCAGATGCTGGCAACGAAAGAGGTGGAGCTGGTACTGGTAGGGGCGTTGCATCTGGCCGGTGACAGCAATGTGCTGGAGTTACTGCAACAGCAGGGCTATCAGGTGACTAAGTTATAGCTATAGTTCGGTGGCTAGAACCTGTTTACTCACGCTAACACGCCGTGAACCCATCCCTGGGGGCTCGTTTTATAAATTGCTTCCTGCAATTTACCCCGAGGGCCATCTTCGATGTTCAAATGTGTTCCTGACACATTTGTTCGCCCATCTAGGGCTCCAACGGTTAGCTTAGAATAAACAGGTTCTGCTGAAGTAGTCTGGAACCCCGATGCACAGCCACAGAGTGTCTGACGATTTGCAGCGCAAATCCAAGTTGCTGTGGCGAACACAGCGGGCGTTGCAGACTATGCTGTTTCACTGCACCACTTAACGAGACAGCGACTCTGTCAAGTGTGGGCGAATGCCTTTTAACATACCGGCCAATACTTTTGGTGCCGCTGCCACAACGTTACCACTGCGTAGGTGGTTGTTGCCGCCAACAAAGTCACACACCAGGCCGCCAGCTTCACGCACAATCAGTTCGCCTGCAGCAATATCCCACGGCTTTAAACCGATTTCGAAGAAACCGTCAAAACGTCCTGCAGCAACATAGGCTAAATCTAACGCAGCAGAACCGGTACGGCGAATATCAGCCGCTTCTGCTAACAAACCAGTCAGCATAGCGCTGTGTGCCGGAAGATGGGTTTTATTTTTAAACGGGAAACCGGTTGCCAGGATAGTGCCGCCCATATCAGGCAGGTTGTTTACGCGGATACGGGTGCCGTTTAACTGAGCTCCGCGGCCACGTGAAGCGGTAAATAACTCGCCGCGCAGCGGATCGAATACCACAGCCTGGTCCAGCTTACCCTGATGCTTTAATGCGATAGACACCGCAAAGTGCGGAATGCCTTTAATGAAGTTAGTTGTGCCGTCCAGCGGGTCAATGATCCATTGAAACTCGCTGTCGTTGTTGCCGTAATCGCCATGCTCTTCGCCGACAATACCGTGAGTCGGGAACGATTTTTTTAATACCTGAACGATCGCCTGTTCAGCTTCTTTATCAACGTTGGTGACAAAGTCGTTAGTGCCTTTCTGTTGTTTCTGAACCATATCAAGCTGGCCACAGGCACGAGCGATCACGTTACCCGCGCTACGGGCAGCGCGAA
>NZ_DATCSY010000268.1:0-4876 GCF_036568245.1 Rheinheimera sp. | reverse complement strand
TACTTTGCTCAGATCCACCTGACCCGCAGCGCATTACCGCTACTGCTGGCGGACGGCGGCGGTAAAGTCGTATTTATCTCATCAGTTGCTGGTTTAGTCGGTACTCAATACCGAGGCAGCTACTCAGCAGCTAAAGCAGCTTTGCATTTGTGGGCAAACAGCCTGCGGGCAGAACTGTTTGATAAAGGCCTGCAGGTGGCAACGATTTTTCCGGGTTTCGTTAAAACCGATGTATCACGTAATGCGCTAACCGGAGATGGTTCTGCTCTTGGTAGCATGGACGATGCCCAAGCCAATGCCATGACGGCCGAAGCCTTTGCCGAAAAAGCCGTTAAAGCGTTGCTAAAAGGTAAAAACTATATTGTTATTGGTGGCTTGAAAGAACGTCTCGGCGCCCTGGTATCGCGCTTATCCCCCGAACTGATGTATAAAATGGTGCGAAAAAGCAAAGTGCGCTAATGCCAGACAGCCTGATAAATAAGCCGCAATCCCAGCAGCAGCATGCTGATACTTATCAGGTGGTAAAACAGCTTTTCTGGCATTTTACGCTGCAAAATAATACCTAGTTTTACACCGAGCCAAACCAGCGGCAGGCTTAATAAAGCGTAACCCAGTAAAGCAGTATTGAGTTGTCCTAATAATATGTATGGCGGCAGTTTCAACAGATTTACAGCAGCAAAAAACACCACAGCAGTAGCCAGGTACTGCTGCTTAGGCAATTGTTGCGGTAACAAATACATATTTAGCGGTGGCCCACCTGCGTGGGCAATAAAACTGGTAAACCCGCTTAGCGCACCGAGCACACGCCCGGCGGCAGATGACGTAAAGTGTGATTGATTAATCACTTTAAACAGCATATTCAGGGCAAATAGCAAGGTAATAATACCGAGTAACAGGCGCAAACCCGCTTCGTCCAAAGAGCCAAAACTGATATAGCCCAGCACAATGCCAACTACTGCAGCCGGTAGCAACAGCATTAAATGCGCCCTACTGTGCTGCCCCCACCATTGACGTAAACTTAATACGTCGGCAATGATCAAAATTGGCAATAATAACGCAACAGCAAAGGCAGGGCTTACCACCAACGACATCAGAGGCACAGTAATGCCACCAATAGCGCCAGCAAAACCGGATTTTGAAATGCCGGTAATCAGCACGGCCAGCACAATCACCAGTAGAGTCAATATATCAATATCGGGCACTTTTCAGCCTTACTCCAGTGCATTTCGTCAAATGGAAACATTTTAAAGCGGAATGGGCAGTTCACCCAGTATTTATTCTCTGCCCGATAAAAATCAGGCACCTAAATGTTAACATTAAATTAATTTATAGCCACCATTTAGCATCGTAAAATACACCAATTTATTTCAAAAGGAATTGATATGGCTCTTGCTGCTTTAAAGCTCGCTGGCAATTATCAGGAACAAAAAATTAACCACCTTTTCCCTGAAACAAAGTTAGAAAAAATATATGCGCAGTTGGATAGTGACCCCGAGTTCCGTGGTGTTGGTGTAACGTTTATAGGCTACAACTCAGAGCTGCCAAACTATCTTATTACAGGTATTGAACGTGAGTCGCTGTTTTTTGTAAGGGTATTGAGGAACAGTTGCAGAGCTGACGGTAAAACCATTTATATTCGGGAAATTAAGCTACCTAAATACCAATCAACTGAAAAAGCCTTGAAAACAGCAAAGTCGAATATTGGCTCTGAGCTAAAAGGTGCAGGAATCAGTTGTGCCGGAACGGCAATCGGCTGGATTCTATTGGTTGTTGAAGCAGGCGGCGGCACAGTCAGCGTAGGCGCAACCTGGACTGCAATGCCTTTAACTCTGACCGCGTCTGCTGCTGCAACATTTCAGTGTGGTACAGGTATTGGTCGCTCTTACAATGCTATTTCCCGAAATGCACACTACAACGATTATTTAGACGAGTCCCCGCTGTTTAATGCACTAATAATCGCAACAGATGTAGTGCAACTGGCAGATGTGACAAAGGTATTAGGCAATCAGGCTATTCTAATTACAGCTTTACGTAAACGAGGCATCGGCAAGGCTGGCTTGTTGAAAATGTATAAAAGCTTATCCCGACCGGAACGTAAACAACTCGCAGAAGAAATATTGAAGCTGGACTACCGTCAGTTAGAAAACTCAAAGAAAGCACTTAAAGCAGTTTTGTTGCACGGAAAAATGCTGGATGACGGCACTAAAGCAACCAAGGTGTTTTCGCAAAAACAGGTACAAGCTTTGCTAGGCACTAAGTTTTTGGAATTAGTTGGCGCCAGTGTAACCAGTTATGGTAGTGGTACAAGTTTAGGTAGTAAGGCAGAAAGTGCCCGCAGCTTTATTATCGGTTACAGCGTTAATGAATAGGAAGAATATGTCGTTGTCTGCAAAAGCATTTACGGTGTTACTACTGTCAGTATCTATCGTTTCATGTGGTGAAAACTCTTCTTACACTGCTGAGTTTTTTAACGATAAGCTCAGAGACAGTACAAATGGCCCGCAGCTAAGTGTTATTCCCGCGGGGAAAGGTGTGGCTGGTGAGGAATATACAGCGCCAAGCGGTTACTTTGGTCCTCAGCGCACTATAAAAATCAGCACGGCTTTCGCTATCACCCGCACCGAAATTACTTTTGCGCAGTACGATAAGTTTGCTAAAGCTACAAATCGCGCTTTACCAGACGATAGAGGCTGGGGACGCGGAGAAATGCCGGTGATTAACGTCAGTTGGATCGACGCTACTGCCTACGCCAAATGGTTAACTGAGCAGACTAACCAGTATTACCGTTTACCCTCCGAAACAGAATGGGAGTATGCAGCCAGAGCAGGCACAAAAACAGTATATTGGTGGGGAGATAACTATATTCAAAGCAAAGAGCACTGCGATCGCGATATTGGCGATTGTACTGACGGCACAGAAGCCGCTCAACCCTGGATTTCTGGGCGCTATGATGCAACCCCTTACGGCTTGTATGACGTAACATCTAATGTCGCTGAATGGGTACTGGATTGCGATGAAGCGAAAACCCGTTCACATAATACAACCCCCGTAGAAACCGGAGACTGCGAAAATCGCATTGTTAAAGGTGGTAGTTATACAGATCGTGCACACAATACTCGATTATCCGCCCGGAGTGCTTTATCTGTTGATGCTAAATACCCATCAGTCGGCTTTAGGCTGGTTAGAGAGATACATCAATGAAATTACAGCAATGCCCTACCTGCGGATACAAATTAGATTTAAAGCGGGCTGCAGCCACAAAAAAAGTTAATGGTATTTTTATACTGCAATGCACTAACTGCTGTCAGTGGAGCTATGAGAACCGTAACGCGACGTTAGTTAAAAAGATTGGTTTATTAACACTGCTAGGTGGAGCAGTGATGGGCTATTTTCAGATCGGAGGCGTTGTATACGGTCCGCTAATTGCCATCCTAGGTGGTTCAATTGCATTAATGGCGACCTGTTTTATCCCCCGTATTCCTGTCTCAGATTAACCACGCTTAATATTCTGCGGTGCTACGTCAAACACATAAATAACTTACCAAACAACGTTTACTCAAAAAATCAAGGCGCTTAATGCGCCTTGATTCTTTTGATATTAACCTCTGCCTTCACGGCTGGGCTTCTTGCCAGTAGGCTGACGCTGAGGTTTGCCTCTGGCGGGTGCTGGCTTCTGTCGCGCTGCAGGCTTGTTAGCGTCTGCTTTTTCAACCGGCTTACGTTCCTTTGATTTACGCTCCGGGCTTTTCTCAGCGATCTGATGCTTACGTACCGCCCGCTTCATACTCGCCATGCGGCGGCGGCGCTCGTCTCTGTCTTCGGGTTTCACTAAGGTTGCAACTTCCGGCGCAAGGCTGACTAACTTTCGCAGGTAGTTCACTTCATCCAGCGGGTATTCTGCATAACCACCGGCCGGCAAATGCTTAGGTAATAATAAATCGCCATAGCGCACCCGGATTAAGCGGCTAACTACCGCGCCCTGCGACTCCCACATCCGGCGCACTTCGCGGTTGCGTCCTTCTGTCAGCACAACATGGAACCAACGGTTAATCCCTTCACCCGGTAGGGCTTTAATTTTTTTGAAGTTCGCTTTGCCATCTTCGAGCTCAACACCGGTGCGCAGACGCTGGATCATGGCATCGTTAATCTCACCAAATACCCGAACCGCGTATTCACGCTCAACTTCGAACTTAGGGTGCATCAGGCGGTTGGCCAGTTCACCGTCTGTGGTAAACAGCAGTAAACCCGAGGTATTGATATCAAGCCGGCCGATGGCAATCCAACGTGCGCCTTTGATATTCGGTAAGCGGGAAAATACTGTTGGCCGCCCTTCAGGATCGGTACGTGAACAAATCTCACCTTCTGGTTTGTGGTAAGCCAGTACACGGCAAATCTGTTGCTCTTCACTGGCGATCTGCACCGGATGGCCATCAACCCTCACCTGTTGGTTTGCGCTGACACGATCACCCAGCGTCGCTGGTTTGCCATCAACGGTCACACGGCCGCCGCTTATCCACTCTTCCATTTCACGGCGAGAGCCAAGACCGGCACGGGCCAGCACTTTTTGTAGTTTTTCACTACCTGTATTATCACTCATCAGTGTAATTCTCCTGTCGTCACGACGGTGTCAGCCAGGTCCAGGCTTAGCGCCTGAAATTCCGGCAAGGGGGGTAACTGGGTTAAGCTTTTTAACCCAAAATAATCTAAAAACTCTTTCGTGGTGGCATAAAGGCCTGGCCGTCCCGGTACTTCCTTATGGCCGACCACCTTAACCCAGCCGCGGTCCAGCAAAGTACGCATGATCTGGCTGCTCACCGATACGCCCCGGATATCTTCAATTTCACCACGGGTAATAGGCTGGCGGTACGCTATCAAT
>NZ_DATCSY010000267.1:0-7972 GCF_036568245.1 Rheinheimera sp. | reverse complement strand
AGAAGTCGGTAAAGGTATTATCAGGTGGTGAAAAGGGCCGTATGTTATTTGGCAAACTGATGCTGCAGCGCCCGAACATTCTGGTGATGGATGAACCTACCAACCACCTGGACATGGAATCGATAGAATCGCTCAACCTTGCGCTTGAGCACTACAAAGGTACCTTGTTGTTTGTCAGTCACGATCGTGAATTCGTGTCCAGTCTGGCCAGCAGAATTATTGAAATTACCGGCCAGGATGTACGTAATTTCGTCGGTACTTACGAAGAGTATCTGGCCGCTCAGACGGCGTAACATCGCCATTAATAGCAGTAAAAAAGCCGGCCTTTTACGACCGGCTTTCTTTTTCAGCTTGATTTTAGTTACTTCATCCCCATGTTATTTATAGTACTTTCAACTATTCCCGGTAAGATATTGTTTTGAGCAGTAAGGCTGAATTCAGCCAGCATTTTTTATGCTATGTTGATTACTCGCCCGGGTTAACTAAGAGGAACCGCTATGAAAATCAATATTGGTATCAGTGAAGAACAACGTAAAGCTATTGCCCAGGGGCTGGCGGTATTGCTGGCCGACACTTACACGCTGTATTTAAAAACACACAATTATCATTGGAATGTTACCGGGCCTATGTTTCAGACGCTGCATACGTTGTTTGAAACGCAGTACACTGAGCTGGCTGTAGCCGTTGATGATATTGCTGAGCGCATCCGCGCATTGGGCGAATTTGCGCCGGGCTCATATAAAGAGTACGCCAAACTGACCAGCATCAAAGAGGCTGACAGTATTCCATCAGCCGAAGAGATGATTAAAGACTTAGTAAAAGGGCAGGAAGCCATTGCGAAAACGGCGCGCTCTATAGTGCCTACCGCCGACGAAGCATCTGACGAAGTGACGCTGGATCTGTTAACTCAGCGTATGACGGTGCATGAGAAAACTGCCTGGATGTTGCGCAGTTTGGTGGCTTAATAACCAGCCGGCGGGCCTATGTGGTCTGGCCTGCCGGTATAACTTCCTCACTAAGCTCAGAAAAATGTAATTCTGCCAAAAATCACTAAGTTTTTCCCGGCAAAGCTTGTAAAATCACGTCCAGCAGTAACACTTATAGCTGGTGCACTTTTAGGGTGTGTCCGCTACGGGAGACGATATCCAATGAAAGCCTTGCAATATGCGCAAAATGTTGCAGATCTGTTTGCTTTGCCGGAAGGATATTTAAAAGTAAAACAGTTGATGGACTCTGACATTGCGAGTCTGGATGAGATAGCCGAAGTTATTTTGCTCGACCCGGTATTGACTTCCAAGTTACTAAAACTGGCCAACAGTGCCATTTATAACTTGCCGTATCAGGTAGAAAGCGTAAGTAAGGCGCTACTTGTACTTGGAAAAACACAGGTATACAACCTGGTATTGAGTATTGGTATTTCCTCTGCCTGCAGCAAAGTAGACACCTCCGCCATTGATTTGGAAAGATTCTGGGAGCAAAGCATTAATGCCGCTCTTATCGCACGTTTTCTTGCTCAGTGCTGCCAGCTAAAACCAAATGACCGCTATTACGTAGCAGGGCTGTTGCATAATATTGGCGAACTGGTTGTACTGCACAACAATGCGGAGCAAGCACACCGTTGCCAAAGCTACACCGCAGACGAAAAACCATGGCAGCTTCAACAGCGTGAGCTTGGTTTTACTTATGCAGAATGTGGTGCTGAGCTACTGCATTTGTGGCAGTTACCCGACAGCATCGTTGAGCCGGTTGCCCTGCAGCATAGCCATAAATTTGTGCAAAAAAACACTGCCCAGCTGGTGTTGCATCTTTCAGTCAGGCTTGCTCTGGCAAACCAACACCCGGAAATGTACTCAACCCGGCAACTGGTCGATCCTTTCGTTCTGGAATTGTTAGAACTGACGCAGCAGGATATCATTCGCGCTATCGATTTTTGTAACACAGAAGGCTTGTTTATCCTGTCAGTGTTAAACCCCAGAATCAGCACTATCTATTAATCTTACAACAGACAAAGGCAGAAGCGCTGTGCTTTGTCTGCTATTCGGATATTACCCATGAAAAAATCGCCACTGTACACCGCGTATTCAGGTTCAGCTTTATTAGAAACACCCCTACTGAACAAAGGCAGTGCTTTCACCGTAGAAGAACGTCAGGCATTTAACCTGGCTGGCCTGTTACCTCCGCGTTACGAAACCATTGAAGAGCAGGTTAGCCGTGCTTATATGCAGTATAAGAGTTTTGACACTGCCATTAACAAGCATATTTATCTGCGGGTAATTCAGGACAATAACGAAACCTTATTTTATCGTTTGTTGCAGCAGCACTTAGAAGAGATGATCCCGATTATCTATACGCCGACTGTCGGTGATGCCTGTGAACAGTTTTCTGATATCTATCGCAGTGCCCGTGGTTTATTTATCAGCTATAACGACAGGTACCAGCTGGATGACGTTTTGCGCAACGCGACAAAACGCAAGGTAAAAGTCATCGTTGTTACCGATGGTGAGCGGGTATTAGGCCTGGGTGATCAGGGTATTGGCGGCATGGGTATTTCTATCGGTAAGCTGTCATTGTACACCGCTTGTGGCGGCATCAGCCCGGCTTATACCCTGCCGGTGATGCTCGATGTAGGTACCAATAATGAGAAGCTGCTCAATGACCCTATGTACATGGGGCTGCGGCAAAAACGTGTTGGCCAGGCCGAATACGACGAGTTTGTTGAGTTGTTTATTCAGGCCGTAAAACGCCGCTGGCCTGATGCCATTATTCAGTTTGAAGATTTTGCCCAACCGAATGCGATGCCGTTGTTGCAGCGTTACCGTGAACAGGTGTGCTGCTTTAACGACGATATACAAGGCACTGCTGCGGTTACAGTAGGCACCTTGCTGGCGGCCTGCCGCAGCAAGAATACCCGTTTATCTGAGCAAAAAGTGGTATTTGTCGGCGCTGGCTCTGCAGGTTGTGGTATCGCAGAGCAGGTCATCAGCCAGATGGTGGCAGAAGGTATCACTGAGCAACAGGCTCGCAGCCAGATATACATGATAGACCGGCTTGGTTTGTTAACAGACACTACGCCGGGGCTTCGCGATTTTCAGCAGGTGCTGACACAGCCGGCTGCGGCAATAGAAAGTTGGAGTTACAGTGGCGAGTTCCCAACTTTACTCGATGTGATGAACTGTGCAGCTCCAGGCGTGTTAATTGGAGTGTCCGGTCAGGCTGGCTTGTTTACAGAAGCGGTGATCAGGGCCATGAAGTCCGGTGTCAGTACACCGATTATTTTTCCGTTGAGTAACCCGTCTCGTCAGGTTGAAGCCACGCCGGAGCAGGTTATCAGCTGGACAGAAGGCGATGTAATTATTGCGACCGGCAGTCCTTTTGCTCCGGTAAGTTATAACGGCAAACAGTTTGCCATTGCGCAGTGCAACAACAGCTATATTTTCCCAGGCATTGGCCTTGGTGTTATTGCCTGTAAAGCACGCCTTATCAGCGATGAAATGTTAAGAGCGGCCAGTAAAACGCTCGCTAGCGCATCACCACTGGCAAACAACGGTAGCGGTGGCTTACTTCCGGCGTTTACTGAGCTTGCTGCATTGAGTAAGCAAATTGCTTTTAACGTGGCGAAAGTTGCCATGGCGCAAGGCTTGGCGCTGGAGCTGGAAGATTCGTTATTGCAGCAGAAAATTGACGATAATTTCTGGTTACCGGAGTACCGCCAGTATAAACGGGTTAGTGCCTGAGGCTGACAAAGCTCGTTACAATTAGTTTTAGACTTAACATTATGTAAAGGGTACGCTGTATTCTGCTAATAACCAGAACAACAAGGAACCCCTTTTATGTATAAGTCCCTGATTGCTTTGGCAGTGGCCGGCGTTTTAGCCGGCTGCAGCCCATCTGAAAAACCTGCAACTGATACCTCAAACAACACTGCCGCCAATAGTGCGGCTGCTCAGGTTACTGCTGAAAATACGCAGTCTGAAACTGAACGGCTGAATCAGTGGTTCGAGACAAAGTACGAAGAGCAATTGCAACAAAGCCCGTTGCAGATGACCTATATGGGGCGTAAAGATAAATACGACGAGGTTGACGATGCCTCTATCGCTGCTGAAGACGAACAGCTGGCCTGGCTTGCTGCTACCGTTGAAGAGCTAAAGTCGAGCTTTGATTACACTAAACTTGACCCTGAAGCGAAAACATCTTACGACGTCTGGATTTACCAGTATGAGCAAGCCAAAGAGGGCGCGGCATATCGTAAACATGGCTATGTGTTTACGCAGATGAACGGTATTCACGCCATGCTGCCGCAAATCATGATTAACTTCCATAAAGTAGATACTGCAGAAGATATGCAGGCCTATGTTAAGCGTATCGAAGGTGTAAGCCGCGCAATAACACAGCTGCTGGAACGCGCACAGGGAAATGCAGAGCATGATGTCAGGCCACCGCGTTTTGCTTATGAAGGGGTCATGGAACAGATTAATAACCTGATAACCGGTGCGCCCTTTACTGATGCAGAGCAGGATGTGCCATTGTGGGCGGATGCCAAGGGCAAAATTGATGCTCTGGTTAAAGCCGACAAACTGACAGATGAGCAGGCAAAGCAATTATCTGAAGAAGCGAAGAGTGCGTTGCAGACGCATTTTTTGCCTGCCTACACTGCGTTAAAACAATGGCTGGAAAAAGATATTCAGCTCACTGACAAAATTGCAACCGGCGTCGGCAAACAGGCGGGCGGTACTGAGTATTACAACTACCGCCTTAAAGCATCGACTACAACAGACTTAACAGCGGAACAAATTCATCAGATTGGTTTAGACGAAGTAGAGCGTCTGACCAAAGAGATGGTAGCAATAAAAGATCAGGTCGGCTTTAAAGGTGATCTGAAAGCCTTCTTCAAATTTATTAAAGAAGATGATCAGTTCTACTACCCGGAAACCGATGCCGGCCGTGAAGCCTATCTTGAAGATTCAAGACAGTATCTGGCGTTTATTAACGAGCAACTACCGAAATATTTCGGCATTTTGCCCAAGGCTGACCTTATCGTAAAACGGGTTGAACCGTTCCGCGAGCAACCAGGTGCTGCCCAGCATTATTTCCCGGGTACACCTGATGGTGCACGCCCTGGTATTTACTATGCGCACTTGTCAGATATGCGCTCAATGCCGAAAAATGAGATGGAAGCTATTGCATATCACGAAGGTAACCCTGGTCACCATATGCAGATTTCGATAGCACAGGAACTGACATCTGTTCCTACCTTCCGTACGCAAGCAGGCTTTACGGCGTATTCTGAGGGCTGGGGCTTATATGCTGAGCTGTTAGCTAAAGAGATGGGCGCTTATCAGAACCCATACTCAGATTTTGGCCGCCTGATCACCGAAATGTGGCGCGCTGTGCGCTTAGTGGTAGATACCGGGCTGCACAGTAAAGGCTGGACAGAACAGCAGGCCATTGATTACTTCCTGGATAAAACGCCTATCGCGCAAGGTGCTGTGATTTCAGAAGTTCGCCGCTATATCGTTTGGCCAGGCCAGGCGACCGGTTATAAAATTGGTATGCTGAAAATCCTTGAGCTACGCAGTAAAGCGCAGCAGGCGTTGGGTGATAAGTTTGACATAAAAGCGTTTCACGATACTGTGCTGAGTGGTGGTGCTTTACCACTGAGTGTACTGGAAAAACGTGTAGACAACTGGGTTGAGCAGGTAAAATCCAGTTAATTGACGTAACAGAAAAGGCTGCAGCAATGCAGCCTTTTTCATCTGAGCAGTTGTGACGCGCTATTATGCAAATTGATTTCGTATCTGATATTTCAACGTTGGACAGAGCGCAGTGGAATTCGCTTTTTGGCGGTAGCTATCCATTTTGTCAGTACGACTTTCTGTTAGCTCTGGAGCAGGGCGCTAGCGTAAATGGCAATAGCGGCTGGCAGAGCCAGCATCTGGTTGTCAGTCAACATGGTGAGTTAATAGCCGCCATGCCAGCTTATCTGAAGTGGCACTCTTATGGAGAGTACTTATTTGACTGGCAGTTTGCCGACGCCTACCGTCATTACAATTTGCCTTACTACCCCAAGCTGTTAAGCGCTGTACCTTTTACCCCGGCGCAAGGGCCAAGGCTGGGTGTAGCCGCAGATTATCAGCATATTGATATGCTAAAGCTGATAACCGAAGCGCTGATTAAACGCATCGATTCGTCGGAGCTCAGCCAGTTTCAATGTTTATATGCCAGCGATGATGACAAGGCAGCGTTTCGTCAAACGGGATATCAGGAGCGTATTGATGTTCAGTTTTTGTGGCACAACAGGGGCTATCTTAATTTTGACGACTTCCTGGCGCAATTGATGTCACGCAAACGCAAGCAGATCCGCAAAGAACGTCAGGCAGTAACAGAGCAGGGGATCGATATCCGCGTCATTACCGGCAGTGATTTAACGGCAGCATTCTGGCAGCAGTTTTACCGGTTTTATCGTGCAACCTATAACAAACGCTCTGGCCATGGCGGTTACCTGACGTTAGAGACATTTATGCGTTGGGGACAGAGCATGGCGTCACAGATTGTGGTGTTTGCGGCGTTCAGACAACAGGATATGGTGGCCGCAGCATTGTGTTTCACCTCAGCGGATACACTGTACGGCCGTTATTGGGGTTGTAATGAAGATTTCAGTCAGTTGCATTTTGAATGCTGCTATTACAGCGGCATACAATACTGCATTGAGCATAAACTACCGTATTTTGACGCCGGCGCCCAGGGCGAACACAAGCTGCAACGCGGCTTTGAACCTGTGTTACGCTCGGGCTTCTACTATATAAAACCCACCATACTCGGCCCGGCGATTACCGATTATATTCAGCGTGAACAACAGGCGGTACGACAGTATCAGGCAGAGGCTGCAACACAGTTACCTTACAAAATATCCAGCTCTAACGCGGGCTAAAGCGGCTATTCAGATATTTAATAATATCAGCCGACTCATACAGCCACTGTACCTTGCCAGGCGCACTTTCAATGCGTAAACATGGCACCTTCACGCGGCCACCTTCAGTAGCTAACAGTTGCCGGTGCTCATCATTGCGCTGGGCATCGCGTTTTTCTACCGGCAGGTTAAGCCGGGCAATTTCCTTACGCACCCTGATACAAAACGGGCAGGCGTTAAACTGATATAGCTGTAATTGCTGACAGGCAGCATTAACATCAGCCTGCGCGACGCCACAACGCTTAATACCTTTAGGCGTCGTCAGCCTTTCGCTTAGCAACATAACCGGGGTAAGGATAAGACGGATAACTTTGAACAGAATACGCATACTACCGTTGCCTGTTTAGCATTCAATGTGAAAAACGGCGCGGATTGTAGCACAGCCACGCCGTTTGTCCCGCGTTAATGCCGATAATTACAAACCGAAGGGTGTAAAATCCTCTGTACTGTGTCGCTCAGGCAATTGCGGGCCGTCACCAAAACTGCGGTTTACAATATAGCCGCGTTTCACCGCCGGCCGCTCGTCCAGCTGTTTTGCCCAGCGCATCAGATGCTTATAGCTTTGAGTATCAAGAAACTCTGCAGCATTATAGGCACGGTTTAATGCAATACCGCCATACCAGGGCCAGATCGCCATATCAGCAATGCTGTATTCGCTGCCAGCAACAAACTCATGTTTCGCTAACTGTTTATCCAGCACATCGAGCTGCCGCTTGGTTTCCATCGCGTAGCGGTTAATGGGGTACTCGTACTTTTCCGGCGCATAGGCATAGAAGTGGCCAAAGCCACCACCGACAAAAGGCGCACTGCCCATCTGCCAGAATAACCAGTTTAATGTTTCAGTACGTTTTGCCGGATCCTTTGGCAAAAAAGCGCCGAACTTTTCCGCCAGATAAAGCAGAATAGAGCCGGATTCAAATACCCTGACACCGTTTGTCGTACCAAGCAGCGCCGGAATTTTCGAGTTAGGGTTAAGTTCAACAAAACCGCTGCCAAACTGATCAC
>NZ_DATCSY010000266.1:0-12599 GCF_036568245.1 Rheinheimera sp. | reverse complement strand
AAAGCTCAGCACCACACCCAGGCTGTACCATAATGCCTGACTTTGTTGTTGCCGGCGTACCTGACCACTGGCCGCGATACTAAGCGCCTTGAGCGACAATACCGGGAACACGCACGGCATTAAGTTTAGTAACACGCCGCCGGCGCCGGCCAGCAGAAGTATCAGCCATAACGCCGTCGGGTCCTGCTGCCCCTGGGTGATCAGAATGTCTGTACCGGCATTATTTGCCTGCTGCAGCTGCACACTGTAGGCCTTGTCGTCGGCAGTGATCAGTACGATTTCCAGTTGTTGCGGCGCGGCGGAAAAATAGGTATTCAGTGGCTGCTGCAACAGTAACTGCTGGCCATTCAATATGACTTGCTGCGGTGTTGCATGGTCTACCAACTCGGTGGCGGCAACAAAAAAGGCCATAATGTTCTGAGGCTCAGGTAAATCCAGCAGTGCCGAAAATGCTCCGCCGGATACGTCAAACTGCCCTTTTACGTCAAGCGGCTGCGGTAACTGTTGCTGCGCCTGACGGAATAACGTTGTTGTCTCTTCAGCCAACACAGCCTTGGCAGCTACCGGCAATACCAGGCTAAACTCTGCTTCAGCCGGAATACATACCTCTTCGCACACCAGCCAATCGACCTTTAATGTTAGCGGCACGGTATCAGCCTGATAGTCCGCGGCGATAGTCAGATCGGACAGTAAAATGGTCTGGCCTTCAAAGCCGTAGTTTACCAGTGGCGGCACGGCAATGGCCTGAGGCACAGGCCACTTGATCGGTCCGGCGCTGATTCCAGCCGGCAATGTCCAGCTAAGCTGTGTCGGTAACCCGGAGTCACCCGGGTTTTGCCAGTAGGTGTGCCAGTGCTCATCAGGCACAAAGTGCAGCGCCAGCTGCAGCGTTTGTCCGGGCTGCACCTGCCGGTATTCACTAACCAGCTCGGCCCGTAAATGTTTCGCACTCTGCCAGCCGGTTGTAGCCGCTAGCACGGGCGCATACCAGCTGAAGCAAAGCAGCAGTAACATTACACTACGCATAAGGCTCTCATTGTTCTAAATCTGTGCATACGAGCCTACACTGCTTTGGCTCACCCTGCTGATAAATTAACCGCAAAAGTACGCTAAGTTGAGCATTTTTCGCGATAAACTGCTATATTAGCCAACGTTAATCCGTAGCGGTTTGCTGTGGTCACTCCAGTAAAATAACCGTTACATAACACATACACCCTCGTAAATTATCAATGAAAGGTTCACCTTAATGAAACCATTTACCAAGTCAGCGTTGTCAGTGGCTGTTCAGGCCAGCCTGTTTAGTGCGGCGATTGGTCTTTCTCCGGTGCTGTTAGCGCAGGAAAGTGACAAAGATCAGAATGCAAAACAGCAGGAACTGGAAACCATTACCGTTACCGCGCAAAAGCGCAGCCAGAGTATTCAGGAAGTACCGATTTCTATCGCCACTTTATCCGGCGAGAAATTTGATGCGATTTTTTCTTCCGGTGACGACATAACAGCACTGGCGATAAAGGTGCCGGGATTATATGCAGAATCGTCTAATGGGCGGGTTGCACCACGTTTTTATATCCGCGGCCTGGGCAATACCGATTTTGATTTGGCAGCGTCCCAGCCAGTGTCCATCGTAATGGATGACGTGGTAATGGAAAACGTAATTTTAAAGAGTTTCCCGCTGTTCGACGTACAGCAAGTTGAGGTGATCCGAGGTCCTCAGGGCACGTTGTTTGGTCGTAACACTACTGCCGGTATTATCAAGTTTGACAGCGTAAAACCACGTCAGGACTTTGATGCTTACGTGAAAACAACTGCCGGTACATTAGGGCAGTTCAATCTGGAAGGTGCAGTTGGTGGCGGATTAACAGATGAATTGTCAGCTAGGATCTCGTTGCTGTCTCAGAATCGAAGTGACTGGATTGACAATGCTTATTTGAATGAAAGCGATGCAATGGGCGGCTACCAGGAGCGCGCCGGTCGGGTGCAGTTTTTATATGAAACAGCCGACTTCAATGCATTGTTAAATCTGCATAGCCGTAATTACGCTGGCACAGCATCAATATTTCGAGCCAACGTATTTACCAAAGGCAGCAATGATCTCAATGAGAACTATGACCGTGATACAGTCTACTACGATGCCACTGTTAACAATCCGCAAGAATATGATAGTTGGGGCGGATCACTGAAGTTTGACTTTATGTTTGATGACATGACGTTGACCAGTATCTCATCGTATGAAACAGCTTCCGGCTTTTCACAAAGCGATGTTGACGGTGGAACCCTTGAAGGGCCAGGATTTATCCCATTCCCTTCATCTACCCGTGATGAATTGAAAGATCTGGAACAGTACACACAAGAAGTTCGTTTAGCCAGTGATACCACCGATGCTTTTAGCTGGCAGGTAGGCGGATTCTATTTTGACTCAACATTTGGCGTGAACACCATTGGCGGTGTTATTGATCCGGCTTTGGTTTATCACGGAAACACCAGCTGGGCAGTATTTGGCCAAGGTACATATCAAATAGATGAAAAGTGGAATGTCACAGCTGGTATTCGTTATACCGATGACGAGAAAACGCTCAGCACCACAGTACCTAACAATGACCCCATCAAAGTTACAGATGACCAGATCAGCTGGGAGTTAAGTACTAACTATCGTTTAACCGACAAAACCAGTGTGTTCGCAAGAATAGCAGATGGTTTCAGAGCCCAGTCTATACAGGGAAGAAACATTGCTTTTGCTGAACCAGCAACTGTTGCAGACGCCGAAACAATTATGTCATATGAATTCGGTGTGAAAAGTGACTTGCTGCAAAACACTTTGCGTCTAAACGCAGCGGTGTTCTATTACACTATTGATGATATGCAAATTTCGGTCATTGGCGGTGAGTTAAACGGCAATACACTGGACAATGCTGATAAAGGCGTTGGCTACGGTTTCGAAACAGACTTTGACTACCGCGTGCTACCAAACTTAAGCATCGGCGGTGGTTTCAGCTACAACAAAACTGAGTTTAAAGATAGCGATACTGTCGTAGGCGGTTGTGGTTTTGGTAACTGTACCATTCTGGACCCGGTGAATGCAGATGGCCGTCCATACATTGATGGCAACCCTTTTGCACAAGCACCTGAAACCATACTAACGCTAAACGCTCGCTATGATTATCCGTTAGCGTCTGGTGAAATCTATGTTTACACGGATTTCGCTTTGCAAGGTAAAACAAACTTATTCTTGTATGAGTCTGCGGAGTTCCACACAGACAATCAGTATGAAGCGGGTTTACGCGTTGCCTACATAAATTATGAGAATAACTACGAAGTTGGTGTGTTTGGCCGCAATATTACCGATGAAGACAATGTTAAAGGTGCCGTCGACTTTAACAACCTGACCGGTTTTGTTAACGAACCACGTACCTTTGGTGTCGATTTTAAAATCAGTTTTTATTAATCAGACCGACTGAAGTCATCATAAGGGCAGGTTACACTGCCCTTTTCTTTTTTGCTTATCGCTATGAAAACTCCGTTACTTCGCATTTTGTCAGGCATCGTCTTGCTACTGGTGGCAACCTTTGTTATTTGGCAAGGCCTGAGTAGGCCGACCCGGCTTGTATTGATGCATATCGCCGATGATGTGCAAACCGCCGGCGCAGCGCCAGCCAATTTGCTGCTGGGTAGCTCAACCCTGGCCCGGCTGGATACCGCCACAATCAGCAACTGTGGTAACTGGCTGAACCGGGCCGTCGGTAACAGCCAACTTACTGATATTAAGCACTACCTCAGCTGGACACCGATACAGCACCAACCACAACATATTCTGCTGTATGCCGGCGAAAACGATGTAGCGCAGTCTAAAACTGCACCGCAAGTTGCCGCTGAGTATATGGCGCTGATTAAGCAAATAATGGCGCACTACCCTGCGGCGCAAATTCATATCCTGGCGATAAAACGCAGCCCGGCACGGCAGCAGTACTGGCCAGCCTTTGACGAAGTTAATGCAAAATTGCAGGCTTATGCTACATTGCAGCCACAGCTACACTATTACGCCAACAACCTGCTGCAAACGGATTTCAGTGCGGACGGTATACATCTGACCGGCGAAGGGTACCGGCGGTTTTTTCATGGAGTGACGTTAACATGCAAGGCAGCAACAAACGGATAGATTATCTTGATGTCATGCGCTCAGTACTGATGATGCTGGGCATAGTGCTTCACACAGCACATTTGTACAACCCCAGCCAGGTATGGCTGATATATGCGCCGGAAAACCACCCGTTTTTTAATTATCTGATTAAGGCCATTGCAACCTTTCGCATGCCAGCCTTTCTGGTCGTGTCCGGCTTTTTCTGTGCCATGTTTGTTATCCGCTACGGTAATGCACATTTTCTGCGCTCACGGCTGAAGCGGATTTTACTGCCACTTCTGGTCTGTGCCATCAGCCTTAATGTGCTACAAGCAGTCTTGCTGCATCACTTTGGCTGGATAACCGGGGATGTATCAAGCTATCTGCTCAGCGGTGGCTGGGTGCAACATCTGTGGTTTTTACTCGATTTATTTATTTTTGTGGTGCTGCTTAGCCTCGCTTACAGCATGGCGCCTTTACGCCGGCTGGGCCAGCGTCTTAATACCCTGGCGGTAAAGTGGTTACCTTTACCACTGTTTATCACGCTGCTGCCACTGTACGGCCTGCTACTGGTAACACTTAACAGGCTGGGCCTGCCGATGTACCACAGCTGGCTTGGGATCACCGACCTGTATGAGGTGTTGTCCAATTTGCCATTCTTTGTGTTCGGTTTGATGCTATACCATAATCCCGGCTGGCTTCAGCAGTTCAGTAAATTAAACCTTGTTTATGGCATGCTGGCGCTGCTGTTGTTGTACGGCCTGAACTATCTGGTGCAGCAGGGTAGCGGGCTTATCTGGCAAACACTGACGCTGTACACTGCTTTGTTCATCCGCTGGATCTGTGTGGCATTATGTTTTAGCCTGTTTAATCTTGCTGTCACACGCAGTCATCAATACTGGCGCTTCTTATCTGAGGCATCTTACAGTGTTTATCTGTTTCACCACGTTATTGTGATTGGCTTAGGGCTGTTGCTGATAAATGCCGGTTTGCCACCTTTACTGGGGTTTTGCCTGATCGTCGGCACAACACTGGCAATAACGCTGGCGATACACAAATACCTGATTGCACCTAATAAAATTCTCAGGCTGTTATTTAATGGCAAGTAGCCGCCTGTTTTGATGTTAAGGAATTTTTATGGCTGATTTTCGTAGCGATACTGTCACCCAGCCCTCGCTGGCAATGAAAGAGCGTATGTTCAATGCCCCATTGGGGGATGACGTATTCAATGATGA
Organism: Rheinheimera sp.; assembly: GCF_036568245.1. Taxonomy (GTDB): domain Bacteria; phylum Pseudomonadota; class Gammaproteobacteria; order Enterobacterales; family Alteromonadaceae; genus Alishewanella. The sequence goes on along the minus strand of NZ_DATCSY010000266.1, from coordinate 7,250 downwards.
CCCGACAACACTGCAGCTGCAGCGTTATGCTGCTGACTTGCTCGGCTTTGAGGCGGCGTTGTTTGCACCAAGCGGCACCCAGACCAACCTGATCGCTATGATGAGCCACTGTCAGCGCGGCGATGAGGCAATAGTCGGCCAGCAATGGCATACCTATAAGTGGGAAGCCGGAGGTATGGCTGTATTAGGTTCCATTCAGCCGCAACCACTGGAGCTGCAAAGCGATGGTAGCCTGCTGCTGAGTGATATTGCTGCCGCCATCAAGCCGGATGATCCACACTTTGCCCGCACCCGCCTTATCGTCATTGAAAACACTGTCGGTGGCAAAGTGTTATCGCTTGAGTACATGCGATCAGTGTCTGAACTGGCGAAAGCAACAGACCTGGCTTGCCATATTGATGGCGCCCGGCTGATGAATGCAGCGGTTGCGCTGGCACCACAGCACAATACCACGCCACAGCAAATGGCACGCGAGCTGTGTCAGGGGTTTGACTCAGTATCCTTGTGCTTATCCAAAGGTCTCGGCTGCCCGGTTGGTTCTTTGCTACTGGGCTCTGACGCTTTTATCGCCCGCGCCCGGCGGGTACGCAAAATGTTAGGCGGTGGTATGCGCCAGACCGGCATTCTGGCAGCCGCAGGTTTATATGCGCTGGAAAACAATATCGACCGGCTGGCGCAAGATCATGCCAACTGCCTGCGTCTGGCGGAAGGCTTAACCGTGTTAGCAGCGCAGCTGCCGGCGTTGCAAGGTAAACTGACGCCACTGCCGGTACAAACCAATATTCTGTTTACCGATATTGATATTGAACTGGCGGCACAGTTACTACCTTATCTGGCCGAGCGCGGCATAGCCCTTACCGCCAGCAATTACCAAACTGCCAATGGCGCCATTAAACGCGTACGCTGGGTGTGTCATCTGGATATCAGTAGCGCTGATATCGACCAGACGCTGCAACATATCAGTGAATTTGCCCGTTTGCGTTAAAACAACGAACTTAAACTGGCCTCCCTGAAAGCAAAATGGTCTTTTGCCTGTCTGATACTGAAGCAACCGACGTAACAGACAGCTGAGGCCGTTATGACACTATCCTGGTTAAAAACGTTTTACTTATCATTGCTGCTGACGGGCAGCGCTCTGCCACTGCAGGCAGATACCATGCCGGCGACACCGCATATTGACAGCATAGTTGTCGGTGCTGGCTGCTTCTGGGGCGTCGAAAAACGCTTTGAAGCCATGCCGGGTGTAATAGATGCAGTTTCAGGCTATGCCGATGGCAACGGCGTTGAACCAACTTACCGCGCCATCACACAGTATCGCAATAAGCATAACCCGGACAACCACGCTGAAGTGGTTAAAGTCAGTTTTAACCCGGCCGTGATTAGCCTCAATACGCTACTGCAACGCTACTTTGAAATGCACGACCCGACGCAGCTTAACCGGCAGGGCAATGATGTCGGTACCCAGTACCGCTCAACGATCCTGACTAACAGCCAGGCACAGTATGAGGTTGCACAGCAAGTGCTTGCAGCTTATCAGCCGCTGCTGACTAAGGCGGGTTTTGGCAAAATTACCACTGTGATTAAACCTTTGCGCCAGTTCTTCCCGGCTGAGAACTACCATCAGGACTATATTGCGAAAAACCCTAACGGCTATTGCCCTGATCATTCCACCGGCGTGCGCTTTGCCACTGAAAGCACCACGAAAACCACCGCTACCGACAACAGTGCTCTGCTTAAAGGCCAGCATATTTTAGTGATTGATTCGGAAAACTATTGTCCTTACTGCGAAAAATTCAAAGCTGACGTTGCCAGTAAATACAGCGGTGATATACCGCTGCATTTCCGGTATGCCGGCAATCTGGACGGTCTGACACTGAAAACGCCAACCTGGGCCACCCCGACCATTATCCTGCTGCAGGACGGCAAAGAAGTGTTTGGCCGGCAGGGCTATTTAAGTCCGGAAGAGTTTTATCTGCTGCTGGGTAAATTTAAACTGGGTAACAGTGAAGCCTTTAATGTGGCGTTTGATGAAGGCACCGATGGCCGCTTCTGCAAACAGTACGAAATTTTTAAAAATACACCTGATGGCACCTTTGTGGATAAGCTCAGTGGCGCCGCCCTGTTTGATACCCGCGATCGCTTTGACTCTGGCACAGGCTGGCTATCCTTCACCAAAGCAGTCGACAGTGCCGTGATTGAAAAACCCGATAACCGCTACGGCATGCGCCGTACCGAAATACGCGCCAAAGTATCGGGCATCCACCTTGGCCATGTGTTCAATGATGGCCCCGGCGGTAAACCCAGGTACTGCATCAATGCGACCGTGCTGGATTTTGTGCCACGCAGTTAGCCATAAAACACTAAGCCGCCAGAATAGGCGGCTTAGTGTGTTTAATTGCACTATTCCGTTTATTAGTAACGCCAGGTTACCGATGCCTGCCACTGGCTAGGCACGCCATAATAGGCCTGAGTCCAGTACAGACTCTCATAGTACTTTTTATCAGTAACGTTGCTGCCATTCAGTGCCAGCGATACATTATCACTCAGTTGATAGCGCACAAACACATCCAGCAGCGCATAGCTGTTCTGGCGGATATCAATACCCGGTTCCGGGCTGGTGTACACACTGTCCTGCCAGTTTACGCTGGCACCAAATGATAGCGCCGGTAACCACTGCGGAAAATACACGCCTGACAGTTTAACCAGATTGCGTGGCACATAAGTACGTACCTGGCTGCCGTCATCCCCCTCAATGCTGTCAAGCCAGGTGTAACCCAGGCTCAGGTTTAGCTGATCGGTCACGCTGCCGACCAACTCCATTTCTACCCCCTGCGAGCGGTAATCCAGCCCGTTATAGGTATTTACACCGTTTACTACACCGGCAAACTCGCCAACATTGTTTAAATCGGCTCTGAATAATGCCGCACTGGCTGTAGCACGGCCATTATGTAGTGACACCTTGGTACCGAACTCGATATGCTCGCCGCGGGCTACGCCAAGGGCATTGAAGTCGCCGTCAACGAATGACTGCGGGGTAAACACTTCACTGTAGCTGCTGTACAGCGCTACGTTGTCGGTCAGCTGATACATAGCACCGATATAGGGTACGGTTTCATCAGCGTCCGTAGCGGCATCGACACCATAACTGTAGCCGCTTTGCTTAACCGACATCATTCTGGCACCGGCCAGAACTGACAGCGCATCGGTCAGGTGTAAACGGGTAGCAACATAAGCCGACTGATGAATTTGTTTGTCCTTATGCCCTGTGCCATAAGGGTCGGTATCATCAAACACGCCTTTAACCGTACTGCCCTGTGCCCAGTTGCTGCCCAACACCGGGTAACCGGTTTCGTAGTCGTAAAATGACTGGCCGAATAAATCAATATGCGCGTAGTTAAGCCCAAGCATTAATTCGTGCTGGCGGCCACCCAGTGTAAACTGGCCGGTAAGATACAAATCGGCCATTTTCTGAGTTTCATCCAGAGCATAACCGTAGGCATTGCCAAGCATACCGAGCTCTGTGCCACGCTCAGGTGTGCCGTAGACATAAAACAACTCAGAGTCCATTTTGGTGTCTATTTGCATCAGCATCAGATGTAGGCTCCAATCCTGCGACAGCCTATGGTGAAGCTGGGCAAAACTTTCTGTAGTGTCAGTATCGCGAAATGCCCAGTCAGCAGCAGTATTGGTTGAAACATCGTAATCTGTAAGGCTGCCGTCCGTGTAGTACAGTGGTAATGCGCCGGACATACTGCCATCGACATTGTTTTTATTCTGGCTATGCCCGACTGTCAGCACGGTGTTTGCGCTAACGTCGTACTCAGCTACCAGGTAAAGCAGGCTGTTATCGTCAGACTTTCTGGCTAAATAAGAATCTGCCGATTCTTTTGCCACTACAGCTCTGGCACGAAAATCATCCGTCAGGCTGCCGGACACATCACCTTCTGCCCGCAACATATCATCAGAGCCCGCAAACAAAGTGCCATATGCCATAAAATCGGCTGTTGGCTTTTTACGCAGGTAATTCACTGTTGCTGAAGTGTTGGCCAAGCCGGTAACTAAACCGGCAGCGCCTTTTATCACTTCGACCCGCTCAAAAGCAGCGGTATCGTACTGGCCATTGGTTAAGCCGGATGAAAACGGTACACCGATGCCGTCATACTGAAAATTCACCACATCAAAACCGCGCGCAGTGTAATAAGTGCGATCGGTTTCTACGCTTTCGACGGTAACGCCAGGTGTATAGCTCAGCAGTTGGTTAACTGAATGCAGAGAAAAATCATCCATTTGCTGACGTGATACTACCGTAACGGTTTGAGGGGTTTCGTACAGTGTTAAATCCAGCTTGGTTGCCGAGCGGCTATCGCCCTGATTACCATACACCGCGATCACTTCAACCTCAGCTTCTGTTGCTGGCTGGCTTTGCGCCATGGCGCTAAAAAAAGCTGCCCCCACACTGAGCACAACAGGCGACGTTGCAATTAAAACAGAAAACTTTTGCACAACTGACATTCAAAAACCCCACAGTGATAGTCACAAACTAACAGTGACAGAATTCTACAATCGCCCAAATGCAAACGCAAACAATTATCAATATCAAAGCAAGTAAGACACTATACAGCAGCTGCCAGATCGTATTGCAGACAATCAAACAGGTGACATGCGGTGACAAGTACCCGGCTGCTATAGTTAACTGGCCGTTAACTAAAGTGATGCCGGAGACAGAATGAGACTGCTGTTACTTAATGCCTTATTAATTTGCCTGCCTGTTTACAGCCAACTGCTTGCTGCACAAGAGCATGCGACAGATGAAAAGGCGATAAAAGTCCAAGACACAACTGACGACAAGGCTATCAGCGCCCGGCTGCTGGCTATCACGTCTGCTATTTCCGGTATGGAACAAATAACGGCAAATACTGAGTCGGGAGTGCTGACGCTAAGTGGTGAAGTCGCTAATGCCCAGCTTAAAGACGAAGCGCTTGCCATCGCCCGCCGGTTAGACGGCGTGGTGTATGTACAGGATATGCTGCAGGAGCAGCTGGCAGTGCGTTCAAGGCTGGCCCCGGCGGCGGAGAAATTTGAGCAGATGCTAACCAAGGCCGTGCAAATGCTACCGCTTTTGGTGTTGGCACTGCTGGCAGTGCTGTGTTTTTCATGGCTTGGCGGTTGGTTGGCACGCCATAGCACCTGGTTACGGCGGTTCGGCCTTAGCGAGCTGGCCTCGAATCTTGGTGTGCGTTTTATCCGGGTACTGGTTACGGGTATCGGTGTATTGATTGCTCTGGAGCTACTGGATGCAACTGCATTGGTTAGCGCGGCGCTGGGGGTAGCCGGTGTTATTGGTATTGCGCTGGGGTTTGCGTTTCGCAATATTGTTGAGAATTATCTCGCTGGCGTGCTGCTCAGTACCCGTAACCCTTTTGCAATTGGCGATCAAATTCAGGTGGGCGAGTTCACTGGCAGTGTCGTGCGTCTGACATCGAGGGATACCGTACTGATGACATATGACGGCAACCACCTGCGTATTCCGAACAGTGATATTATTACCCTGGCAATGACCAACTTTTCCCGTAATCCACTGCGGCGGTTTCAGTTTAATGCCGGCGTGTCAGTATCACTGGACTTAGTTAAAGTGCGCCAACTTGGTATTGCCACACTGGCCAATATGCCGGGCATACTGCCCGACCCGCCGCCGCGGTGTCTGATTGATGAGCTGGGCGACAGTGCGGTAGCGCTGAAGTTTTTTGGCTGGATAGATCAGCGTAATACCGATTTTTTAAAAGCCCGCAGCGAAGCCATCCGCCTGGTGAAATCGGCATTTGATGACGCCGGTATTGAAATGCCTGAACCTATCTACCGTATTCATATGGCAGATATGACCAATGCTGAACCGCCTGGATCCACTGAGGCTACAACGTCTTCTCAGCAGGCGGCACGGCAAGACGTGGACGTCACCACCGACGACACTATGCAACAGCAATTGCAGACTGAGCTGCGAACCTCAGATGAGGAGAATTTGCTAACCAAGCACAGCAATAGTAAGAGCTAAATATCGGGATCTGCTGTTTTGATTAGCGGCTGAGTTTTTCCCTCAAGCAGCTGCTGCACGGCTCTGGCCGGTTTATGCCGTAACGCCAGCGCCAGGCCGGTGAGCATAATCAGCACCACGCCGGCCAGCTGCAGCAAGGTTAAAGCTTCCTGAAACAACCACCAGCCGGCGACGATAACCGTTACCGGCTCCATATACGCCAGTGTGGCATATATCCGCGTCGGCAAATGCTGCAGTGCCACTATGGCACAGTAAATGGCAATAAAGCCCGGGAAGATACCGGCCAGCGCTATCCAGATAAGTGTCTGATGGTTCGGTACCGCTATGGCTCCCAGAAAGGGCAGCATACAACAGGCACCGATAACCAGCTGATAAAAGGTGCGCTGCAATTGCGAATGCGCTGGCAACGAACGCCTGTTCAGCAGTAAAAAGCCGCTGTAAGCCAGTAAAGACATCAGGCCAAACACTAAACCAGGAAATTGGTCGGCATGTAGCACCAGATCGAATTTAAATTGCTGTAGCATGGCAAAGCCGAAAAACGACAAGGCAATCAGGCTGCTATCAGGTAAGTCCAGCCTTTCATCCAACAGCCAGTGTGCAACAAAGGCAGACAATGGCGGCGCCAGATAAACCAGCATAATGGCATTCGCCAGGCTGATATATTCAATGGCGCTTAAGAACGTCAGCATAAAGCCAACCAGCAGCACACCGTTTACCGCCATACGCCAATCGGGTTTACCTTTCAACGTTTTGATACGGCCGGTACAGGCAACAAACACCAGCAGACATAAAGCGCCGACCGCCAGCCGATAGAAGGTCAGTTCGGCAGCCGACAACCCGCTAAAGCGGGCAATAATGCCGCTGCTGGCCATCGCCACTGCCGATACCAGCGCCAGTAATACATAAGTAAGCATAATATCCGCTTGTCCTGCGTCATCGGGATTGGGGTACTCACACCGACACGCCGTAAATACATCCCTGTAGGCTCGATTATAAACTTCATCCATGAAGTTTATCCTTCGGACCAGCAGAGCTGTTCAAATTCGCTCCGGGCGAATTTGTCCGGCATCCATGCCGTCAACGGTCGGCTTAGAGTAACCCAACCCCTCGCCTGAATTCCGGCTTACATTATGCTGGTTATGCCGTTAATAAACGAGATGACCTAACCGGAATTTCGCATACCGGCGGCAATACCGGCAAT
>NZ_DATCSY010000265.1:0-2058 GCF_036568245.1 Rheinheimera sp. | reverse complement strand
TACATATTTATACAAAACAGTTCAGCGGTATTCGTTTGGTTAGGGGTATAGTTGGGTCTACATTAAACTTATACCAGCGAATAGCCTCTAACACAGCATTGCAGGCGCTAAGCCTTAGCAGATACAGGAGAACGGTTATGCGTAAAATACTATTCCTATGTGGTTTAAGCCTCTTAACTGTTGGTACAGCGCAAGCAGGTGAAGTTTCAGTGCAGTGGCAGCAGCCGGAGAAATTCACGGATATCCGCCCGGCAAATGATACCCGTAAAGCTTACCGGGAAAGGATCTTGAAAAAGTTTGATAGTTTTTTTGCTGAGCTGGCTGGCAAGTTGCCAGAGGGATATAAGTGGGAAGTCACAGTGACCGATTTGGACCTGGCCGGTGATGTAGACTATTTTGCCGGTGGCGCGGGTAATCCGCTGCGTGTGGTGAAAGATATTTACTCCCCGGCTATTAAATTCAGCTATGTTGTACGTGATAAGCACGGTGAGGAAGTCGCCAGCGCAGAGGAAAAACTGCGTGATATGGGCTTTATGCAGACGCTCAATTCAGTAAATAATTCTGATGAATTGCGCTATGAGCGCCAGATGCTGGAAGACTGGTTCAGCAAAGAACTGCTACCTAAAGTAGAACAATATGCGCAAGCCTTACCTAAGGTTAGCCAGTAACTACAGTAAGCTGGCAATTTGCCGGTAAATATCGACCGCTTCTTGCCGGCTCAGCTGTCCGGCAGAGGCCGCCCGGCCAATACTACTACTCACTCGTACAATCTCACGCCGTGGCTCTGCGTCTGTATCGGGCGCTGCAGTTGTAGCGGAGCCCGCCAGTACAGCAGATGCGGTTGTTGTACGTTCAGGTATCTGGTTCGGCCTGACGGCTATCTGGTTGCTGGTCAATGCCGTACTACTTAATGCAGACATGGGCACCTCCAATTATCTCTTTAGATTAGTGTAGCGCAGAAACTCCATTAGATTGTTTTTTGAACAAGATGAGATGTCTATTTCATTTAGTTATAACAGTGCGAAATTCGGCTAATGTTTGGTGCAACTGTTTTAACTGCTTAACTACGCGCTGCAAAGTGGCAGTGTTAAACTGCTGACTTTGTCTCATGGCGGCTACCTGCTCCGCTGTTTCGGCCAGATAGGGCATAAAACGATTACTCGATGCCTGAAACAGAGTGTTATCGGCAAAAATACGTTGATGTTTGCCATGTCCTTGCTGTTGCAGGTTGTCGAGCAAAGCGTCAGCATCCAGCGCCTTGCGGTATAATTCTTTTAAGTTGTCATCGAGCTGATTTAGTAAAGCGTCCATAGATTGACCAAGCCATGAAAAGTAGCGCCATTATGCCATAAGCGCCAATGGTATTCAGCCTGTGTTGGTTTACCTGTTATGCTTGGCGTTATTTTTATTCCTGCCCATTCCTTTAATAAGTGTTTTGTTATATTATCTCGTTTATCCGGCATAGGCTTTCAGAGTAAGCAGAGTGTTAGCAACAGTAAGAAGCGTATTTGATAAAGTGGGTATCACAGTGACATCGCTTTGTGCCATTCACTGCATTATGCTGCCTGTTATTTTACCTCTATTGCCTTTACTGGGTTTAACGGCAAGCCATAACCATGCGTTTGAGAGAATTGTATTACTGATCACTATGGTGCTGGGTTTCATCACCCTGTTTATTGGTTTTCATCGCTATCATCGCAAGCTGTATCCGTTTTACTCGTTATTTCTAGGCGGTTTTATTTACTGGCAAAAAGATGTCTGGGGTCACGAATACGAGCATGCTGTACTAATGGTTGGGGCTACCCTGGTGGTACTGGCGCATATTATGAACATGCGGCTTTGTAACAGCTGTAACAGTTGTGAAGATGACCACTAAACAGAACCTGATAAAAAAATCCCGCCACGGCGGGATTTTTAGTTGTCAGCCTTAAACCACCTCCTATGGAGGTGGTGATCGTTTAGTCGGGGCTATGCCCGTAGAGTACCCATGTTAGATACTTCGCTCGTTTGTAACCAGCAAATGAGGAAGTAAATAACATGAGTAGATATAAATCCGCT
>NZ_DATCSY010000264.1:0-6975 GCF_036568245.1 Rheinheimera sp. | reverse complement strand
CGCATGCCGAGCTGCGTGCTGTGGCAGAAGGCTATGGTGCTAACGACGGCAAAGAGAAGTTTGTACAGGACTTTGTCAGCGCCTGGACCAAAGTGATGCAAAACGACCGCTTCGATATCTGATAAAGCGGTAAAGCTGGCTTGCAATTAGCACCTGTTTACAACTTGGTGCTAATTGCAATTACCTCACCACGGGCTGCGGATCGCTCTGCCAACTGCAGCAGATACATCACATCACAGGCTTGTTCTGCCGGTACCGGGTTTGGCCCTTCGCCACGCAGGGCGGCAGCAATAGCGCTGTAGTACTGCTGATAACAGCCGGGTGTCAATATCTGCTCTGTTACCGTATCAGCGCTGTACAGCCTGGCAGCACACGGATCCTGACCCCAGCCTTTACTTAACGGCGTTAAGCCCTGTTTTAGCTGGTCTTCCTGCACATCCAGGCCAAACTTCTGCCAGCTGCCCTGTTGGCATTGCAGGGTAAAACGCGGCGAAGGCGCGGCGCTTAACATCGAGGCTCCAAGGGTTACGCCAAAATGGCCGTAATCCAGGTAGACACTAAACCAGTCATCGGTGGTGGCGCCTGGCCGTAGCTGTTTCAGTGTGGCCTTTAACTGCTGCGGCATACCAAACAACAGCAGGGCCTGATCTAAAAGGTGCGGGCCTAAATCGAACCATAAACCGGCGCCGGGCCCGGCTTGTTCGCGCCAGCGCTGACGCACTTGCGGCCTGAAACGGTCAAAACGGGATTCTAAATGGGCAATATCGCCCAGTGCCTTTGATGCCAGCAACTGCCTTAGCGCGATAAAGTCGGCATCAAAGCGGCGGTTATGAAATACCGACAGCAATAACTGCTTTTGCTGCGCTAGCGCCGTTAGCTTTTGTGCCTGTTCAAGGCTTAAGGCAAAAGGTTTATCTACCACCACATGCTTACCGGCATTCAGCGCCTGTTCGGCCAGCGGCGCATGGCTGTCGTTCGGGCTGGCGATGACCACCAGATCAATATCTGACTGGCCAATCACCGCCTGATAATCAGCACTAACATGTAATTGCGGCCCTAAATCGGCCTGCACTGCTGCTTGCTGTGATGAGCCAACCGCCACCAGCGTTAAACCCGGCGTGGTGTTAATCAGCGGTGCATGAAAGGTTTTACCGGCGTAACCATAGCCAATCAGGGCGATGCGAAAGTGAGTTGTGGGCATAAGCGGCTCAGCTAATGCTGGCATGAATTTCAGTGCTGACGGCTGTCATCAGCTTATGGATGGGACATTTTTCCGCAATGGCACCAAGCTGCTGTTTTTGCTCGCTGCTAAGCGCGCCCTGTAATTTCAATTGCACATTCAGCACATAGACACCCTGGGCTTCACGGCTGTTATCGCGTTCAATAATAACGTCAATATAATCCAGCGGCAGTTGCTTACGTTTGGCGTACATCATCACAGTGATGGCTTTACAGGCTGCCAGCGCGGCATCGTATAAATCATGCGGGTCCGGTGCGCTGTCATCCCCGCCCAGCTCTTTGCTAACATCAGCAAATACCGTGTGCTGGTTAATACGGATAGTCTGGCGGTAGGTGCCGCTGTCACTTTTACGCAGTTCAATACTCATATATCACCTTGTTGCTGCCGGTATGAATTAATTTCCGCATCCGTTGTAATTACTACATAAGTAAACAGCACTAGGCAACAGATATTTTTATAAAAAACAATGACATATTGTTGGTTTGGTTCTTGCTGTACCACAGCTGAACACCTTGCAGCTGCCAGTGTACGCTTTGCAAGTCGTTAGGATCAATCGGGAGGATCAGTCTGATGAACAGTTTTACAAGTGAACATAGTCGTTTTAATGCTAAGCGCTGCGTCGGTTTGATGCTGGCTGCGCTGCTGAGTATCAGCGTTGTAGGCTGCGCCACTGTTGAAGGCGCTGGCAAAGATATCGAATCGGCCGGTGAAGCCATTCAGGATGCAGCAGACGATAATTAACTTTTAAACAGGAACTTACACCATGTACAGCTATATGAAACCCACACTTATGCTGGCAATGCCCATTGTAGTGTATCTGACCGTTTATGCTGTAGGTATCGCTATGGACAACGATCTTTTTCATTATCTGGCGGTGTACATGGCCGCCTGCTGTGCCATGTTAATGTTGTTTGTTGTTGCCCGCCAAAGTGATGATTATAAAAGTGCACTGGCGGCTGTCGCTTTTGGTGCCAGTGTCTTTTTCGCGTCATCTTATTTTATTCAGCTGCTGAGCCAGCCATCTTATCAGCGGCCGGCTTATGCGGCTCCGGTATCGGTGTCACCGGCGGTCTCTGTTATTCAGCGCTGGCTGACAGATCAGGCGCAAAGCCAGCCAGAGCTGATTAGCGCAGAAGGATCCGAGCCAGCGCTGGCGCAGACGCTGGAGAATAGTAATGGCTAAGACAGTACAAACGTGTTAACACCCGGCAACCGCGCTGGGTGTTGTGCCACTTACCCATTGACCGGATACGGAATAAACTCATCTTCATCACCAACCACTTTGGCAAAACCACCGGCCATCCAGTCTTGCTTGGCCTGCTCAATCCGCTCTTTACGGCTGGAAATAAAATTCCATTCAATAAAGCGCTTACCCATACTCTCGCCGCCTATCAGCGCAATGCGGCTATCGGCTGTGGCTTCAATTTCGACACCAGCTGCCTGATGCAGCACAACCATAGCGTGTTCGGGTACCGTAGTGTCTTTTAGCCGCAACCCGCCTTTGGCAACGTAAACGGCACGCTCGGCACAGTCGGGCAGGGTTAAACGTTGGCCTTTTTTCATAAAGGCTTCGACATACAGCGTTTGCGCATAAGTTTTTACCGGTGATGTCTGGCCATAAGCACTGCCCATCAGCACCCGCACGGCAACGCCGTCGACATCGACGGCCGGTATAGTGTGTTTGGGGTAGTGATAAAACGCCGGTGCAATTTCTTCTTCTTTTTCCGGCAATGCCAGCCAAAGTTGTAAGCCATGCAGTGTGTGTGCACTGGCTGTCACTTCCGGCCGCTCCCGTTCAGAATGCACTATACCACTGCCTGCGACCATCAGATTAATGTCGCCCGGCGTAATGGCTTGCAAGCTGCCCAGTGAGTCGCGATGCAATATTTCACCTTCAAACAGATAAGTGACCGTGGCCAGATTTATATGCGGGTGTGGCCGCACGTTAATACCGGAGCCTGCGGCGAATTCTGCCGGGCCCATATGGTCGAAGAAAATCCACGGCCCAACCATTTTGCGCTCTTTGGTCGGCAGTGAGCGGCGCACCGAAAAGCCGCCGAGGTCTTTATCACGCGGTTTAATCACGATATCAACAGCACCGCAGCCGCTATCAATGTCACAGTCCAGTTCATCTGTTTTGGTTTCAGTGCTCATACTCAGGTCCACCTGGTTTGCTGCGCTGCTGCGTAGCGTATTGAAGTAAATCAACAGTATAGGACAACCGAGATAAAATAAAGCATGCATTAAACCGGACATAAGCAGTGGTTTTTTTCACCTGTTGTCATGCTGCGGCAAGCCGGTGCCTGGCAGCGGCTATACTGGTCTGTCTGGCGGTTAAACAGTTTTTTTATGGCGTTGGTCGCGCCGGTACAGCTGGGTTATTGATTACATACAGCCTTGTATGTATATTGCCGATCTTATTCTGCCTGAATTATACCCGGGATTTTCAGGCAGCCTCTCACAGGAGTTTGTATGCGTGTAAAAATGAAGCTGTTCACTGCACCGGTAGTGGCGTTATTAATGGTGGCCTGCAGTGAGCCCCAGCAGGCCGGTGGCCAGGCTGCCGCTCAGGCACCTGAAGTTGCAGTGGTGACACTGAGCACCAGTTCGCTGGCATTGACTACTGAATTACCCGGCCGCACTACTGATTTCCGTCAGGCTGAGATCCGTCCGCAGGTCAGTGGCATTTTGCAGCAACGTTTATTTACCGAGGGCCAGCAGGTCGAAGCCGGCCAGGTGCTGTATAAAATTGATGCTGACCCTTATCTGGCCGCGCTGGCAAATGCCAAAGCGAACTTAGCCAGTGCTAAAGCGGTAGCGCATAACGCCCGTTTAAAAGCAGAGCGTTTTAAAGGCTTATTGGGCAACAAAGCGGTAAGCCAGCAGGATTACGATGACGCTCAGGCTACGCTGATGCAGGCAGATGCCGCCATCGCCAGCAGTGAGGCTGCGTTACAAACAGCACAAATTAACCTGAATTATACCCAGATCAAAGCACCTATTTCCGGCCAGATTGGCCGTTCAGCAGTGACTGAAGGTGCCTTGCTGACGGCTAATCAGACGCAGGTGATGGCAACCATACGCCAGCTTGACCCGATTTATGTCGATTTAACCCAATCGAGCAGTGAACTGCTGAAGCTGAAAAAACAAATGCGGGGCGATGAGCGCGATAACGTGACGGTCGATTTATTGCTGGATGATGGCAGTGAATACAGCGAGCAGGGCAGCCTGCAATTTTCCGAAGTAAATGTAGACCCGAGCACCGGCATGGTGACGTTACGCGCGGTATTCCCAAACAAAAAAGGTGATTTGCTGCCAGGTATGTTTGTGCGGGCCCGTTTACATCACGGTACAGATGACAACGCTTTATTAGTGCCCCAAGCCGCGGTAAGCCGCACACCAAAAGGCCAGGCATCGGTGATGCTGGTCAACAGCAACAACGAGGTAGAAGCGCGTTTAATTGAAACCGGCCGCACCGTAGGACAAAGCTGGCAGGTGACCTCTGGCCTGAGCGCCGGTGATACCGTTATTGTTGCCGGCCTGCAGAAAGTGAAGCCGGGTGCCAAAGTCAGAACGGTACAAGCGCAGAACGCTGCTGACAGCAGCAAAAACAGCCCTGCTGTTTCACAATAGGCAGGAGTAGAAACAGATGGCAAATTTCTTTATCAGCAGGCCTATTTTTGCCTGGGTCATTGCAATAGTCATTATGCTGGCCGGCCTGTTATCGATTAAACAATTACCGGTTGAGCAGTATCCGCGCGTGGCGCCACCTGCTATCAGCATCAGTGCCTCTTACCGCGGAGCGTCGGCCAAAACGGCCGAAGATGCGGTAACGCAGGTGATAGAACAGGCGATGAATGGCCTGGATAACCTGATGTATATGTCAGCTAACTCAGACTCTTCGGGTAACGTTAGCCTGACGCTGACCTTTGAAACCGGCACAGATGCCGATATTGCTCAGGTTCAGGTGCAAAACAAGCTGCAGCAGGCACTGCCGTTATTACCGCAGGAAGTGCAGCAAAACGGTGTGCGGGTAGCCAAATCTAACGGTGGCTTCCTGATGGTGGTGGGCTTCTTATCAGAAGATAACAGCCTGGCCCGCGACGACATTGCCGATTATGTTGTGGCGAACGTGAAAGACCCGTTAAGCCGCACGACAGGTGTAGGTAATGTGCAGGTATTCGGTAGCCAGTATGCAATGCGTATCTGGCTTGATGCCAACAAACTGAATGAGTACCAGCTGACACCGGCTGATGTGACCGCGGCTATAGAAGTGCAGAATAATCAGGTCACCGCGGGTCAGTTAGGCGGGGCACCGGCATTGCCCGGCCAGCAGTTTAACGCTGCGATACTGGCGCAAACCCGTTTAACGTCAGCAGAAGAGTTTGGCCAGATCCTGCTGCGGGTGAATGCTGATGGCTCTATGGTGAAATTATCTGACGTGGCCCGCATTGAGCTGGGCGGCGAAGATTATTCGGTAATTGCGCGTTACAACGGCAAAATGGCCACCGGTTTAGCCATTGAGCTGGCCACCGGCGCCAACGCGCTGGATACTGCCGACGCCGTTAAAGCCAAGCTGGCTGAACTCGAACCCTATTTTCCGCAAGGGCTCAGTACCGTTATTCCGTATGACACCACGCCTTTTGTCGAAATATCCATAAGCTCAGTGGTACAAACGCTGATTGAAGCCATTATTCTGGTGTTTCTGGTGATGTATCTGTTTTTACAGAACTTCCGCGCCACGTTGATCCCCACGCTGGCAGTGCCGGTGGTGTTACTGGGTACCTTTGGTGTGATGTCGGCGTTTGGCTTTTCTATTAATACCCTGACGATGTTCGGTATGGTACTGGCCATCGGCTTGCTGGTAGATGATGCCATAGTGGTGGTGGAAAACGTTGAGCGCGTGATGAGCGAAGAGGGCCTGGGCCCGGTTGAGGCCACACGTAAGTCGATGGGGCAGATCACCGGTGCGCTGGTGGGTATCGGCCTGGTATTGTCGGCTGTATTTGTGCCGATGGCGTTCTTCGGTGGCGCGACCGGTGCAATATACAAGCAGTTCTCGATAACTATTGTAACGGCAATGGCGCTGTCAGTGCTGGTGGCACTGATCTTTACCCCGGCGCTGTGTGCCACCATGCTCAAACCGGTTAATGGTGATCATCACAGTAAAGGCGGCTTTTTTGGCTGGTTTAACCGCGGCTTTGATGCATCAAACCGCAAATACCAGCGCGGTGTCGCCGGTATGCTGGCGCGGCCGAAACGCTCTATGCTGGTGTACGGCGC
Source organism: Rheinheimera sp. (assembly GCF_036568245.1). Taxonomy (GTDB): domain Bacteria; phylum Pseudomonadota; class Gammaproteobacteria; order Enterobacterales; family Alteromonadaceae; genus Alishewanella. The sequence continues at coordinate 452 of NZ_DATCSY010000264.1, read as the reverse complement.
TATAGTCGCTGTGATGGCGGTGATGTTCCTGCGTTTGCCAACATCGTTCCTGCCGGAAGAAGATCAGGGCGTGTTTTTAACCATGGTGCAACTACCAACCGGTGCCAGCCAGCAACGTACTGAAGCGGTGATGGATAAAATAGCTGCGCACTACGCCAGTGAAGACGCAGTACAGTCGGTGTTTACCGTGTCGGGTTTCAGTTTCGCCGGTCGTGGCCAGAATATGGGCCTGGCATTTGTGCGTTTGGCTGACTGGAGTGAGCGTGGTGCAGCAGACAGCGTACAGGCTGTGATTGGCCGCGCCTGGGGCTTTTTTGCCACGGTAAAAGAAGCACAGATTTTTGCTTTTAACCTGCCACCTATCGCCGAGCTTGGCCGGGCGACCGGTTTCTCACTGTTTTTGCAGGACCGTGGCGGTTTGGGTCACGAGGCGCTGTTAAACGCCCGTAACC
>NZ_DATCSY010000263.1:0-19707 GCF_036568245.1 Rheinheimera sp. | reverse complement strand
CGCACGGTATTTAAATCGACATTCTGCTCAAGCAATCGGGTAATAAAGGTACGGCGCAAATCATGTGGTGAGGCATTTTCAACACCGATATGCTGCAGCTTGGTTTTAACCAATCTCAGCACCAGCCACACACTTAATGCCGTAGTCAGTTTCACTTTGCCGCTGGCCAGCACCGGACAAAACAGATAGCCGGGCTGCCTTGAGCGCAGCGTTAACCAGTTCTTTAAGTGGTTAAGGCTCCAATCAGGTAAGAACACCGTGCGAGATTTATTGCCCTTACCGTTACGCACCAGCAACGTCTGTTTATTTGCATCGAAGTCTTTAAGCTCAAGCGCTACCAGCTCGCTGCGGCGCAGACCCGTGCCAAGCAGCACAGCAAACATCGCAGTATTGCGTATGCCAGTTTCAGTTCTTGAACGCTCCAATAACGCAAATAGAGCTTGAACCTGCTTTGGTGTTAGTGCTGTGCCGGGGTATTCGGCATGTTTTAACTGACTCAGGCTACTTAGCTGACTTAACTGCTCGCTATCCGCCAGTTTCATCATGACAGCGATTTTGACGATATTACGAATAGCTACTTGTGCGCGATTAATTGAGCGCGCTGCCCAACCAGCATGCTGTAACATGACACGTATTTGCAGCATGTCTTGATAGTTAACACGATTAAACCGGTTAACATCATCAACCGGCCAATCCATGATTTTAGCGACACTGCGAAGCTGTGACGCAATAGACTTTTTGCTATTAGCCGACAGCCTGCTCAGGTAAAGCGAATACGGCGAAGCTGTACTCATAGAGCACCTCGTTAGATAGTGATAATCAGATTGAAATAGGGTGAGAAAGGGAGCGCAAGAGATAGCGCTACACTATGGTAGCGCTGGTGTTGGTGGAATTGCGAGCGGTATTTATGACACGGTAAACAGTAGAAAAGCGGCACAACTTCACAGTTGTGTGGGTTAGCTACAAATAAAGTTATCTACACGTTTAACAGAATTTCCGAGCATATGGGCAAAACGCTTGTCACATTTTTTAGCAGTTTTGCAGTTCTTCGATGTTACATCTGAGAAATCAATTTTAAGATAAAGCCCCTTCGTTTTGCGTAACTCATCTTGAAGCGCTTGAACAAGCGCGCCTTGCTCTACAATTTGGTACTTGTAGTTCTTAGTGCTTTTCTGCAGTTGTTCCCGTTGCGCGGGTCCTAGCGCATTCAAGGTTGAAGCATAGCCACAAAGAGCGAAGTGATTTTTCAGGATCTGAGGCATATCTGTTACTTCAAGAAAGCGCGGGTCTAGAATCTCAATCCGGTCAAAATATTTTTTAAAATCAAACTCGGTTAATACTTTGTTTAGGGTGATATTAGGATTAACTCGCAGTTCAGCGCGGGTTTTAGCGTCACCGTTACGCTTTTGGCGACGTGCGCCATTTTTGCCTTTTGTGACGGCCTTAGCTTCAAGATCATAAATGCATACTTTTAACAGGCGATTGTCTGGACCATGCGTAATCGACTCAATTTTCCCATCCTTGGATATGAACATCATGACCTTACCAAGGCGAATAACTTTGAAATAAAGTTCATCAATGCGTTTATTAAGATCGAGAGCAACATCTATCCGCGTGACCTTTATGGAATCAGTCTCCAAGCAATCAAAATCATTACCGGTTAACTGTAGCAACCACTTTTGGGCGTAATAATAGTCTGTACGTGTCAGTGGATAGCCGCTTATTTCGACACGAATACGTTGCCGTTGTTTATCAGAGCTACAGATTTGTAAGAACATCTTGGGTTTACCGTCGTTATTCGACGGAGTTCGATAATCAAGAGGCTCACTCAGTGGGAGGATAAATGAGTATCCGTAACCACTCATTTTTTTGCAAAAAAAGTTACGTGGTATGTCCTGGCGAGCGCAGAAATCTGCGATTAGTTCTTCCGTATATTGCCGCAAAAATACACGTGAGCTATTTGGATAGAGCATGAAAGTTATTTTGTCTACTGATGCGCGGACAGCGATGGGGAGAGTCATAAACCCTCCTTACTTAACACTTCATTCTCACTGGCCTGGATTAACTTGATAAGCTCAGAGAGCTGTTCAGGCTGTAACTTGGTTTGGATGGCAGTCGCCAACAAAGTAAGAGGCTTATCTACCTTGTCTAGCAAACCTTCGAAAAACTTATCAGCTTGTTTCTCGATAATCTTGCGCCAGTTGGTGTCTTCAGTTTTTGGGGAGACACGTTTATATGGATAAAGCTTAGTAATCGCGGCTTGAACACTTTTGATTGTTACTTTAACTTTATCCTTAGTGGCATTCTGCTTCTTCATAAGCAGATTAAACACGGCTTTACGCTGCTCTACGCTTAAATCTTTCATTGCGCGCATAGCATTGACGGGGTATTTTTCTATTAGCTTGATGCCGTCAATAGAGAAAGCGACGCGAGCTGCAACAAGGTGGTGGTGAAGCCCCTTGTATTTACCATCAAAGTTTTTTTCAATTAACTCCTTCATATTCTTGCAATTCATGACTTCATAGCTATTAGAAATTTCAATAGCTAGCAGGTTATGCATCACTTTATTACATATCCCTTTAGAGTGAGCAATTATCTGGATTACTTCCGCTTTCGAAAAGGGTTGCGCCTTGTCTCCTAAGCTCAGTGCGTTTTCAACCAATACAGGTACAGCTTTAAGTTCGTTGTGAACTTTATCTGGTTTAGCCGTCTGTTTTATTGTTTCTTTGGCCATTCGATATTCCTCAATCAATTAAATAACCAGCCCTTCGAGGGGCGAAAATTTACAGTTAGAATTTTTATGAAACAGGAAAAATAGCGATGCGGAAAAACAGTGCAGTAACCCTGGGGTTAAAACCGGTGGCACTATTTAACAGCTAAAACAGGAGGTAAATGGCTTAGGCCATTATAAATTTGTACCGTTGTAGACGGTAACTAAAGGAGAGCGCACTTGGCGTATGTTTGAGATCGTTCTGATCTACTATAGAGAAGTTGCTGTCTAAAATTTTAGACTCTGAGTTTAAATTAAAATTACGCTATACCTACCACCTTGAAGTTTACTCTTACTAAATTACTAAACCGATATTGACATGTCGCTAGGCTAGTACCATATACTCAAACCATGTCGCCACTGTTACTATTAAGCATACATATTGGTTCAGGCTTGTCAATAGTGGTTAAAATTTTTTCGGTTTTACCAATTAAGGGGACTTAAAAAGGAGGCATTACTGGTTTATATTTACTACGATTAAATCATTACTATTAATAGTTATTTTCTATTACTTAATTATCTGTATATCTATTTAATAAATGTATGTTATTGTAACTGTATATATGTAATAACTGTATGTATATGGCTATGTTACTAGTATACTAATTAGATAATAGATACAACTTACTAAGTACTAAATATACTCACTACACTAATTAGAGCTAGTGTTTTTGAGTCAATATTCCTTTTGTTTTGTTGTTTTTATCGTCCCGATACATCTATTTTGCTGTCGCTCCGATGAAAATTCCAGAACCGTCGTCCCGATAAATTTCTATGTTTATCGCCCCGATGAAACTTTAGATGCATCGCTCCGATGCAGATTATTCCGCTAATTTTATTTCTTTTAATAATCTAAAATTTTAGACAGGTGATTATATGGTGAAAAAACTCACTTTGAGAGACTGGAAAAACTTTCGGGAAAAATTTGAAATCATTGTTATTTCTTATGATGACGCAAAACTTAATAAAAAATGGAAAGCACTAACAAATTGTTTTTGTGATTTGAAGTGTAAGGATTTGCGAGGTAGCGCTTTAAAAAAACTTAACGAATTCTTTCATGTGTTGCCTGGGGGGATTCGTGAGGAGTTTTTAAATGTGCGACGACAACATAAGTACGAGGCAACTCGAAAGAAAATTCGTTTACTGAAAGAAACAATAGCTTCGCTTGAAAGCATTATGAAAGACCAAGAACTGAAAAACTACAATGCAGCGGTTAGTCACTTACTGGCGAACTATGGCGGCGTAAAATAAAGCTATTAATCTGCTTAGAATGAGCGACGTAACCGTCGCTCATTCGCCTAATAGCTCTATGAAATTCAGTATGAGCTTGCATCCACACTAATCAAATGTGATTCATTTACCAAGTTGTAGGTACTCGGTTTATCTATCTGCGTAGCCATAAGGTCATAAGCTATATGAGGCTGTAAAAGAGGTTGGAATTCGCTCGGGTCTGTAATGCTTTCATCCAACCAGCGGCCAACCAATGCCATTTCTAAAGGCAGTAATAGTGGTGATGCCTTGCTATGAATATGCACAAGCTTAGGGTGTGGCGGCAAGGTTATTACTGAGCAAGACAGTGCAGTTTCGCTGGTATCTTTGTTAATCCATTCCCGGCACAGGCCACCGAGTAATATCGCACCACTTTTAGCAACAAGGTCATGGTAATGCAGTGGCTTGTTGTTCACATACTCCATTTCGCCAAAGCCCGTAGCTGGAATAACACACCGGCTATGGCGGTATGCTTGGTAACCAGTCGAGCCTTTAACATTCAGCTTGTCATAACGGGGGGTTAAATGAAGTGTACTTTGAAGGCTTAAAGCCGGTAATAGACGGTTCAAGTAACAGCCACCAGGTAGGATTGTCAATTCTACGGACGTCACCTTTTTGCCTGATGATACTGACCTGATTTGTAACCCTGATAAACCTGCTGAATAGCTGGCGCTCTGGGAAAAGCCGGATCTGCAGCCCTTCACACAGTTCTCTAACGCCGGTATCGTCAATTACGTTAAGTCTACCGCACATAATCTGATTTCTAGTTGCTGTTACCTGTAACAGAATGGGCTAGAGAGGCATTGAAGCAAAGAAAATCGGTGGGACTGGTTCGTGTCAAAATCGAATGGAAAGTGCCTTGTGTATTCGCGGTTATTCATAAACAGTTTTCCCATAAAGTCACTAAAAGGTAATTGCAAAGTAAATTATAGATTATAAATGTGGTTAAAAAGGTTGACGGTACCTATTTTAGGACTTACCTTTTAAAGGTCCAATCGGACTTTGAACGTATATCAAGGAATAAAGATGAAATTTATCAGAATGTTATTTCCCTCGGCTTTATTTGCGCTTTTTTTCACTACAGCCGCTACAGCTGCCACAGGTTTTTGGGAAAAAAAGGAAACAAACTATACTATATACTTCGATGGAAGTTTTACTCAGAGCTTATTTTATGACCTGCAAACCCCACGTTTGGGTACTCAGATCACTAATGTTGAATGGGAATGGTTTGACTTTGAGAATAATTTTGATACTCAAACAGTTGACCTATGTTATCGCAAGCCGAACACATCGAGCGATTTCACTTGCTTAGATATTTCAAGCAATCCTGTCGGTTCAACTGGACACTTCAATGGGTTCGATGCCAGAGGTACCATGGTGTTACGGTATACTCTCACAGGTGGCACATATTTTGCTCACTGGGACAATAATGTCTTGAACACCATAAGAGTCACCTACGACTATTAAAGATCACTGAGGGGAAGGGATGTTAGTTAACAATGATAAGATGAATTTCGAGGCGGGAAAAACGAAAGCCCAAGATCCTCTGAGCAGATCTTCATCAAATAACAGCAAAATAGATGACTCCAAAATCTCTAATGTTGGGTTAAGTCAGCAGGGACAAAATCTGAATTATTTATACCAGCTGTCTCTAAGTACTGCTCAGCAAAATCCTTCCCCTGTTTATATTGGAGCCGAAAAGCGTATTGAAATACTTGGAAATTCAGTAAATGAAATTGCCAGACAATCAGGTTACGAGTATACCCCAGAGCAAATAAAAAGAGTGGTAGAAGACGTTGCTAAAGGCGTGAATATCACGGAAACACAACCGGGTGATGTGAACGCAAGCAGTGGCTCAGTATATTCGTTCCTCAACAGTGCTGATAAAGCAAAGTTAGCTGATGCTTATCAGCATGCTTTGGATAATAATACCAGTTTGGATGATGTGCGTTTTGCTGCATTCAGCCTGGCTAGATCAAGATTCATTGAGGCTAAAATCAACTCAGGAACAACTTGGGCTGTATATGATCCGAACGAAAATGTGAGCAATATAAAATCTGAAGATGTTGAGGAACTTGAAACGGAAAAATTAACAATTGAAACCGGTTCTGAATATGTCAAATCGTTACTAGAGCAATTCAAAGAAGGCAAACTATTTACGTCTAACCCTTATCTAAGGACTTCATTATTCCAAGACGTATCGTCTTCACTGCTTATGCATAGGCTTCCATCATTTCTTCAAGAGAAGATATGATTTGTAGACTCTGGTTTGATTAATTAGTGTCCACCAATCTCTTTAAACTTAGAGTAAGCCTGAATTTATGGTTTAGGGGTAACTAGTAAACCTCTACTGCCGGTGCAGTGCTTAAAGGGAATGGTTAGGATTTAGGTATTAATCGCGATTCAGAGAATCGTTAAATACAGTTCCCCAATTAGAAAACACAAATCAACTATCCAAGATTGTTGTGAGGACTATAATCCGTGGCGAATGAGTCCTTAAATTCTCATAGTGCACTTCTACTTATGAGGAAGTGTAATGAGCACCATTTCGGTCAAATTCGGACTCAATCTGAGAAAGCAGCGTAAGGCAATTGGCTTGAGCCAGGACAATCTCGCTTTAACCGCTGAAGTTGACCGAAGCTATATCGGTAGAATAGAGCGGGGTGAAGCAAATGTCACTCTAGAAATGCTGTACAAGCTGGCTTCAGTTCTCAACTGTCATCCCAGAGATCTTCTACCCGAGTAAAAGAAAATCCTTCTGCTATCACTGCATACTCTGTATGCCTATGAGTAACAACGTTCTTCAAATAGTACCCATAACTTAAAAAATTGCCTTCCAACTATTAGCCAATTACACTCAAAAATGAGGATTATAATCCTCAATTTGGCGTCGTATTTCTACGACATAATTGCTTGATAGGAACCAGATGGCATGTCCAAAAATGTATTATTGTTTTCCGGCAGTTTTCAGTATGGTGTAGTAGACGACTTCATAAACGGTATCAAACGGGCATTTGAGCTGATTGGATATCGGGTATATGAGGTTAGCTTAAAAGATAAAAGCTCTGATGACGAACTGCTCAGCCAGCTATCACTTATTGATACAACTCAGTTAAAACTCGTACTGTCGGTCAACGCCTTGGCCGTTGAGCTGACAAACAAATTGCCGCAGCTCGCGACGGTCCCTTTTTACACTTACCTAGTTGACCATCCAATCCACTTGTTACCGCGATTTTATGGCACCAAAGCAAAGCTTCTCTGTGTAGACAAAGAGCATGTCACTTTCCTATCACAACTTGGTATTCAAGCTCAGTTCTGGCCGCATGCAGTGTGCGATACTGAACTATCAGCTGAATATGTCCCTTTTAGTCAGAAGAAAGGCATTCTTTTTCCAGCCTCATTTACAGATGAAAGCACACACTTTGCTGAAATCAATAAAGTCGCTCCGAATATCGCAGCGAAGTTAACTGACGCTAATGTTCGCAGCATTTCAGATGTGTTGAGAATGCTCGGATTTATGCAGTCTGGAATATCGCCAAGCGTTCAGATTAATGATCAGATTGTGACTTTTCTTCGGCGATGTGATTTATATCTACGAGGACGTGATAGAAACAAGCTGATAAAAGATTGCGACCACGCAGGAGTCGCACTAACCATTGTCGGTAGTAACTGGGATAAGACGCATCAGTACGGCTCCCATTGCTACTTGCCGGCAGTTCCATTTACTGAGTTAAAAAACCTGATTTCAAAAAGTCTGTTTGTTCTTCACCACTCACCGGGTTTTGAGCAAGGCCAGCATGAGAGAGTTGTATATCCATTAGCAAGGGGCACCGGTGTATTAAGTAATAAAACACCATACTTACTTGAGTTATACGGAAGTGATAATGGCGTAACGTTTTACGATAGTGTGGCTGAGCTGAGACAAATTTCAGCATCAGTGTCGGAAGGGCATTACAGCAGTTGGATAAATAATGCCAATAGCATCATAGAGCGCAATGAAACGTGGCGTTCCAGAATAGCTATGTTGTAGTAACGCTTTAACTCGGAACCCGAACTTTGTCTATTAGGGTTCCTAAGCTTTTCAGTGCTTCGGTATAGCAAGAATGTGATTCGCCCACCTGATACCATTGATTACAGCGATACCCAGGTAACATCAAAACAATTCCCTTCTTGCTATTGTCAGCGAGAAGTTTTACAAGTGACAACAAATCCAGTCCAATACCATTCCTGCAGAATTTGCACTGCTTTCTGCCTAGTTACGGAATGATTATCCGCAGTCAATGTCTTTTTATGCGAAATATCTTCAGCGACAAGGTTGTAGTAATGCAAGAGGCTTATTGTTCACATACTTTCCTCAAAGCTCTTAGCTGGAACTACACATCTGCTATGGCAAAGTGCCTAGTAACCGTCAGAGCCAGTAATATTTAGACTGTATTATTGAATATTAAACGAAGTGTACGTGAATTACACCATGGGCAAAATCAAGCATTGATATCCAGGTGGCTTGTGAGTTTAAACCGGTTGGCAGGGTGATACAGAACTGCATAACAGATCGGTTGGCCGTGAGAATGTGTAATCCGGGTGACTTTCAGGCACGGTACTCCATCGTCCACTTGAAGGTTGTGCTTTAGTATTTTCGTAGGCATCACCGCTTCTACCGTTATTTCAGCTTCAGTGACTGGTGCTATTGAGTTTAGATACTCACTGGCAGTTATCTTGCTAAAATCCTGCTGCAAAAACAACGGCACCCGTTCAGCATTTACATAACGTTCTTCCAACTGAATAGGTTGCTCATTCTCTGAGTGCACGATGATAATTTTATAAACCGTTCTGCTATTAAGTGACAGCGTAAATGCGATGGCGTCGTTGGGGATTAGCGTCAGCTTGCTTAACACGGTCATCTTATGCACATGACCACGGGAGCGAATTTCGTCTGCGATATTGCGGATTTCCAATAACGAACTTTGCGCGGCAGGTTCCTTTACAAATGTACCTACACTGGCAACGCGCTCAAGTACGCCACTGTTGACCAGCTCTTCGACGGCTTTTCGCGCGGTCATCCTACTGGCCGAAAAGTGGTTGGCCAATTCGGTTTCCGACGGGATCTGGCTGCCAGCTTTCCATAAACTGGCACTTATCTTCTTTTTAATCTCATTAGAAATGAGGCGGTACTTTGGCAGCTTCATGCAATGTCCATATTACCTATTAACAATAAGTTTGAAGTGGATATACAGCTATACCATTACACCTCAATGCGTGAACGGTAATTTTATACTGGGTTGCACTTCCGCCAACAGATTTTCCACGTTTGATCGGTGCTAAATGGGCGTTTCGCACAAGTTACATGTCAGCAACACTGTGCCAGTATATACCACGCGGCTACGCTGTCAATTTTTAATCAACTCAATCGGTATTCACCAAGGCAATCTTAGAAAATTAATTTCAAAACTGCTGTTGTATATACCGGTATGCTGTTGTATAACAATTGAGCAAGCAGCGACTTTATAATAAATTCCGGCTTCAGCTGGTACAAATGCTACTCAGGAGAACATTCAATGACAGCAATAAATATGACGCCTAGTCGTGTATATACCGCGATGTTGATGGCCGGTGCGGTGGCGGTTTCCACGCAAGCGAAGGCGCAAGACAGTGAGCCAGTTGAACGTATTCAAATTACCGGCTCAAAAATTAAACGTACCGATATTGAAACAGCTAGTCCAGTATCGGTTATATCCTCAGCTGATATCAGTGCATCAGGTATTACTAATGTAGAAAACCTGCTGCAGGAAATGTCTTTTTCAGCTGGTGTGGCTGGTAACGCTACCAACGCTTACTGGACCAGTGGTGGTTATGGTACCGCGCAGGTCAATTTACGTGGCCTGGGTATAAAGCGTACTCTGGTATTGTTAAATGGCCGTCGCGTCGTCGGCGGAGGTACTGGTGCCAATAGTTCGGTCGATTTGAATATGATCCCGACATCAATGATTGAGCGAATTGAAGTTTTAAAAGACGGCGCATCGGCTGTATATGGTGCCGATGCGGTGGCCGGTGTGGTGAATATAATCACCAAAAAAGAGTTCAGCGGCGCTGAGCTAAACGTGAAGGCTGGTATGTCGGATAAGGGCGATGCTGAAAATCAGGATTTGAGCCTGACACTGGGCGGCGAATTTGACAAGGGTAATGTGGTTGTAAATTTGAGTTACAACAACACGTCTGCGGTGCGTCAATCTGATCGTATTGCATGCTCAAAGTACGGTACAGAAGATGGCACTTTTGAGTGTTTTGGCAGCACCACCAGCGAAGGTGGTCGTGCGTTATTGGCTGACGGAACTCAGGTTCAGTTTAACTTGGATCCAGATACCGCCACGAACGGTAACAACTATGGCCCTTATAACAGTGCAATACACAGTTTTAACTCCATTCCTTATCTCAATGCTGTCAGCCCAATGGAGCGGATAAATATATCCAGCTTTGCTAACTACAACATTAATGACTCGGTGCAGCTGTTTGTAGAAGCAAGTTACGCTAACCGGCAGGGGGAGCAAATCGTTACACCGAGGAATGGTTTCGCTGGTATCAAAGTCGATGCCGATTTTCAATACAACCCTACCGGTCAGGATCTAGAGTTTTTACGTCGGCGTAATACCGAACTGGGCGCGCCTTATTTTTTCCAGGAAACTAATACTGTTCGGGTTGTAACGGGGCTAACCGGTGTATTAAGCAATGGCTGGGAGTGGGACTTATCTTATAACTATGGCCGCAATACTGGTACTGATGGCTGGACCTTTGATATTGACCCAGACCGAGCTGCACAAACTTTAGATGATAGCATTTGCACCTATGACAACAGCAATGGTATTCCTTGTGGTGACTGGTTCGGGAAAAACGAGCTGACGCAAGACGTTATTGATTACGTAAAATACCGCCGTGAAGGAACCGGTGGCAATGAAATGCGTGTCTGGTCTGCAAATATGAATGGTTATTTATATGAGCTACCAGCAGGCGGTCTAGGTTTTGCTATCGGTGCTGAAAGTCGAACAGAAAAAGGATGGCGAGATCCCGATTCCACGGTACTGCGTAACGGATTAGAGGATCCCATCAGCGGAAGTTATGATGTCAATGAAATTTTTGGTGAGTTATCCGTCCCTCTGCTGGCCAATGAGTTTTTGGTTAAACAGTTATCAGTTGAACTAGCTGCACGATACTCCGATTACAACACAGCAGGCGCGGAAACGACTTACAAAATGGGTTTAACATGGAGTGTGAACGACAGCCTGATGCTGCGTGCTGTGCGTTCAACAGCGTTTCGTGCACCAGTGATTACTGAGCTCTTCGGCGGTACCAATGGCGAAAACCTACGCACGATAGACCCTTGTGAAAATGCTACCGGCGCGATAGCTACAAACTGCCAGGCGGCAGGTGTACCCGCAGATTTTGTACAGGACGGCACGACAATTCTGACCAGTGTTGGCGGCAACCCCAAACTGGAACCGGAAACGGCTGACACTACCACAGTAGGTATCGTGTGGCAGCCTGAATTCCTTGAAGGTTTTTCTGCGACGATAGATTACTTCGATATTAGAATTGACGAAGCTATTACATCTGTTAATGGTTCCGATATGCTGCGGTTATGCTATGAAGACCCTATCGGTAACGCGAAGTTCTGCGATACCTTTACCCGGCATCCGGTAACTCACCAGGTTAATGAGTTGAATCAGCGCCCGGTGAATGCTGCGGTAGAAACTGTCAGCGGTGTTGACCTTAACACGGTATACAAATTTAACCTTTTTGGTTTGAGCAGCCGAGCGACTTTAGACATCACCCGTTTGCTAAAACATGAAAGCACTCCATTCCAAGGCCAACCTACTATCGACAAAGTAGGTTTTATTACTGAGGACCAAGGAAGTTACACTGAATGGCGTAGTAATTTTAGCTACAGCGTGATGACAGATGACTGGTCAGCAAGCTATTCCTTGCGTTATATCGGCAGTGCAGATGATGTCAATGGTACTGATTCCGACCCACTTGGTAAATCTGTCGGTTCAGTTACCTATTCCGATATATCAGCTTCATGGTACTACAGTGATGCGTTAACATTTAGCCTGGGTGTCGACAACATTTTCGACAAAAAAGCACCGTATCTGACGTCATGGAACGATGCCAACACTGACGTTATGACATATGATCTTTTAGGACGCCGCGGCTTCATCCGCGCCACCTACCAGTTCTAAGTCATTGTTAACCGGTAGCACCTGAGTGGAATGCTTGTATACCATTCCACTCAGGTGCTTACTTTATTCAATAGTAAAAATCAATGAGTTGAACGGAACGAATGGTTTCATGTGCAGTTACTAAGCTGCTGTGTGAACCAGCCGCACTAGAGGGCTGATAATGAATAAATCAATGCGGCTGCTGAAAATCAGCAGAAAATACCATAAATGGCTGATGGCGTTTATTGGCCTGCAGTTTATGGTTTGGTCGGTAACCGGGGCCTATATGGTGTTTTTGGATATTGATTATATCCATGGCGATACTTTGGTTAATAATGAACAGGATAAAATCGATCCACAGCAGGTTACCTACTCACTGCAAAGTTTGTTACAACACTATCCGCAGGCAAAAGCCATTTCCTTGGGGCGTTATCTGGATAAGGTTGTATATCGTTTTACACTGGAAGAACAAAAGTTAGCCATTGATGCCAGTAGCGGCGCTGTAATGCCGCCGTTAGACCAGGCTCAGGCAGAAAAAGCTGCCCGCTTCTATTATAGCGGTGCAGGCACAGTCGAAAGTGCTGAGTTGATAAGTGAAAACGCCCCGTTTGAGCTCAATCCTGCGGTCATGCCAGCTTGGAGGGTAAATTTCACGGACTTCGGCGCCCCGGCAATTTATGTGTCTGCTGAGACGGGATTATTGGTTGGTAAACGGCATAGTTTCTGGCGCCTGTTTGACTGGATGTTCCGCTTTCATGTGATGGATTATGACGATGGTGCAGATATTGATAACAGCCTGTTGTTCTGGTTCACCATGTTAGGCATTTTAGCCTCGGTACTGGGACTAGTGCTGGCCTATTTCCGCGTGTTTCGCAAAGCAGATGAAGCATTACTTGCTCCTGATAGCAATGACAGTCACGTAGCAGGAGTAGCACGATGAATTTGGTCAGAAAAATCCATAAATGGGCCTCCGTTATCGTCGGTGTTCAGTTTCTTATCTGGCTGGGTAGTGGCATGTACTTCAACTTTATGGATCATACCAAAGCGGCAGGACACACTTACAAAGTGCATCAGCATCCGTCGCTGGCCTGGAATACGCTGGCGTTGCAGGAGCCAGCCGACGTGCTACGGCAATATGCACCCAGCACCACGCTGTCGTTAATTGAGTTAGCGCAAAAACCCTATTATTTGCTTAACCATCAGCGCGGTTTGTACGCTAACTTTGTCAACAAACACAGTTTGGTCGATGCGCGGACAGGTTTGCCAGTGACGCTCGATGTTGATTTTGCCAGACAGTTGGCCAGTGCATCATATAACGGGCCGGGAGAAATTGTCTCTGCAACATTGCTGCAGCCACCGATTGCCGATTTGCTCAAACAAAAGAATCCAGTGTGGCAGGTTAACTTTGCCGATGAAATTAACACCAGCGTTTATGTTGAAGCCGACTCAGGCCGTATTGCCGGTCACAGTGATGATGATAAACGCCTGGCCGACTTTTTCCTGAAACTGCATTTTATGGATTATGCCAATGAAGGCAGTTTTAACAGCGCGCTAATGATGGTGTTTGCCTTTATTGCCCTATGGCTTAGCGGTACAGGTCTAGTCTGGACCATAGATCTGGCTCTACGCGGCCAGTATAAAATTAAGCTGTTTGCTCGCAAAACCACCGTTAAGTTATTTGACCGTAACCAAAAAAGTCTGGGACAGGTGGCTTTTTCCAATCATAAAAATTTATTAGATGGTTTGGTTGAGCACAATATTATCTTGCCTTCAACATGTGGCGGTGGCGGTACCTGTGGTCGATGCCGCATTATGATAAATCAAAATGTTAAATCTACCGCCGCGGATCTTCAGCATTTTAGTGGCTTCGAACTAGAACAGGGTTACCGGTTGGCTTGTCAGCACTTCAGTGATGATGTTGAACATATGACATTAATGGACATAACTGATGCGAAGAAGTACCAGTTGGAATTAGTTAGCAGTAAATTTTTAAGCCCTTTTATTAAAGAGTTGCGCTTTACTACTCAATCGAAGATTCCTATGCGATATAAAGCTGGTGCATTTATGCGCTTCTTTATCCCTAAGGCAAGTGGCTGTTCGGTACCCTTGGATGTGCCTGAGTTGCTACAACAGGACTGGCAGCATATTGACCGATTAAACTATCAACACGGTGCCTGTAGCAGGAGCTATTCCTTGGCTGGCATAGATGATACGACAAACGAGTTAGTGTTTGTCATTAAACTACAAAGTGCTAAGAACCCGTCCGTACTACCCGGTATCGGTTCGAACTATCTGGGTAACTTACGCATTGGCGACCGGGTTGAGGCCTTGGGGCCTTTTGAAGAGTTTTACGCTAGCCCCGGTAGCGATAAGACAATGGTACTGGTTGGCGCAGGTTCAGGCATGGCGCCACTTAAAGCGCTGATCGAAGAACAGTTAGCACTGCATCGGAATAATAAAGGTGATAAGCCACCACGCCCGCTGCATTTCTTTTACGGCGCTCGTAACGAAAATGATGTGATTTACGTCGATTACTTTTATGAGTTGGCGAAGCAGTATCCGCATTTTCATTACTACCCGGTGTTGTCACGACCGGACAAAGGCTGGCTGGGTGCGACTGGCTATGCTCAGCACGTGCTGGCGTTAAACTGGCAGAATGTGGTTGAGCAAGGTGAACCTGAGTTTTATTTGTGTGGGCCTAAAGGCTTAATGGATGACACTATTCGGTTACTGCGTGACAAAGGTGTGCCAGAAAGTAATATCGCCTTTGATGAATTTAGCTAGCTAAAACGGAACTGCGTGGGACGATTCCTCGCAGTTTTTATTTTGAAGCTGTGATCAGGCTGTTTTAAGTCTGATCACAAAACGCGTGCTCTCTAAATCTGATTCGACATTAATTTGTCCTTCGTGTGCTTCCACAATGGCTTTGGTAATAGCCAAACCTAAACCCGCCCCCTCGCTATGCCGTTGTCTTGATTGGTCAGCACGATAAAAGCGCTCAAATAAATACGGTAAATGTTCCGGAGGAATAGGCAGTCCAGGATTTTCGACGCTGATAGTGATCGAGTCTGGTGATGCCAGTGCTGTTGTTACTGTAATGTTTTGGCTCTGAGCAGTGTATCTCAATGCGTTTGACAGCAGATTGGTTAAAGCATGCCGCAGTAAGGTGCGATCAGCCTGCACCAAAATTGCCGGACCGGAAAAACTCAACCTAACACCAGACTCTTCAGCAAGGGCTTCAAAAAAGTCAAAAATCGCCTGAATTTCGTCCGCCAGATTTAACGTTTGCTTTTGCAGTGTGAGTAACCCGTTCTGGCTTTTCGCTAACCACAACATATCGCTTATCATTTTATTCAGTCGCTCCAGCTCCTCCAGATTGGAGAACAACAGATTCTGGTACTCGTCGGCGCTGCGCGCGCGCGATAAGCTGACCTGGGTTTGCGTGATCATATTAGTCAGCGGTGTGCGCAGCTCATGCGCGATGTCGGCACTAAAGTGCGACAGCTTGGTAAAACCCTCTTCCAGCCGGTGCAGCATGTGGTTGAACGACTGCACCATATGCCGCAGTTCGGCCGGTACCTTGGCTGGAGATAAGCGAATATCCAGTTTACTGGTTTGAATATCACGCATTTGCGCGCTTAACCCCCGGAGTGGGTTTAGCCCCTGGTGCACTGCAAGCCAGGCCGCCAGTAGGGTAAGTAGGGCGGAGCCAAGTAAAATCAGCCCCAGGCTGCGCTGTAACTGCTGCAAGAAATGTTCATGAAAACTGATATCAATAGCGGCAATCACCTGATACTGTTGATCTGTCGTAGTAAGGCGGCTGAACACGCCGCGATAGGCTTTGCCGTCCAGCTGCCAATTGTGGATGGCTTTGGCATTATAGTCGGTGTTCGCTGGGGTATTGGCTGCCAGCAGGCTTAAGTCAATGTCGGCGTTACGGTAGACTAAGCGGTTCTGGCTATCCATCACCTGATAGTAGACACCGTGATGGCCCGATACCGCTTTTGCCAGTGTCTGTGTCGGCTGTTGCTGGCCGTTCTGCCCGGCTGTCAGCGTGTGCTCAACCGCGTGCAGGATCACGGCTAACTCGTCGGCATCCTGTTCGATAAAGTGATGTTCGACGGAGCTAAGCAGCAATTGCTGCACGAAAAACAGGCAGATCGAAATAGTCAGCGCGACGAAAATGACCACGCGAACGGTGATCGACAGGGGGCGTGTGCCAGCGTTATGCATCAGATTGCTCATCGTCCAGTTTATAGCCCATACCGCGCACGGTATGGATCAGTTTTGCCGCAAAGCCGTCATCAATTTTGCCGCGCAAGCGGCGAATAGCAACGTCAATCACATTGGTGTCGCTGTCAAAATTCATATCCCATACCTGCGAGGCGATTAACGAGCGCGGCAGAACTTCACCACGGCGGCGCATCAGCAGTTCAAGCAAGCTAAATTCCTGATTACTCAGCGCTATTTTGGCACCGCTACGACTAGCTTTACGCTTAGCAATATCCAGTTGTAAATCGGCAACTTGTAATAATTCTGACTGCGGTGCGGCCTGACCACGGCGTAGCAGGGTTCTGACCCTTGCCAGCACCTCTGAGAAAGCAAAGGGTTTGATCAGGTAGTCGTCGGCGCCAAGCTCCAGGCCTTTCACCCTGTCGTCGACGCTGTCGCGGGCCGACAGAAATAGTACCGGCGTATGGTTATGATTTTCTCTTAGCGCCTGAACAATACGTAAGCCGCTGACGTCCGGCAGCATCACATCCAGCATGATTAAATCGAAATCTTCTGTCATCGCCAGATGATGACCGTCCAGGCCATTTCTGACCAGTGACACCTGAAAACCGGCTTCGCTCAGGCCTTGCTTTAAATAGTCACCGGTTTTTTGTTCATCTTCTACAATCAGCAAACGCACCTTGTTCTCCCCAAACATGGATCTGGCATAGCTCTGGCAGTATTAGGCCATAAAGCAGCAAACAGCAACATGACGCTAAGATTACAACTTTGTCATGTTCAGGTCATGCTGCTGACAGTTTCGCACACTACACTGCTTAGCATACAAAATGCATTGGAGGTTCCAGATGACAAAAGCCAAAACCATGATGCCGTTATCTGTTTCACGGCGCCGTTTTGTTCAGGGGCTGGCGGTGGGAGGCGTGTTGGCAGGCTTTCCGCATATTGTCCGGGCGGGGAGCACTTTTAAAGACAATGCTTTTACCGGCTATGCTACTGAGCTAAGCGGCAAGGTGATTGATTTAACCATCGGCGAAGCACTGGTGAATTTTACCGGCATGGTTAGTAAAGCCACCACCATCAACGGCTCGATTCCGGCACCGACGTTACGGTTGCGAGAAGGCGATGACGTGACCATACGGGTAACCAATACCTTATCTGTGCCAAGTTCAATTCACTGGCACGGTATCATTCTGCCGTACCAGATGGACGGCGTACCCGGCATGAGCTTCAGAGGCATTATGCCGGGTGAAACCTTTGTATATCGTTTTACGCTAAAGCAAAGCGGTACTTACTGGTATCACTCGCACAGCGGCTTTCAGGAAATGACCGGCATGTATGGCGCGCTGATCATTGAGCCAAAAGAGCAGGATATTATCCAAGCTGACCGCGAATATGTGGTGCAACTATCTGACTGGACCGATGAAGATCCACACACTGTGTTTCGCAAATTAAAAGTACAAAGTGATTTGTATAATTTTAATCAGCCAACGGTGCAGGACATGCTGAATGATATCTCGGCCAGAGGGCTGGACGCGGCACTGGCGAAACGCCAGATGTGGCAGCAAATGCGGATGAACCCCACCGATTTGGCAGATATCTCCGCGGCCACTTTTACGTATTTAATGAATGGCAGTTCGCCGCTGGCAAACTGGCACGGCTTATTTAAGCGCGGTGAGCGTGTGCGGCTGCGTTTTATCAATGGCTCCAGCAACAGCTTTTTTGATGTGCGTATTCCCGAGCTTAAAATGACTGTGGTGCAGGCTGACGGCCAGAATGTGCACCCGGTAACGGTGGATGAGTTCCGCTTTGGCCCGGGCGAAACCTATGATGTTGTCGTCTCGCCGCAAAATGATGCCTACACCATTTTTGCCCAGAGTATGGACCGCAGTGGCTATGCCCGCGGTACCCTGGCCGTGGCTGAGGGCTTGCATGCGCCTGTGCCGGCGCTGGATCCGGTGGAATGGCTGACGATGGCTGACATGATGGGCAATATGAACCATGGCAATACCGGCGGTCATAGCGGTATGGCTCACGATGCTGCAGATCACAGCAGCATGGATCACAGCAGTATGGATCATAGCCAGCATGGTGCTATGGCTATCGATCACAATAAACATGGCCCTGCGGTGCCTTTTGCCAAAGCCAGCACCACGGTGCGTCATGCCAGCACTGAGTATGGCCCTTCAGTGGATATGAGGGTGGATATGCCCCGAACCAACCTGGACGATCCCGGTATTGGCTTGCGCAAAACCGGGCGGCGCACGCTGACCCTGGCCGATTTACATTCGCTTGATGGCATCGTCGATAAACAAGGGCCTGAAAAAGAGATTGAGCTGCATCTGACCGGCAATATGGAGCGCTACACCTGGTCGTTCGACGGTTTAGAGTTTAGTAAAAGCACGCCGGTGTATATGAAACACAACCAGCGTATCCGGGTGATCTTGCAAAACGACACCATGATGACCCACCCGATGCATTTGCACGGTATGTGGAGTGAGCTGGAAAGTGAAAGTGGTGAGGTACAAGTGCGACGCCATACCATACCGGTGCAACCGGCGCAGCGCATCAGCTTTTTAACCACGCCGCATGATGTTGGACGCTGGGCCTGGCATTGTCATTTATTGTTCCATATGGATGCGGGTATGTTCAGAGAAGTGGTGGTGTCATGAAAACAGCCAATTTAACGCTGACAAAATCGCTGCTGGCACTGGCCTGTACTGTGGCACTCAGTTCTGGCGTGGCAGCGCAGACTGCCAGCGAAAAACCACCGGTTCAGAAACACGGTGACATGGACCATAGCCAGATGGATCACAGCGATATGAACCATAGCAAAATGCACCACGCTGAGCAGGCGGTTGACCATAGCAAGATGAACCATAGTGACATGGATCACAGTCAGATGGACCATAGCAAAATGGACCATAGCCAGATGAACCATAGTGAAATGAACCACACTGAGCAGGCAATGGATCATAGCAGTATGGATCACAGCTCGATGAACCATGCCGATATGCAGATGCAAGGCGGTAAGGCGCCGGCTAATGCCCGCGATCCGCATGCTTACTCCAACGGCTACACCCTGACTGACGGGCCCTATGGCATGGCCGATTCACGCCATTTAAAGCACGGTGTTGAACATCCACAGTGGTCGGTGCTGGGCGATCGGCTGGAATACAATGCCGACAGTGATGCCACCGAACTGGAGCTGCAAGCCTGGTACGGCAC
>NZ_DATCSY010000262.1:0-2122 GCF_036568245.1 Rheinheimera sp. | reverse complement strand
ATGATAATTACGGCCATAAAGTTGGAGATCAGATCCTGATTGAGCTGGTGCCGGTATTGCAATCTATGCTGCGCCAGAGCGACCAGGTTTTTCGCTTTGGTGGTGAAGAGTTTGTGGTGTTGGTTGCCGATATTAAGCAGGCAGATCTGGAGCGGTTGGCTGAGAAGCTCCGGGCAGGTGTGCAGCGCAAAATCATACTGCCCGATGGTGCGCAAATCACCACCTCTATCGGTGTGGCGATGCAAAAAGCTGATGAAAGCTGGGAAGCCTGGTTACACCGCGCTGATCTTGCCTTGTATCAGGCGAAACATCAGGGGCGTAACCGGGTGGTTACCGCTTAGTGACACCAGTTATTGTTATCAAGATAGGGTTGCAATACCGGCGCCAGGCTGTTCATTACCTGTAGTGGTAAAGCTGATGTAAAGCTAAATTGCTCGGCGTCAGCGTCAGGCACATAAGCTGTTAAAACCCCAAAATGCTGATACCCCAGATAAAATGCAAAGGTTGCAGTACGGTTTAATGCTTTTGAACTGACATGCTGACCTCTGGCATTTAACTGCACCAGCCGGTTATCGCCGGTGCCGGTTTTACCACCAATGACGACATTGGCACTGTTGTAGGCGGTATGTAACCGTCTGCCGGTACCCACCGACACAACCTGCTGTAATGCTGAACGCACTGCGGCGGCGACTTCAGGTTCCAGCACTTGCTGTGCTTGTGGCGGAGAGCGATCAAAATGTGTTTCATAAGGCGTATCAGAGGCAAACGCCAACTTCTCTACGCGAAACACCGGCAAACGTTTACCGTCGTTGATAATAATGCCAATAAGCTCTGCCAGTGCCGCTGGCCTGTCCCCGGAGCTGCCAAGGGCTGTCGCCAGTGATGGCACCAGATAATCAAACGGATAACCCAATCGTTGCCAGCGCTGGTGTAAATCCCAGAAGGCTTCTATCTCCAGCATATTGCGGATACGGTTATCGCGTGCGCTGCGAAAACGGGTTTTAAATAACCACTGATATACTTCCTGCCGCACGTCGGCACTGTCGGTAATTGCTTGTTGCAAATTAGCCTGCGGATTCTGCTGCAGATAGGCAAGCAGCCATAATTCCAGAGGGTGGCTACGCGACAGATAAGCACGGTCAGGCAGGTTAAAAGCCCCCGGTTGATACTTGTCATACAGTTTCAGGCTATCAGCTTCAGTAACATCGTTACCAAATTGGGCCCTTAGCATGGTATCCAGTTTGGCTGGCGTGCTGGCCGGATTAATATAAAGGTAGGCAACAGCAAGGCGCTCCGGCGTCTGCCGGCTGCTGCCAACATACAGCTGCATGCGTTGCTCTGCCGTACTGTCTTTATATTTTTGCCAAAAGCGGCGGATAAAAGTGGTGCCTTCGCGGTCGGCAAAACGGCGTAAATATTGATCTCGACGTGGGTTGTCGTCATCAGCCAGCAATTGATAACTGCTGTTTTCGCCATGATAAATGCTGTAGTTGACAATATCCTGCAGTAATCTGACAAAAGGCAGATTAATCGATTGCTGCAGTGCTTCGGCAATCGACGGTGTCATGCTGTTTTCTTCTTTACGAAAGTTATTAAAGGTGTGCAGGCCACCGCCGGTATAGAAACTTTCTTTCGGATCTGCGCTGTAACGGCGCTCCAGTGCCGCTTGTAACAGAGTATCCAACCGGGTATTCGGATGTTCAGTCAGGTAACTGATGACCCAGCTGGTCAGGTGGTCCTGCGGGGCTACATTCACAAATTGCAGGGTATCAGTATCTTCTTCAGCGTAAAGCCGGTGCAGCTCAGCGATAATCTCCAGATACGTGACCAGTACCCTCAGTTTAGCGGTAGAGCCAAGCTCGAGTTTACTGGCATCATTCATATCAAAAGGCTGGTCAGTATTATCCGTCTGTACCCGCACTTTGTTGCCATTGTCTGTGCGCTGATACAGCGTAAAACTGTACTTTACCTTCGCTTGCTGGCCGCTTTGCAGCAGTCGTTCGGCAAATAAGCCGGCTTTCTCTGCTTCATCGTAGCGACTTAATGCGCGCAAATGCCGGCTGATATCCTGTTGCAGCGGAAGGTGCAGGGTGGTCTGGGCTGTCATATCAAGCCGGTCGAG
>NZ_DATCSY010000261.1:0-3298 GCF_036568245.1 Rheinheimera sp. | reverse complement strand
GGTGATGTACTGGTTACTGATATGACCGACCCGGACTGGGAGCCAATTATGAAGCGTGCTTCTGCCATTGTGACCAATCGTGGTGGCCGTACCTGTCATGCCGCCATTATTGCCCGTGAGCTGGGTATTCCTGCTGTGGTTGGCTGCGGCGATGCCACCAGTAAAATTAAGACCGGCCAGCAAGTTACCGTGTCCTGCGCAGAAGGCGATACCGGTTTTATCTACGATGGTAAACTGGATTATAAGGTCGTAAGCAGCCGGGTTGATCAGATGCCGAAGCTTGATTTAAAAATCATGATGAACGTTGGTAACCCTGAGCGCGCCTTCTCTTTTGCTAAGCTGCCGCATGCTGGTATTGGTTTGGCCCGGCTTGAGTTTATTATCAACCGCATGATTGGCGTGCACCCTAAAGCTTTGCTTAATTTTGATGCACAAACGCCTGAGTTAAAGGCTACTATCAGCGAGATGATTGCAGGTTACGACAATCCGGTTGAGTTTTATATCGCCAAACTGACCGAAGGCATTGCCACTTTAGCCTGTGCCTTTGCACCGCAAAAAGTCATCGTGCGGATGTCAGATTTCAAATCGAATGAATATGCGAACCTGGTGGGCGGTCGTCAGTACGAGCCACATGAAGAAAACCCGATGATCGGTTTCCGGGGCGCTTCACGTTACATCTCTGAAGACTTCCGAGATTGCTTCGCGCTGGAAGTAGAAGCGTTAAAGCGTGTTCGCAATGTTATGGGCTTTACCAATGTTGAAGTGATGATCCCGTTTGTGCGCACTATGGAAGAGGCAAGCGCGGTGATCGATCTGTTAGCAGCGCATGGTTTAAAACGCGGTGAAAACGGCCTGCGCGTGATCATGATGTGTGAGCTGCCTTCTAATGCCTTATTAGCAGAAGAGTTTTTAGAGTACTTTGACGGTTTCTCTATTGGCTCTAACGACTTAACTCAGTTAACCCTGGGGCTTGATCGTGACAGTGGCTTAATCGCACATTTATTCGATGAGCGCAATCCGGCAATTTATAAACTGTTGGAAATGGCCATTAAAACCTGTAAAGCCAAGGGTAAATACATTGGTATTTGTGGCCAAGGGCCTTCAGATCATGAAGACTTTGCCGCCTGGTTAATGCAGCAGGGCATTGATAGCGTGTCGCTTAACCCGGATACGGTACTGGAAACCTGGCTGTACCTGGCCGAGAAGTACGGAAACAAGTAGTTAAGAAAGAAAGCTTCTACGCGAAGCGAACAGACCTTATACCGAAGTGGGCGTCACAGAGTGTCTGAGCAGCTACGTTAGTAGCTGCGAGTTGCTGTGGCGAACCAGAGCGGTGTAGGGGCTGTTGCCTTTAAATGAATGGATTATGTGCCACAAAATGTATTACCAATACACTGCTCAGGTGTTGGTGGCTGTGCCAGATCTGCATCTTCAGCACTTAACTCAAATGGCGTTTTGAGGGCTTTATGCAGGCGGTTAAACAGTGATAAATCCCCCTGATTAGCCGCAAGTTCCAGCGCTTTGGCTATCTGATGGTTACGCGGGATCAGCGCCGGGTTAATTCGGTTCATTTGCTGCATTATATCCGCAGTGCTCATCCCTTGCTCTGACAACCTTTTATGCCAGCGTATCGCCCAGTCTTGCCAGGCGTTGTTATCGGCAAATAAGCCTGCGGCACCCGCTCTGCTGTCGCTAACGGACTGGCTTAACAACCTGAACGCCAGCGTAAAGTCCGCACCGTTTTTTACCATTAATGTCAGATAATCGCGGATCAGTGGTTCATCAGTGGCGACGGGCTCTGTAATTCCCAACTTAATACCCATCAGACGGCGAAACTCTGTTTCATTTAGCATGTTGAACTGCTGCAGTGCCTGTGTTGCCAACTCAACAGCCTGCTCAGCGTTTTCACTGATAAGCGGTAATAACGTTTCAGCAAAGCGGGCTAAATTCCAACTGCCTATTTTGGGCTGATTACCCCAGGCATAACGCCCCTGAGTATCAATAAAACTATATACTTGCGCCGGATTAAAGCTGTCCATAAAGGCACAGGGGCCATAATCAATCGTTTCACCTGTGATGCTCATATTGTCGGTATTCATCACGCCATGAATAAAACCTAAGCTCATCCATTGTGCTATCAACCCAGCCTGCGCAGCGACTACTGCTTCCAGTAACGCCAGATAGGGCGTATCTGAATCAGCACATGCAGGGTAATGCCTTGCAATCACATAATCGGCAAAGGTTTTAAGTTTCACCGTATCGCCCCGTGCTGCCAGATACTGAAAGCTGCCAATACGAATGTGGCTTTTGGCCACGCGGGTGATAATGGCTCCGGGTTCTGCCGTTTCGCGTTGCACCCAGTCGCCGGTTAATACGGCGGCTAAAGCGCGTGTGGTTGGTACCCCCAGTGCATGCATAGCTTCACTCACCAGATATTCCCGCAGCACAGGGCCAAGCGGCGCCCGGCCATCCCCGCGGCGTGAAAACGGTGTTTGCCCGGCACCTTTTAACTGCAGATCAAACAACTGCCGATTAACGTCTTCAAGCTCTGCCAGCAGCAGGGCACGGCCATCGCCTAATTGCGGCACAAAGTTGCCAAACTGGTGGCCAGCATAAGCATGTGCTACTGGCTTGGCCCAATCCGGTAGTTGATTACCGCTAAACAAGCCCAGACCGGCATCAGTGGCCCAATACTCTTCAGGCAGTTGTAACTGCGTCGCAAGTTCGGGATTAAAGGCCAGCCACTGCGGTGCAGAAACCCTGGTTGGTGAGCAACGTAATGAATAAGGTTCGCCAAGTTGGGCGAGGCTGTGCTTAGGATTAAACTTGGGCATGCTGCTTCACTGCTAATGTTCTAAAGACTGCCAGTGTACAGGGGGAGTATTTCAGATACAAAAAAACCGACTATTATGTCGGCTCTTAAGTTGGTTACGGCAGCCCTGATCTGTATGAAGAGCGAATTGACGACCTTCGAGTTGTTGAATTTCAGATACTAAAAAACCAGCTTAATGCTGGCTTAAATGTTGGTTGCGGGAGCCCTGATCTGTATGAAGAGCGAACCGACGACCTTCGAGTTGTTGAATTTCAGACACAAAAAAACCAGCTTAATGCTGGCTTAGATGTTGGTTGCGGGAGCCGGATTTGAACCGACGACCTTCGGGTTATGAGCCCGACGAGCTACCAGGCTGCTCCATCCCGCGTCCGTGATATTACAACTGAGCAGTGGTTGTAATATGTTTATTTGCAATGTCGTTTCAACTAAAAGTTGGTTGCGGGAGCCGGATTTGAACCGACGACC
>NZ_DATCSY010000260.1:0-4554 GCF_036568245.1 Rheinheimera sp. | reverse complement strand
CCAGTAAGCGGAAGCTGCCGGCATCAGCGTCCAGCTCAACCCGGCCACCCACCGGCACGATAAACTGCTGTTTTATATGGCCTATCATGGCGCCACGGTAAGCCGGAATATTCAGCGGTTTGATATGGTCATCAAAAATTTGATCCATCGTCAGCCAGCCATAGCCTCCGCTTGGGCGGCAGTCGGTACATTCACCAAAAATAAAGCCGGCAATTTTATCCAGTGCGCCCATCAGCTTTAAGGTACTCAGCATACGATCAATGCGATATGGAGCTTCTTCGACATCTTCGACAAACAGAATTTTGCCACTGAAATCGGGCAGGTAGGGTGAACCGGCCAATGCGGTCAGCACGGTAAGGTTACCGCCAATCAGTTCGCCCTGCACCTTACCTCCGGTAATGGTAATGGTGCGGTTTTGCCTTGGCGCCAGTTCATCCTTGGCGTCGATAACATTCTGGTAATGCATTAACTCGCGATCAAAAAACACCCGGCGGAACTGATCAGCATTAAAGCTGTTCCAGCTACCGGTGCCATTAGGGCCGTGGAAAGTGACTAAGCCAGTTTGAGCATGAATGGCATTGTGCAGTGCTGTGATATCCGAGTAACCCAGCAAAATCTTCGGGTTATTACGGATCAGGTTGTAATCCAGCAGTGGCAGCACCCGTGCTGCGCCTGAGCCGCCACGCAAACAGATAATGGCTTTGACGTCTTTGTCGGCAAACATGGCATTGATATCGCTGGCGCGCTCAAGATCGGTACCGGCAAGATGGCCACGGCGTGACGCCAGATGCTGGCCGGCTTTTACGTTCAGTCCCAGTGCCTGCATGACCTCAGTTGCAATTTGCAGATCGATTTTATTATCAGTGGCTTTAGACGGGCTGACCAATGCGACGGTATCGCCGGGGTTTAATGCTAGCGGCAGTACCCGTTTGCTCTTCGCAGCAGCCGGTGCTGCAATCACATTGGCGCAACTGGCCAGCGGGATCAGGCTGGCTGCCAGGGCGCAGTTTTTTATAAATTGTCTTTTATCCATCTGACGGCTCCACGTTTGTAATAATTTATTCGCTATACCAATAACAGCTTTACTAAAAAATTCCAAGACGACAGCGTAAAAATGCGACAACCGCCGCCGCTTTCACGGGCAGCGGTAACTAAAGACAGGTTACTTTTTCGGCTTTTTAACGATTTTTTTAGCGGCGACTCTACCCGGCTTTTTCTTTTTCACCGGCACTTTAGCTTCTTTATTTTTTGGCCGCAGGCTATCTACCACGCGACGTTTCAGCTTTTGTTCGCTGTAGCGCTCTATTTTAGCCAGTATGGCCATGTCGTGGGCTTCTACCAGTGAAATAGCAGTGCCTTTTTTCCCGGCGCGGCCAGTGCGGCCAATGCGGTGTACATACACATCAGCAGTGCGCGGCATGTCAAAGTTAATCACATGGCTGATGTCGTCGATATCCAACCCGCGGGCGGCAACATCGGTTGCCAGCAGAATATTTACCCGGCCACTGCTGAAGCGTTCTACTGCCTGCATCCGCTTGTCCTGCGGCATTTCGCCCTGTAACCAGCCACAGCGCAAGCCTGCCGTTTCAAGCTGACCGGTTAAGCTGGCCAGACGCTCGCGGGTTTTCACAAACACTATAGCTTTGCTGACATCAGCTTGTTTTAGCAAGTGAATAAGCAGCGCCAGTTTATGCTGGGCATCATCTGCCAGATGCACCCACTGCAAAATCTTGGCTTTTTCTTTACGTGAAGGTATAGCTTCCAGCCGCTCAGGCTCTTTCAGAGCGCGCTCGGCAAAACGTTCCAGATTATTACCTTCCAGCGTGGCAGAAAACAAAAATGTCTGCCGGCGGCGACGGGCTTCAAGCACAATGCGGTTCATTTCGCCGATAAAGCCCATATCCAGCATACGGTCGGCTTCATCCAGCACCAGCACCTCCACCTCATCGGCCTGAAAACTCTCTTCGTCGAGGTATTCCGTTAAGCGCCCTGGTGTGGCGACCAGAATGTCGTTGTTTTTTTCCAGCGTATCTTTATGGCTGCCGTAATTAATGCCGCCGGTAATCACACCGACATTTAGCGTCGTGTGTTTTGTGAAGTGTTTAAATTCGTCATACACCTGATATGCCAGTTCGCGGGTCGGGGTCATCACCAGGACACGGGCAAAACCCGGATCTTTACGGCCGAAGTCGAGCAAATACTGTATAGCCGGTAGTACAAAGGCCAGGGTTTTTCCGGTGCCGGTTGGTGCACTGGCCAGAATATCTTTACCGTCCAGCGCCAGTGGGATCGCCATTTCCTGGATCAGCGTGGGCTGTTCAAAGCCGCGCTCGCTAATGGCGCGGTTAATATTGTCATCCAGTTGAAATTCTGCGAATGTTGTCATGTAGTCCTCAGCATTATTGCCTGCCCGGTGACAGTTCGTCTGCTTCGCCGTAAACTGGCGGCGGAGGTACTGATGTCAGCCGGTTTTCAATGTAAAAAATTTTTTGTAGCCCATGATCGGTGCGCGATGAAAGTCGGCACTGACGGTTTATTGCTTGGCGCTTTCGCCCCGCTGCCACCTGCAGGCGGCGCTATTCTCGATATCGGTGCTGGATCTGGCCTGATAAGCCTTATGCTAGCTCAGCGCACCGCAGGCGCCAACCCGATTGACGCTGTTGAACTTGATGCCGCTGCAGCAGAACAAGCCGCAATTAATGTCGCCAACAGCCCCTGGCCAGAAGCAATCAGGCTGATAAAGGGCGATATTCTAACCTATCGCAGTGATAAACGTTACCGCTTAATTGTGTCTAACCCACCGTTTTTTCAGCACGCTGTTCCGGCGCAGGATGCCAAAAGGCATCAGGCCAGGCATACGGATAGCTTACCTTTTGCCAGCTTGCTCAATATTGCGGCGGCTTTGCTAAGCTCCGGCGGAACTTTTGCCATCGTTATCCCTTTTAGTGTGCATGACTATTTCATTGGCCTGGCGTTGTCTGCTGGCTGGCAATTGCAGCATAGCTGTACCGTTTACACTAAGCCGACAAAAGCGCACCGCAGTTTGTTATGTTTGGGCCGAAGCAGCCATGGCGTTAAACCGCAGCAGACACAGCTGCATATCCATGATTCCAATGGCGCTTACTCTATACAGTACCAGCAGTTGCTTAGCGCTTTTTATCTGAAATTCCCTGATGAGCCCAGGTCAACCATATGAAAAACAGCCCCTTTTCGGCACAAGAATGGATACATATTCTGCTGCGGCAGCAAGGGCTGTTACATCCGCCGGTGTCACTTGACGCTGCAGTGCAGCAGCTGGGCTATGTGCAGATTGATTCTATCAATGTGGTACAGCGCGCTCACCATCATGTATTGCACAGCCGTCTGTCACATTACCAGCCACAAATGCTCGACGATGCCATTGCCAGTGGGCAGGTCTTTGAATACTGGGCGCATGCTGCAGCTTATCTGCCGATGGCGGATTATCGCTTCAGTTTATACCGTAAACAGCAGCTGAAGCAGGGCGAGCGGCACTGGCATGAGCCTGATCAAAGGATGATGGCACAGGTGTTGGCGAGGTTACGACAGGAGGGACCACTTACCGCGGCTGATTTTAATGACGAGGTGAAAAGCCGCGGTAGTTGGTGGGACTGGAAGCCGGCGAAAAAAGCCTTGGAGCAGCTATTTATGCAAGGCGATGTAATGGCACTGCGGCGCGATAATTTTCAGAAAGTGTATGACCTGACCGAACGGGTATTGCCAGCAACGGTGGATACAAGGCTGCCGGACGAGGCGGAGTTTTGTCGTTATCTTATTCAGCGTTATCTGCAGGCTCACGGGTTTGGCACTTTAGGCCAGATCGGTTACCTGCGTAAAAACATTAAAGCTGCGCTGCAAACTGAGCTTACACATATGCTGGAGCAGGGCGAATTAGCGCAGTTTAGCTATCAGGGTAAAACGCATTATTTTTTACCGGAAGTTGACTCTGCACTGATTGAAACCGGTAATACCGTCTGGTTACTTAACCCCTTTGATAATGTGCTTATCCAGCGCGACAGGTTAAAACAGTGGTTTAATTTTGACTACCAGATAGAAGTGTATGTGCCTGCGCAGAAACGCCGTTTTGGCTATTATAGCCTGGCGATTTTGTGGCAGACGCGAATGGTTGGCCGGGTAGATGTAAAAGCTGACCGGGCCAGCAAAACCCTATTGTTGCAGCAACTGACACTGGAAGATGGCGCTTATGATAGCCACGGTATGGTGAGTAGTAGCTTTATTGAGGCTTTTGAGCATGCGGTGGCAGCTTACACCCGTTTTAACGACTGTGTGCGCTGGAAGCTGGTGTCATGCAATGACACGCTGCTAAAGCAGCGCTACAGGTGTTTGCAATACATTCAGGCATAAAAAAACCACCGCTTATCACGATGGTTTTTTGCGTTGGGTTAGAGCTTAGCGTTTACGGCGTAAACGCAGCCCCAACAAACCTAAACCCAGAATGGCGACAGTAGCAGGCTCGGGTACTTGCACCTGAGTGACAAAGCTTGGATCACGTAACCACAATGACACATGAGACAG
>NZ_DATCSY010000259.1:0-5762 GCF_036568245.1 Rheinheimera sp. | reverse complement strand
AATAAGCTTGCCGCTTTGGTCAAAAAGTTCCATTTGCAGCTTATGCTCACCACGTTCGACATCCCGCAAGATAAATACCGCATTGTTCTGCGGTTCTGCCTGGGGTTTACCATCTACCAGCAGACGCACTCGCAGACCACGTTCAAACATCGGACTGATTTTACCGGACACATATACTGAGCCTGTGTTGTCGCGCACAGTGCCTTGATCTTCAGGCTGTGCAATTTCAACGGTGAATGGCTCTTTCGCGGGTTGTTTACGGGACGGTAGGGTTGGATCTGTTGCTGCCATGATATTGGCACGGCTTGACAGGTTCACTTCTTCTGCGCCGGGTTGTGGGCTATCAGAAAACACCAGCACGCCGTTTGCGTCCCGGGTGACGAAGACTTTTTTGTTTTCCTGTGCTTGTAATACGCTGGTCGAAAACAATATTAGTAAAGTAAACAACACTTTATTCATGCATTAATCCATTAGTCTTTTATTATTATTTTGTTGTTCTGAACGGTTACTCTAGCTTGCTTTGTATTGTTTTTCTACAAAAAAAAAGCTCACCGAAGTGAGCTTTTTCAATCAGGCTATTTTTACACGCTGTAGTACAGTTCAAACTCAAGCGGATGAACAGCAACAGCAACTTTGCGGGCTTCAGCACGTTTAATATCGATGTAAGCATCGATCATCGCGTCAGACATTACGCCGCCTTTGGTGAAGATAGCGCGGTTTTTATCCAGCTCGTTCAGTGACTCTTCCAGTGAAGTAGAAACCTGCGGAATATTCGCCGCTTCTTCAGCAGGTAAGTCATACAGATCTTTATCCATCGCATCGCCTGGGTGGATCTTGTTCTGGATACCGTCTAAACCCGCCATTAACTGGGCAGTGAACGCCAGGTAAGGGTTAGCTGCAGGATCCGGGAAACGACACTCAATACGGCGCGCTTTAGCACTTGGTACCAATGGAATACGGATAGACGCTGAACGGTTACGCGCTGAGTAAGCCAGCATTACCGGTGCTTCAAAGTGCGGTACTAAGCGTTTGTAAGAGTTGGTCGACGGGTTAGTGAACGCATTGACAGCTTTAGCATGCTTAATGATACCGCCGATGTAATACAGCGCTAATTCTGACAAACCGGCATACTTGTCACCGGCGAACAGGTTTACACCATCTTTTGCCAGTGACTGGTGGCAGTGCATACCTGAGCCGTTGTCACCTACCAGTGGTTTTGGCATGAAAGTAACTGTTTTGCCATACAGGTGAGCGACGTTATGAATAACGTATTTCAGCTGCTGCACTTCATCAGCTTTCTTGGTTAAGCTATTGAACTTAGTTGCAATTTCATTCTGACCAGCAGTAGCTACTTCATGGTGGTGAGCTTCAACTGTCTGACCCATTTCTTCCAGCACCATACACATGGCGCTACGGATATCATGGCCTGAATCTACCGGTGGTAATGGGAAGTAACCGCCTTTAACACCAGGACGGTGGCCTTTGTTACCATCTTCGTAGCTGGTGCCTGAGTTCCAGGCGGCTTCTGTAGAGTTAATTTTAAAGAATGAACCTGACATGTTGGTTTCAAAACGAATGTCATCAAACATAAAGAATTCCGGCTCCGGGCCAAACAGCACAGTGTCGGCAATGCCGGTAGATTTCAGGTATTCTTCTGCACGTTTTGCAATTGAACGTGGGTCGCGCTCGTAGCCTTGCATGGTGCTTGGTTCGATAACATCACAAGTAATGTTTAGCGTGGTTTCTTCAAAGAAAGGATCCAGTACGGCAGTAGAGGCGTCTGGCATCAGGATCATGTCTGAGTCATTAATGCCTTTCCAGCCCAGAATAGATGAACCGTCGAACATTTTGCCGTCTTCAAAGAAATCTTCGGTAATCTGGTTTGCAGGAACTGTCACGTGCTGCTCTTTACCTTTGGTATCAGTAAAACGTAAATCTACAAACTTCACTTCATTTTCTTTAATTAAACTCAGTACAGATGATGCAGACATGCATTCCTCCAATTAATCTGTTTTGAACTGATTTAGCGGTGTTGCTCCAATAAATGCCAGATATGTGCCAAAGCTTTAACACTATGAAATATATGCACTTTACCTAAGTATGTTTGGCTGTTAATTTTGAAGTTGCACCAATTAGGTGCCTATGTGCATCTTGATGGTGCATTGGTTGCAGGGTTAAGTCTAGTCATTGATTTACTGTTCGCTAAAAAAATTTGCTTAATTCTCCGTTGCTGTTTTTCTTTCCTTGTAAAAACAGAGTAGAATGTGCGCCCTTTCGTTTCAGTTAGTTTTGCCTGGTGGTCATTATGGTCATCTAGTGCCACAGAGGATAGTTTACATGAGCGTCACTGCAACAAATTTAGATAAGCTGCGCAACGTTGCCATTATTGCGCACGTTGACCATGGTAAAACCACTTTGGTTGACAAACTGCTGCAGCAGTCTGGCACCTTCGATGCCCGCGCAAAAATGCAGGAGCGCGTCATGGACTCCAACGCGCAGGAGTCTGAGCGCGGTATTACTATCCTGGCTAAAAATACGTCAGTGCGCTGGAACGGTTACCACATTAATATTCTCGACACACCAGGTCACGCCGACTTCGGTGGCGAGGTAGAGCGCGTATTGTCAATGGCCGACTCAGTATTGCTGCTGGTTGATGCCGTAGATGGCCCTATGCCACAAACTCGTTTCGTTACGCAAAAAGCCTTTGCCCACGGTTTAAAGCCAATTGTTGTTGTCAACAAAATTGACCGTCCGGGCGCGCGCCCTGATTGGGTAATTGATCAGGTGTTTGACCTGTTCGATAACTTAGGCGCTACCGATGAGCAGCTGGACTTCCCGATTGTGTATGCGTCCGCGCTAAATGGCTGGGCAACGCTGGATCACAACGAACCAAAACCTGATATCACCGACTTGTTCCAGGCCATTGTTGACCATGTTGCACCTCCGGCAGTTGAGCTCGATGGTGAAACCCAGTTACAGGTATCGCAGCTGGATTACTCAAGCTATTTAGGCATTATCGGTATCGGCCGTATCAAGCGTGGCACCTTAAAGCCTAACCAGCAGGTGACAATCGTCGGTGCTGATGGCACGAAACGCAATGGCAAGGTAGGTCAGGTATTTGGTTACCTTGGCTTAGAGCGCGTTGAAACTACCGAAGCGTCTGCCGGTGATATCGTCGCCTTTACCGGCCTTGGCGAGCTTAAAATTTCTGACACCATTTGTGCGACCACTAAAGTTGAAGCTCTGCCGGCACTGCAGGTAGATGAACCTACTGTTACGATGACCTTTCAGGTAAACACCTCTCCGTTTGCCGGTAAAGAAGGTAAGTTTGTTACGTCACGCCAGATTTTAGAGCGTTTGAATAACGAGCTGAAGCATAACGTGGCACTGCGCGTTGAAGAAACTGATGACGGTGACAAATTTAAAGTATCAGGCCGTGGTGAATTACACCTTGGTGTATTGATCGAAAACATGCGTCGCGAAGGCTTTGAGTTAGCGGTATCACGCCCGGAAGTTATCATGAAAGTGGTTGATGGCGTGAAAATGGAACCAATGGAAAACGTGACCATTGACTGTGAAGAGCCGCATCAAGGCTCGATCATGGAGAAAATGGGCGAGCGTAAAGCCGAAATGACCAATATGCAGCCAGATGGTAAAGGCCGTATCCGCATGGACTTCCTGATGCCAAGCCGCGGTTTAATTGGTTTCCGTACCGAGTTCATGACGATCACCTCAGGTACTGGTTTGATGTACCACAGCTTCGATCATTACGGTGAACATAAAGGCGGTACTATCGGTCAGCGCCAAAATGGCGTAATGATTTCAAATGCGATGGGTAAAGCTGCCGGTTACGCTATTTTCTCGCTGCAGGAGCGTGGCCGCATGTTTATCAGCCATGCAGAAGAAGTGTATGAAGGTCAGGTTATCGGTATTCACAGCCGTAGTAACGATTTGACCGTTAACTGCTTGAAAGGCAAACAGCTTACTAACGTACGGGCTTCAGGTACTGATGAAGCGATTAACCTAGTACCGCCAATCCGCTACACGCTGGAGCAGGCACTTGAGTTTATTGATGATGACGAGCTGGTAGAGGTAACACCAAAGTCAATCCGTATCCGTAAGCGCCACTTAACCGAGAATGACCGTAAACGTGCCAGCCGCAGCGCTGACTAGTCAGGTATAAACAAGTGAAAAAGCCGGTATTTTACCGGCTTTTTTGTTTGTACGGACTGTGGCGAAGAGCTGGTTGCTACTGAGCTTTTCTTGTATCCTCAAGTTGTAAGTACCTCCTTGGAGACATTATGAGACCAGACTGGCAACACTATTTTGATACCGCAAAACGATTTATCAGATTGTATGCTCAGCGCTGTCAGCAGGACCAAATCACCATGATAGGCGGTTATCTGGCGTACATTTCGCTGTTGTCACTGGTGCCCTTTATCGCTGTGATGTTTTCAATGCTTCGCGCCTTTCCGATGTTTAGCCAGTTCAGACAAAGTATCGAAACTTTTGTCTACGCTAATGTAATTCCGTCCCGTGGGGACGAAATTCAGACCTATATCAGCCAGTTTATTGGCAATACCGGGGGGATGACGGCGGTAGGTATTACGGCACTGGTGATCGTGGCGTTGTTGCTGATTTACAATATTGATAAAACACTGAACAAAATCTGGCGGGTGACAAAGCGACCCAGACCCATTATTTCGTTTTCCATCTACTGGATGATACTGACGCTGGGGCCGGTATTATTCGGCTCTTCAATCGTACTGAGTTCATATCTGGTAGGGCTGACCCGCTTTGCTGAAAATTATACGCCAGGCTTATCAACATTGGCTCTTGGCATAGTGCCTTATCTCATTTCAATGTTGGCGTTTTTTATCCTGTATGTTGTGGTCCCCAACATTAAAGTACGCTCACATCATGCTTTTTACGGCGCGTTACTGGCGACGGTGTTGTTTGAGTTATCCAAGCGCGGTTTCGGCTTTTACATTACCCATTTTCCGTCATACGACACCATCTACGGAGCTTTGGCGTTAGTACCTATTTTGTTTGTCTGGGTGTATTTGTGCTGGCTGGTAGTATTGTTGGGGGCCGAGTTAACGGCTTTGCTGCAGCAAATTGCGGCTGATACCGAACCTGTTGACGCAGATGACCCCGATCAAATCGCTCCGGAGCCAGAAATAAAGGTAGATTGAGATAGTGAAAGCATTAATACAAAGGGTAAGGCAAGCCTCAGTAACCGTAGAGGGGACCTGCATAGCTCAGATAGAACATGGACTTCTGGTGTTACTCGGCGTTGAGTCGGCGGACAGTGAAGCTGATATCAGCAAGTTGGCGCATAAAGTTTGCCATTACCGCATTTTTGCCGATGCCAACGGTAAAATGAACCTGAATGTACAGCAAGCAGGAGGCAGCATTCTGGTGGTGTCGCAATTTACACTGGCGGCTGATACACAATCTGGTCTGCGCCCAAGTTTTACGCCAGCGGCGCAGCCAGAGAAAGCCCTGCAGTACTACCAGCAGTTTGTCATGTGTTGCCGGTCGCTGGGGCTGAATACCGCTACTGGCCAGTTCGGTGCTGATATGCAGGTTAGTCTTGTTAATGACGGCCCTGTGACCTTTTTATTACAAAATTAGTACCCGGAGTAGTACCTTATGCGGCATTGGCAATTACGTACGCCTGTCACAGAACAGGAATGGCAGGACTATTATCAGCTACGCTGGAGAATCCTGCGTGAGCCCTGGCGGCAGCCGGTTGGGTC
>NZ_DATCSY010000258.1:0-2054 GCF_036568245.1 Rheinheimera sp. | reverse complement strand
CTTTTCAAACACGTCCTGATACTGCTTACGCAGGTCCATAATTGGCTTCATGTTGACTTCGTTAAACGTCGTTAGCATGGCTGTAGAGTTTTTCGCTTCCAGCAGACGGTTTGCGATGGTCTTACGCAGACGCGTCATCGGTACACGTTTCTGGCTGCGATCGCCGGCTACAGCTGTAGCAGCTGCCGGGGCAGCAGATTTAGCTGGCGCACCAGCTACAAACTTTTCAACGTCTTCTTTGGTTACACGGCCATTTTTGCCGGTGCCTTTAATTTTGCTGGCATCTAAACCCTTTTCCGCAATCATACGACGCACTGATGGGCTTAATGCATCATCGTTGCTGTCGTCTGACTTAGCATCTGAAGCGGCAGCTTCTGTTTTGTTGTCTTCTTTTTTCGCCGGCGCATCATCTTTCTTAGCAGCAGGTGCACCACCGGCTTCCATTTTACCGATAACTTCTTCGGCTGTTACAGTAGCGCCGGTATCGTGAATGATTTCACCCATAACGCCATCGGCCTGGGCAACCACTTCAAGTACCACTTTGTCGGTTTCAATATCAACTAATACCTGATCGCGTGTTACGGCTTCGCCTGTTTTAACGTGCCAGGTGGCGATGGTTGCATCTGCAACAGATTCTGGAAGTACGGGTACTTTAATTTCCACTTTTTCACCTTTACCGGTTGGTCTTATTTAGTTATGCCGGTGTATCTCACACCGGCCAATAATTTACTTAATAGTCAGCGCGTCGTTAACCAGCGCCTGCTGTTGTTTGTTGTGTACAGACAAGTAACCGACAGCAGGTGATGATGACGCATCACGGCCCGCATAGCTCAGATAACCAGCCTTTGGAATTGCGGCACGGAAATGGTGCTGACTGCAGTACCAGGCGCCCTGATTCTGCGGCTCTTCCTGACACCAGACAAAATCAGTCACATGCTGATACTGACTTAATACTTCAGCCATTTCTTCATGCGGGAACGGGTACAGCTGTTCTACACGCACAATCGCCACGTCTTTCTGTTCACGCTTACGGCGTTCTTCCAGCAGTTCGTAATATACTTTTCCGCTACAGAACACAACGCGCTTAACATCGCTTGGTTTAATATCGTCTATCTCACCAATTACGTTTTGGAACTTACCTGATGCCAACTCTTCCAGCGAAGAGGTAGCCAACGGGTGACGTAACAGAGACTTAGGCGACATCACAATCAGAGGCCGGCGCATCGGGCGCACCATCTGACGGCGCAGCATGTTATAAACCTGAGCTGGTGTAGTGGGTACACAAACCTGCATATTGTGATCGGCACATAATTGAAGGAAACGCTCTAAACGTGCTGATGAGTGTTCCGGGCCCTGACCTTCGTAGCCGTGAGGCAACAACAAAGTTAAACCACACAGACGGCCCCACTTCTGCTCACCCGAGCTTAAGAACTGGTCGATAACAACCTGAGCGCCGTTAGCGAAATCACCAAACTGACCTTCCCAGATAACCATTGCACGTGGTTCTGCCGTAGCGTAACCATATTCGAACGCCAGTACCGCTTCTTCTGACAATGCAGAGTCGTACACCTGGAATGGCCCCTGCTCGTCGCTGATATGCTCAAGCGGCGTATAGGTACTACCATCTGTTTGATTGTGCAATACCGCATGGCGATGGAAGAATGTGCCACGGCCTGAATCCTGACCAACAATACGAATGCGGTTACCTTCTGCTACGGTAGAAGCATAAGCCAGTATTTCAGCAAAGCCCCAGTCAATTTTCTTCTCGCCTGCAAGCATTAAAGCGCGATCTTCATATACACGACCGACTTGGCGCTGCAAAGTATGGCTTGATGGAATAGCGGTAGCTTTCTTACCGAGTTCAACCAGTTTCTCGACCGACACGCTGGCATCGTAAGTTGCATCCCAGTCGTGACCTAAGAACGGCGTCCAGTCTACTGAAGACTCTGACATCGCACGCCATTCTTCGACAACGCAATCACCTTTATCCAGTGCATCACGGTAATTCTCAGTCATTTCGCTGATCTGCTCATTACTGAACAAACCTTCGGCAA
>NZ_DATCSY010000257.1:0-15877 GCF_036568245.1 Rheinheimera sp. | reverse complement strand
CCTGAAGTTTGTTGTTGAACTGATTTGCCCAATCGCGATGGACGAAGGTTTACGCTTCGCAATCCGTGAAGGTGGCCGTACAGTTGGTGCTGGCGTAGTATCAAAAATCCTGGCTTAATAAGCTGAGATTGAAAAAGGCCCTTAGGGGCCTTTTTTGTTTCTTGTGCAAAAGGCTGCAGGAAAAGTTAAGCAATAAAGGCCACTAAGCTTGTTTTAGCTTACTAAGACAGTATAATGAGCGGCTATTTGCAAACCCGGCACAACTGCCTGGTTTACAACCTTGTAGGGGCATAGTTCCAATTGGTAGAACAGCGGTCTCCAAAACCGATGGTTGGGGGTTCGAATCCCTCTGCCCCTGCCAATATTTTTCGGTCAAGTTTTAGCTTGGCCGGTAGTGTGTTGCTATAAGCAAGTCAAGGTGAAGTGAGTCAAAGCATGAACGCAGCAAGTGAAACCCCAAAAAGCGGATTTGATATAGTCAAATGGTTGCTGGTCTTTGTTATTTTGTCACTGGCGGTGGTAGGTAACTACCTGTATGAGTTAACTGCATTAGAAAAAGCAATTGCTATCGTGGTGCTGGTTGTTATTGCCGGCGCTGTGGCAGCACAGACAAATAAAGGCAGAACTTTTATTAACTTCGCCAAAGAGTCGCGCACCGAAGTCCGTAAAGTGGTATGGCCTACCAGGCAGGAAACAATGCAAACAACTTTAGTTGTTCTGGTCGCTACAGTAATTATGGGCCTGCTGCTGTGGGGTTTGGACGCTATTTTATTACGCGTTGTATCATTTTTAACAGGATTGGGGATCTAAACCATGGCAGGAAAGATGCGTTGGTATGTGGTGCAGGCCTTCTCTGGCTTCGAGCAACGGGTTGCTACCTCTCTGCGTGAACACATCAAAATCCACCAGATGGAAGATAAATTTGGTGAAGTGCTGGTACCTACCGAAGAAGTAATAGAAATGCGCGCTGGCCAAAAGCGTAAATCTGAGCGCAAGTTCTTCCCTGGCTACGTACTAGTGCAAATGGAAATGTGCGAAGAGGCGTGGCACTTAGTGAAGAGTGTACCGCGTGTACTGGGCTTTATCGGTGGTACTTCAGATCGCCCGGCACCTATTTCCGAAAAAGAAGCAATGACCATTTTAAATCGTCTGCAGGATAACGTAGACAAGCCGAAGCCGAAAACCTTGTTTGAAGCCGGTGAAGTGGTACGTGTTACTGAAGGTCCATTCGCAGACTTTAACGGCGTGGTTGAAGAAGTTGACTATGAAAAGAGCCGCGTGAAAGTGTCGGTTCTGATCTTTGGTCGTTCTACGCCGGTTGACCTGGAATTTGCTCAGGTCGAAAAAGCTTAATTTAGCGATTGTAACCGGGCGCTGATTAAAATATAATCTGCGCCCTTTTTAACGTTGGGAAGCCGCTCGAGTAAGTGTCCTCGCACTTACAAGGCTATGACCCAGAAACAGAGGTGAAACATGGCAAAGAAAGTCACTGCACTTATCAAACTGCAGGTTAAAGCCGGTATGGCTAACCCGTCGCCACCAGTAGGTCCGGCGCTGGGTCAACACGGTGTGAATATCATGGAATTCTGTAAAGGCTTCAACGCCCGTACAGAAAGCCTGGAAAAAGGCATGCCGATCCCAGTAGTAATTACTGTATATAGCGATCGTTCTTTCACGTTCGAAACCCGTACTCCCCCAGCGTCTTTCTTATTACTGAAAGCAGCTGGCTTAAAAGGTGGTTCAGGTCGTCCTAACACCCAGAAAGTGGGCAAAATCACTGCAGCTCAGGTTGACGAGATCGTTAAGATCAAGCAGCCAGATTTGACTGCTGCTGATCATGCCGCTGCGGTGCGTACTATCGAAGGTACTGCCCGTTCAATGGGTTTAGTGGTGGAGGGCTAATAGATGGCTAAATTAACTAAACGCGCTAAGTTAATCCGTTCTAAAGTGGATTCAACTCGTGAATACGACATCAACGAAGCTGTTGCTCTGTTAAAAGAATTAACTGCTGGCAAGTTCGTTGAGAGCGTTGACGTAGCAGTAAACCTGGGTATCGACGCCCGTA
The DNA here is from genome assembly GCF_036568245.1 of Rheinheimera sp. Classification (GTDB taxonomy): domain Bacteria; phylum Pseudomonadota; class Gammaproteobacteria; order Enterobacterales; family Alteromonadaceae; genus Alishewanella. The sequence continues at coordinate 13,812 of NZ_DATCSY010000257.1, read as the reverse complement.
AATCTGACCAGAACGTGCGTGGTGCGACTGTACTGCCTCACGGTACTGGCCGTACTGTTCGTGTTGCTGTGTTCACTCAGGGTGCAAACGCTGAAGCTGCTAAAGCTGCCGGTGCCGACATCGTTGGTATGGAAGACTTAGCTGAACAGGTTAAAAAAGGCGAGATGAACTTTGACGTAGTTATCGCTTCTCCAGACGCTATGCGTGTGGTCGGTATGTTAGGTCAAATCTTAGGCCCTCGTGGCTTAATGCCTAACCCGAAAACTGGTACTGTTACGCCTAACGTAGCAGAAGCAGTGAAGAACGCGAAAGCCGGTCAGGTTCGTTACCGCAACGACAAGAACGGTATCGTTCACTCAACTATCGGTAAGATCGATTTCGATGCTGACAAGTTGAAAGAAAACTTAGAAGCGCTGCTGGTTGCACTGAAACGTGCGAAGCCATCAGTAGCTAAAGGTGTTTACATCAAGAAAGTCACTATCTCTTCTACGCACGGTGCAGGTTTAGCCCTGAGCCAGGCGTCTCTGAGTGCTGCTATCTAAGTTGTATCGCTTTACAGAGTAGCTTGATTATTTTACAATCTTGCGCTCATTTTTTAGGGTAGAAGCCGCATTTTTAACCAAATGACGGCTTCCGTCCAAGACCGTAGGTGTCACAAATTTCTTTGGAAAAGCGTGACTTAAAATAACAAACCTACGCAGACGGTGTAGGCCCCAGAAAGAATTAGATTCCTTCTGGTCTCACCGTAAATCGCGCGCCTTGTGGCAACGCAGGGCGATGTGTAGGCAAACGGGCAATCATGCCCGGATGAACCAGGAGTTAAGAGCCAATGGCTATTAAGCTTGAAGACAAAAAAGCACTTGTTGCTGAAGTCCAGGAAGCTGCCAAAGGTGCTTTATCTGCGGTAGTCGCAGACGCTCGTGGTGTCACTGTAGGCAATATCACTGCGCTGCGTAAGCAAGCGCGTGAAGCTGGTGTATGGATGAAAGTTGTCCGTAATACATTGGTTCGCCGTGCAGTAGAAGGCACCGAATTTGAGTGTCTGAAAGATGCATTCGTAGGTCCGACGTTAATTGCTTTCTCTAAAGAGCACCCAGGTGCTGCAGCGCGTATCTTCAAAGATTTCGCGAAAGAGAACAAGAACTTCGAACTGAAAGGTGCGGCTTTCAATGGCGCCACAGTAAACATTGAAGTGTTAGCATCGTTACCAACTTACGACGAAGCTATTGCACGTTTAATGAGCACCATGAAAGAGGCAGCAGCCGGCAAACTTGTACGTACAATTGCCGCGGTTCGCGACCAAAAACAAGAGCAAGCCGCGTAATTTTACGTTTGGTTTGAAAGTAAAGTTTAATCGGGATAAGTCCCCTAATTTAGGAATCTGAGCAATGTCAGTGACTAAAGATCAAATCTTAGATGCTATCGCTGCAATGTCTGTAATGGACGTAGTAGAGTTAGTAACTGCAATGGAAGAAAAATTCGGTGTTTCAGCTGCTGCTGCAGTTGCTGTAGCTGCTGGTCCAGCTGCTGCTGTTGAAGAGCAAACTGAGTTCACAGTTGTTCTGGCTGGTGCTGGTGCGAACAAAGTTGCTGTTATCAAAGCAGTACGTGGCGCTACCGGTTTAGGCCTGAAAGAAGCGAAAGACCTGGTTGAGAGCGCTCCAGCTCCAATCAAAGAAGGCGTTTCTAAAGCTGAAGCTGACGCTCTGAAGAAAGAACTTGAAGAAGCTGGTGCTTCTGTTGAAGTTAAATAATCCGGCTTATACCGGATTATTCGCCTGAAGTTCAGGCTGGGCTGGTGATGAATTAATCACCGGCCTTTTTGCGCTGTGGGACAATGATTTCCCCACCCCTGTTGATACTATGGCTGGTATCAAACACGACCCGGAAGGGTTGTTGGGAAAAAAATCAGCAAGCTGAGGAACCCCATGACTTACTCTTATTCTGAGAAGAAACGTATCCGTAAGGACTTCGGCAAACGTCCGGAAGTATTGGATGTGCCATACCTGTTGTCGATCCAGATTGAATCGTTCAGCAAATTTATCGAGCCTGATCCGGAAGGAGATTACGGTTTAGAAGCCGCATTCCGCTCTGTATTCCCTATTAAAAGCTATTCAGGCAGTGCTGAATTGCAGTATGTCAGCTACCGCATCGGGGAGCCCGTATTTGACGTAAAAGAATGTCAGATCCGCGGTGTTACTTACTCAGCGCCATTACGTGTAAAACTGCGCATGGTGTTATTCGATAAAGAAGCACCAGGCACGATCAAAGATATCCGTGAGCAGGAAGTTTATATGGGCGAAATCCCATTAATGACTGAAAACGGTACTTTTGTGATCAATGGTACTGAGCGTGTAATCGTATCTCAGTTACACCGCAGCCCAGGCGTATTCTTCGATCACGACCGTGGTAAAACCCACTCTTCAGGTAAAGTGTTATATAACGCCCGCGTTATTCCTTACCGTGGTTCATGGTTAGATTTTGAATTCGATGCCAAAGATAACCTGTTTGTGCGTATTGACCGTCGTCGTAAATTACCGGCCACGATCCTGTTACGCGCGTTGGAATTCAGCACCGAAGACATTTTAAGCACCTTCTTTGAAAACACTAAGTTTGAAATCAAAGACGGCAAGCTGTTAATGGAAGTTGTAGCAAACCGCCTGCGCGGTGAAACCGCTGCATTTGACATTAAAGACAACGATGGCGAAGTCATAGTAGAACAAGGCCGTCGTATTACTGCACGCCACGTGCGTCAGCTGGAAAAAACCGGTCTGACCATGATGGAAGTACCACACGAGTACGTGGTAGGCCGTGTGCTGGCGAAAAATTACGCTGACCGTTCAACCGGAGAGATTATTGCCGAGGCGAACGCAGAGCTCACATTGGAGCTGTTGGCAAAACTGGCAAAAGCCGGTTACGAGAGTTTTGAAACTCTGTATATCAACGATTTGGATCAGGGCTCTTATGTGTCCGAAACCATTCGTATTGACCCAAGCACCAACCGTATGGAAGCGCTGGTAGAAATTTATCGCATGATGCGCCCTGGTGAACCACCAACGCGTGATGCAGCTGAAACCTTATTTGATAACCTGTTCTTCTCGGAAGACCGCTACGACTTATCGACGGTAGGCCGGATGAAGTTCAACCGTCGCGTTAACTTTGAAGAAGGCACCGGTACCGGTGTACTGAGCAAAGAGGACATTCTGGCGGTAATGAAAGTCTTAATCGATATCCGTAACGGTAAAGGCGAAGTGGACGACATCGACCACTTAGGTAACCGCCGTATCCGCTCTGTTGGCGAAATGGCTGAGAACCAGTTCCGTGTTGGCTTAGTACGTGTTGAACGTGCGGTTAAAGAGCGTCTGTCACTGGGTGACTTAGATGCAGTTATGCCGCAGGATCTGATCAACGCTAAACCGATTTCAGCGGCAGTAAAAGAGTTCTTCGGCTCTAGCCAGCTGTCTCAGTTTATGGACCAGAACAACCCATTGTCAGAAGTAACGCACAAGCGTCGTATTTCTGCTTTAGGCCCGGGCGGCTTAACGCGTGAGCGTGCCGGCTTCGAAGTACGTGACGTACACCCGACTCACTATGGTCGCGTATGTCCAATCGAAACGCCTGAAGGTCCGAATATCGGTCTGATTAACTCACTGTCAATGTTTGCTCAGACTAACGAATATGGCTTCCTGGAAACACCATACCGTCGTATCGAAAACGGCGTGGTAACCGATGAAGTCGACTTCCTGTCAGCCATCGAGGAAGGCAATTTCGTTATCGCACAGGCAAACGCTGAACTGAACGACGAAAATCGTTTATCAGAAGAGTTAGTACCTTGCCGTTATAAAAATGAATTTACCCTGATGCCTGCTGATCAGGTGCAGTACATGGACGTTGCTCCTCAGCAAATCGTGTCTGTTGCAGCCGCACTGATCCCGTTCCTTGAACACGACGATGCTAACCGTGCATTGATGGGTTCGAACATGCAACGTCAGGCGGTACCGACACTGCGCGCCGATAAGCCGCTGGTAGGTACTGGTATTGAACGCGTAGTAGCGAAAGACTCAGGTGTTACTGTAGTTGCGAAACGTGGCGGTGTAATCGATTATGTTGACGCTAGCCGCATCGTTATTAAGGTTAACGAAGATGAAATGGTAGCAGGCGAAGCCGGTATCGACATCTACAACCTGACTAAGTACACCCGTTCTAACCAGAACACCTGTATTAACCAGCGTCCATGTGTAAACCATGGTGAGCCAATCGAACGTGGTGATGTACTGGCAGACGGTCCGTCTACCGATTTAGGTGAACTGGCTCTGGGTCAGAACTTGCGCGTAGCGTTCATGCCGTGGAACGGTTACAACTTCGAAGACTCGATTTTGTTATCTGAGCGTCTGGTACAGGAAGATCGTTTAACCACTATCCATATTCAGGAATTAAGCTGTATCGCCCGCGATACCAAACTTGGCCCTGAAGAGATCACTGGCGACATCCCTAACGTGGGTGAGTCAGCTCTGAGCAAACTGGATGAAGCCGGTATCGTTTATATCGGTGCTGAAGTAAAAGGTGGTGACATTCTGGTTGGTAAAGTCACCCCGAAAGGTGAAAGCCAGTTAACGCCAGAAGAGAAGCTGTTACGCGCTATCTTCGGTGAAAAAGCATCTGACGTTAAAGACACCTCGTTACGCGTACCTAACTCTGTAACCGGTACTGTTATCGACGTTCAGGTATTTACCCGTGATGGCGTAGAAAAAGACAAGCGCGCGCGTGAAATCGAGGAAATGGAAGTCAAACAGGCGAAGAAAGACCTGAATGAAGAGTTCCGTATCCTGGAAGCCGGTATCTTTGACCGTGCCCGTAACCTGCTGGAACAAAGCGGTGTGGACCGCGCCAAGCTGGACGCGATGAAAGGCGACGCACTGTTTAACCAAAGCTTAAGCGATGAAGATAAACAGAACGATCTGGAGCAGCTAGCGGCTCAGTACGAAGAAATTCGTGTTGAGTACGATAAGAAGTTCGAAGCCAAGCGCCGTAAGATCGTGCAGGGCGACGACCTGGCACCGGGCGTACTGAAGATCGTTAAAGTGTATCTGGCGGTTAAACGCCGTATCCAGCCAGGCGATAAGATGGCGGGTCGTCACGGTAACAAGGGTGTTATCTCAACTATCGTTCCGGTAGAAGATATGCCATATGACGAGCACGGTAAGCCGGTTGATATCGTACTGAACCCGCTGGGCGTACCTTCGCGGATGAACATCGGTCAGATTTTAGAGACCCACTTAGGCTTAGCGGCCCGGGGTATCGGTGACAAGATCGATGCGATGATTAAAGACCAGAAAGAAACGGCGGAAATCCGTGACTTCCTGAAGAAAGTGTATGCACTGGGTGAATCACGCCAGGACGTGGACGTTGAAAGCTTTACCGATGACGAAGTACGTCGTTTAGCGGAAAACCTGCGTAAAGGCTTACCTGTTGCGACACCGGTATTCGACGGTGCTAAAGAAAGCGAAATCAAGCAATTGCTTGAACTGGGTGACTTACCGTCTAGCGGTCAGATCACATTATATGATGGCCGTACCGGTAATACCTTCGAGCGTAAGGTTACCGTAGGTTACATGTACATGCTGAAACTGAACCACTTAGTAGACGATAAGATGCACGCGCGTTCTACCGGTTCTTACAGCTTAGTAACGCAACAGCCGCTGGGTGGTAAAGCTCAGTTCGGTGGTCAGCGTTTCGGTGAGATGGAAGTGTGGGCACTTGAAGCATACGGCGCAGCGTACACGCTGCAAGAAATGCTGACTGTTAAGTCGGATGACGTTAACGGCCGTACCAAGATGTATAAGAACATCGTGGATGGTGACCACAGAATGGAACCTGGCATGCCAGAATCTTTCAACGTATTAATGAAAGAAATCCGTTCGCTCGGTATTAACATCGAATTGGAAGAGGAATAAACCGACCTTGAGTTGGGGGGCAGGCAACTGCCCCATTCCGGTTTACCTCTTACAGGAGAGCTAAGGTGAAAGACTTATTAAAGTTTCTGAAACAACAAACTAAAACCGAAGAGTTTGATGTTATCCGTATCGGTTTATCTTCGCCGGACATGATCCGTTCATGGTCATTTGGTGAAGTGAAAAAGCCAGAAACGATCAATTACCGTACCTTTAAACCAGAGCGCGACGGCTTATTCTGTGCCCGTATCTTTGGCCCGGTAAAAGATTACGAGTGTCTGTGCGGTAAGTACAAGCGCTTAAAGCACCGTGGTGTTATTTGTGAAAAATGTGGTGTTGAAGTTACGCTGACTAAAGTACGCCGTGAGCGTATGGGCCATATTGAACTGGCCAGTCCAACTGCCCACATCTGGTTCTTAAAATCACTGCCAAGCCGTATCGGTTTGTTGCTGGATATGACACTGCGTGATATCGAGCGCGTACTGTACTTCGAAAGCTATGTAGTGACAGAGCCTGGCATGACGTCTTTAGAGCGTCGTCAGATGCTGACTGAAGAAGAATACTTAGACGTGCTGGAAGAGCATGGCGACGAGTTTGAAGCCAAAATGGGTGCAGAAGCAATTCTGGACTTATTAAAAGGCATTGATCTGGCAACTGAAATCAAGCAAATGCGTGAAGAGCTGCCAACCATAAACTCTGAAACCAAGCGTAAGAAAATCAGCAAGCGTCTGAAACTGATGGAAGCGTTCCATACCTCTGGTAACAAGCCAGAGTGGATGATCATGACAGTGCTGCCAGTACTGCCGCCGGATTTACGTCCGCTGGTACCGCTGGACGGCGGTCGTTTCGCTACCTCAGATCTGAACGACTTATACCGTCGCGTGATTAACCGTAATAACCGTCTGAAGCGTCTGTTAGACCTGTCAGCACCGGATATTATCGTGCGCAACGAAAAGCGTATGTTGCAAGAAGCGGTCGATGCGTTATTAGATAATGGTCGTCGTGGCCGTGCTATTACCGGCAGCAACAAGCGCCCGCTGAAATCATTAGCGGACATGATCAAAGGTAAACAGGGTCGTTTCCGTCAGAACCTGTTGGGTAAACGTGTTGACTACTCAGGCCGTTCGGTTATCACCGTAGGTCCTACTCTGCGTTTACACCAGTGTGGTCTGCCGAAGAAAATGGCACTGGAGTTGTTCAAGCCTTTCATTTACGGCAAGCTGGAAGCGCGTGGTTTAGCCACGACAATCAAAGCTGCCAAGAAGATGGTAGAGCGCGAAGAAGGTGCAGTATGGGACGTTCTGGACGAAGTTATCCGTGAACACCCGGTATTACTCAACCGTGCACCAACACTGCACCGTCTGGGTATTCAGGCGTTCGAGCCGGTACTGATCGAAGGTAAAGCCATTCAATTACACCCGTTAGTGTGTGCGGCTTATAACGCCGACTTCGACGGTGACCAAATGGCGGTACACGTACCGTTAACGTTAGAAGCTCAGTTAGAAGCGCGCGCGCTGATGATGTCGACTAACAACGTTCTATCACCAGCTAACGGTGAACCTATCATCGTTCCTTCTCAGGACGTTGTATTAGGTTTGTACTACATGACGCGTGAAGCGATTAACGCTAAAGGCGAAGGCATGTTACTGAAGAGTGCCAAGGAAGCTGAGAAAGCCTTCCGCGCCGGTGTTGCCAGCCTGCACGCTAAAGTAAAAGTACGTATCACTGAAGTAGAATTTGCTGAAGATGGCAGCCGTACAGAAACCACAGCGGTACGTGATACCACTGTTGGCCGCGCTATCCTGTATTCAATCCTGCCGGAAGGTTTGAGCTTTGATGCGATTAACCAGGCAATGGGTAAGAAGCAAATTTCTCGCTTGTTAAACGGTGCTTATCGTCGTATCGGTCTGAAGAAAACTGTTATTCTGGCTGACCAGATCATGTACACCGGTTTCCACTACGCGATGTTATCAGGCGTGTCTGTAGGTATTAACGATATGGTTATTCCTGCAGCGAAGACTGACATTATCAACGCAGCAGAAGCTGAAGTTGCGGAAATCCAGGACCAGTTCCAACAAGGTCTGGTAACCGCCGGTGAAAAGTACAACAAAGTTATCGATATCTGGTCAACAGCTAACGAAGCCTTGTCTAAAGCGATGATGGACAACCTGTCAAAAGAAGACGTGGTTGACCGTGACGGCAACACTGTACAACAGCAGTCGTTTAACTCTGTTTACATGATGGCCGACTCAGGCGCACGGGGTTCGCCAGCCCAGATCCGTCAGCTGGCGGCAATGCGTGGTCTGATGGCAAAACCAGATGGTTCTATCATCGAAACGCCAATTACCGCTAACTTCCGTGAAGGCTTAAGCGTATTACAGTACTTCATCTCGACGCACGGTGCGCGTAAAGGTCTTGCCGATACTGCACTTAAGACAGCTAACTCAGGTTATCTGACCCGTCGTCTGGTTGACGTTGCCCAAGACTTAGTGGTAACTGAAGCCGACTGTGGTTCAGATCAGGGCATCATCATGAAGCCGCTGATCGAAGGTGGTGACGTAGTTGAAGGTCTGCGTGAGCGCGTACTGGGCCGGGTTGTTATCGGTGACGTAGTATCACCGGCAAGCGGCGACGTACTGGTTGCTGATGGCACCATGTTAGATGAGCAGTTGTGTGACCTGTTAGAGAAAAACTCTATCGACGAAGTACACGTCCGTTCAGTAATTACCTGTCAGACAGACTTCGGTGTGTGTGCCAAGTGTTACGGCCGTGACTTAGCGCGTGGTCACCTGATCAATGCCGGTGAAGCAGTGGGTGTTATCGCTGCACAGTCAATCGGTGAACCAGGTACACAGCTGACGATGCGTACCTTCCACATCGGTGGTGCGGCGTCACGGGCGTCTGCAGAAAACAGCGTACAGGTTAAAACGGCCGGTACGTTAAAACTGCAAAACGCTAAGTTTGTACGTAATGCTGATAACAAGATTGTTATTACCTCACGCTCTGCTGAAGTTACGGTATTTGATGAGTTAGGTCGTGAGAAAGAGCGTTACAAACTGCCATACGGTTCAATCCTGACGACAGATGACAACGCGAAAATCACTGCTGGTCAAATCGTGGCGAACTGGGATCCGCATTCACACCCAATCATCGTTGAGCGTGGTGCTAAGGTTAATCACAGTGATGTTGACGATACCAACACTGAAGTACAAACCGACGAGTTAACCGGCTTAACCCGCACCGTAGTTAAAGACTTGGCCAAAGCAAACGCGAAAGAGCCGAAACTTATTCTGACTATGGATGACGGCGCGCTGCAGGAAATCCGTCTGCCAAGCTTCACCACTATCGAAGTAACCGATGGTGCCACCGTGAAAGCGGGTGAAGTATTAGCACGTATTCCGCAGGAAAGCTCGAAAACACGCGATATTACCGGTGGTCTGCCGCGCGTTGCGGACCTGTTCGAAGCTCGTAAGCCAAAAGATCCAGCCATCCTGGCGGAAATCTCTGGTGTTATCAGCTTCGGTAAAGAGACCAAAGGTAAGCGTCGTCTGTTAATTACCCCGGACCAGGGTGATGTACATGAAGAAATGATCCCGAAATGGCGTCAGGTTAATGTGTTCGAAGGTGAACGCATTGAGAAAGGTGAAGTTATTTCGGAAGGCCCGGAGTCAGCACACGATATCCTGCGTTTACGTGGTATCCACCATGTAGCCAGCTACATCGTAAACGAAGTGCAGGACGTTTACCGCCTGCAAGGCGTTAAGATCAACGATAAGCACATCGAAACGATTATCCGTCAGATGCTGCGTAAGTGCGTGATCACGAACCCGGGTGACAGCGAGTTCTTAGAAGGTGAACAGGCTGAAGTGGCTCGCGTAAATATCGCGAACCGTGAGTTGGAAGCAGCAGGTAAAATGCCAGCACAGTACGAGCGTTCGTTACTGGGTATTACCAAAGCGTCGCTGTCTACCGATTCATTTATTTCTGCGGCCTCGTTCCAGGAAACGACCCGCGTTCTGACTGAAGCTGCCGTTGGCGGTAAGATTGACGAACTGCGTGGTCTGAAAGAAAACGTTATTGTTGGCCGCTTGATCCCGGCAGGTACTGGTTTTGCGTATCACCAAAACCGTATTCGTCAGCGTCAACGCGCTGGCAATAACGAGCAAGTCGAACCGGCGATGAGTTCAGAAATGGCAGAGCAGGCATTGTCTGACGCGCTGAACATGGACTTATCCGGTAACGACGAATAAGACAGGGAAATACGGTCAATTGTTGCTTAAATTAGCAGCAATTGGCTTTGTTCCTTGACAGGTCAAAGCTTGACCATTAGAATTCCGCGACCCCAATTTTGGGGTCCGGAATTTTCACGTTTATTGGGTATATATTAACCAGGAGTATTTAATGGCAACAATCAACCAGCTAGTGCGTAAGCCGCGCAGCCAGAAGGTAGCCAAGAGCACCGTTCCGGCGCTTGAAGCTTGCCCGCAGAAGCGTGGTGTTTGTACCCGTGTATACACCACTACACCTAAGAAGCCAAACTCAGCATTACGTAAAGTATGCCGTGTTCGTTTAACCAACGGATTCGAAGTTTCTTCTTACATTGGTGGTGAAGGCCACAACCTGCAGGAACACAGTGTTGTTCTGATTCGCGGTGGCCGGGTAAAAGACCTGCCAGGTGTGCGTTACCACACCGTACGCGGCACATTAGATTGTGCTGGCGTTAAAGATCGTAAACAAGCCCGTTCTAAGTACGGCGCAAAACGGCCTAAGAAATAACGGTACTCCGTTAGTAAGGCCAAACTAAACAACTTTTTTTCTTTATGTATTAAAAGTTTTGGAATCACCTGAAGCAATCGGAGTTACGAATGCCAAGAAGACGCGTCATAGGTCAACGTAAAATTCTTCCAGATCCTAAGTTCGGAAGTGAATTACTTGCCAAATTTGTAAACGTCGTTATGGTCGACGGTAAAAAATCTACAGCCGAATCAATTGTATACGGCGCATTAGAATTAGCAGCTACTAAGTCTAAGAAAGAACATTTAGACATTTTTGAAGTTGCTCTGGACAACATTCGTCCTACAGTGGAAGTTAAATCACGTCGTGTTGGTGGTTCTACCTACCAAGTACCATGTGAAGTACGCCCTGTACGTCGTAATGCTCTGGCAATGCGTTGGTTAGTTGAGGCTGCCCGTAAACGTGGTGAAAAATCAATGGCTCAGCGTTTAGCTGGTGAAATGCTGGATGCTGTTGAGAATAAAGGTTCTGCGGTTAAGAAGCGTGAAGACGTGCACCGTATGGCCGAAGCGAACAAAGCGTTCGCGCATTTCCGCTGGTAAGCTTTGCTTAAAGAGGATTAATTGTGGCACGTACAACCCCAATAGAACGCTACCGTAACATTGGTATTTGTGCGCACGTCGATGCGGGTAAAACAACTACGTCTGAACGTATTCTGTTTTACACGGGCCGCTCTCACAAGATCGGTGAGGTTCATGACGGGGCTGCTACTATGGACTGGATGGAGCAGGAGCAGGAGCGTGGTATCACTATCACATCTGCTGCGACGACGACATTCTGGGCTGGTATGCAGCAGCAATTTGAACAGCACCGTATCAACCTGATTGATACCCCGGGACACGTTGATTTCACCATCGAAGTAGAGCGTTCTTTGCGCGTACTGGATGGTGCTGTTGTCGTGCTGTGTGGTTCATCAGGTGTTCAACCGCAAACTGAAACGGTATGGCGTCAGGCCAACAAGTATGAAGTTCCGCGGATGATCTTTGTGAATAAGATGGACCGAACCGGCGCCAACTTCTTGCGCGTGGTAAAACAAGCGCAAACGCGATTAAACAGCACCATAGTGCCAATTCAGTTGCCGATAGGCGCTGAGGATGACTTCAAAGGCGTAATCGACCTGATTAAAATGAAGGCCATCAATTGGAATATGGAAGATCAGGGCATGACGTTCACTTATGAAGACATTCCGGCCGATATGGTTGACGAATGTAACGAGTGGCGGCAGAACATGATCGAAGCAGCTGCTGAAGCCAGTGAAGCGTTAATGGAGCGCTATCTAGAGGGCGAGGAATTCTCTGAAGAAGAGATCCGCCAGGCTCTGCGCGACTTAACCCTTCGCAATGAAGTGGTATTGGTAATGTGTGGTTCTGCCTTTAAAAATAAAGGCGTTCAGGCGATGCTGGACAATGTAATTTATTACCTGCCATCACCAACTGAAGTAAAAGCCATTACCGGTATCAATGAAGATGAGACTGAAGGTGAGCGTCACTCCAGTGATGACGAGCCGTTCTCAGCTTTGGCGTTTAAAATCGCGACTGATCCTTTCGTCGGTACGCTGACTTTCTTCCGTGTCTATTCCGGCGTCATCAATTCAGGTGACACTGTTTATAACCCGGTTAAACAGAAGAAAGAGCGGATAGGCCGTATCGTGCAGATGCATGCTAATGCCCGCGAAGAGATTAAAGCAGTTTGTGCCGGCGATATCGCTGCTGGTATAGGTTTTAAAGACGTAACCACCGGGGACACCTTATGTGATCCTGAGCACGTTATTACACTGGAGCGGATGGAATTTCCGGAGCCGGTGATTTCTGTTGCAGTGGAACCAAAAACGAAAGCTGATCAGGAAAAGATGGGCATAGCGCTAAGTAAACTGGCTGCTGAAGATCCGTCTTTCCGTGTACATACTGACGAAGAAACCGGCCAGACGATTATCTCTGGTATGGGCGAATTACACCTCGATATTATCGTTGACCGTATGCGCCGTGAGTTCAAGGTAGAAGCCAACGTGGGTAAACCACAGGTGTCTTACCGCGAAACACTGCGAGCAGCGACGGAAGTCGAAGGGAAATTTGTTCGTCAGTCAGGCGGACGTGGTCAGTTTGGTCACTGTTGGCTGAAAATTGAGCCGCAGGAAGAAGGTGCTGGTTACGAGTTCGTGAACGCTGTGGTTGGCGGGGTTATTCCAAAAGAATATATTCCAGCCATCGATAAAGGTGTTCAGGAACAGATGAAGAACGGTGTTCTTGCTGGCTACCCGGTAATTGACGTTAAAGTTACTGTGTTTGACGGTTCGTACCACGATGTTGACTCCAACGAAATGGCGTTTAAAATCGCTGCTTCGATGGGCTTCAAGAAAGGTGCACTGCAAGCCAAGCCAGTTATTCTTGAACCGATCATGAAAGTTGAGGTGGTAACACCTGAAGACTTCATGGGTGATATTGTTGGTGACTTAAACCGTCGCCGCGGTATTATAAACGGTATGGAAGATGCACCTGGTGGTATCAAAATCGTTGATGCGCATGTGCCGCTCTCTGAGATGTTTGGTTACGCAACCAACATGCGTTCGTTAAGTCAGGGTCGCGCTTCATATTCAATGGAACCATTGAATTATGCAGAAGCTCCTAGCAACGTGACAGAAGCAATCATCGCAGCGCGTAAAGCATATTAATAACTTAGTTTGGTCTGCTTTGGCAGGCCGCAATTAAATAAAGAAGGGTCTATTCATGGCTAAGGCTAAATTTGAACGTAGTAAACCGCACGTAAACGTAGGCACCATCGGTCACGTTGACCACGGTAAAACTACCTTAACTGCAGCAATCACCAACGTACTGGCTAAGACTTACGGCGGTCAGGCGTTTGCTTTCGATCAAATCGACAAAGCACCAGAAGAAAAAGCACGTGGTATCACAATCAACACATCACACGTTGAATACGATACACCGACGCGTCACTATGCACACGTAGACTGCCCGGGCCACGCTGACTATGTTAAGAACATGATCACTGGTGCTGCGCAGATGGACGGCGCTATTCTGGTAGTAGCGGCGACAGACGGCCCAATGCCACA
>NZ_DATCSY010000256.1:0-8776 GCF_036568245.1 Rheinheimera sp. | reverse complement strand
TACCGGCCATTTTCTGTATCTGCGCGATGATCTGGCCAGATAGTGTTTCAATCGGTGGTACTTGCGGTAACTCGTTTAATGAAAACCAGCCTGCTTCTTCAATTTCCTGTGGCTGACAAACAATGTCTCCACCGGCATAATCCGCAATAAAACCGGTCATAAGCGAATGCGGAAAAGGCCAGGGCTGGCTGCCTACGTAACGCAGGTTAACAATATCAATACCCACCTCTTCTTTTACTTCGCGCACGGCGGCCTGCTCTAAAGTTTCTGCAGATTCAACGAAGCCGGCCAGAATAGAATAAAAGCCCGCCCGGTGCCGGCTGGACCGCGCCAGCAAAATTTTATCATGATGTAGAATACCCACCAGTACACACGGGGCGATACGCGGATAACAGCGATGACCGCACTTATTGCACAGCATCGCCAGCTCCCAGTTCACCAGACTCATAGCACTGCCACACTGACCGCAGAAGCGGTGCGTCTGCAAAAATAACGCAACCTGCACTGCCCGCGCAGCCAGCTCAAAAATACGCTCGCCAGCTGCCAGTAACTCACGGGCTGACACCCACTGTGTGTCGTCCGTTATCTGGTCATGATTAATCAGCAGATAGGCATCAACATTGTTATCCTGCCCGAGGTAGCAAACCTGCTCCGGTTCAGCCGACAATGTAAGCTCCCGGTATTCTCCAACCGGCACCTGCCCTGCTTTATTCAGCCAAATCCGGCCACGGTTGACAACAAACCAGCGGCCATAGGATTGTGCTTCTACGTTGAGACTATGTTTGATCATCCGTTGTCCTCTGCGGTACTCTGTCATCCAATGCTATGATAATGCTGTTCACTGGGCTGACCAATAAAAAAACGGTTGATCTTTGCAGTAAAATTCATTTAATTAGACACTATTCGCAGCGTAGTTGCTGTACTTAAGGAGAAGGCAATGTACACCCGTGTGCAAAAAGCGCGACAAAAATGGGGTGGTTCATTAACTGCCATCGATAACTGGCTGGATGAACGACAGCAGCTCATCGTAAGTTACTGCAAACTAGCCTCTCTGCCCCCCTTTGATGATAAACGCACTACAATGCCTGCCCAATCTGCTGTGCAGGAATTCTGCCAACTGTTGGTAGATTATTTATCTGCAGGGCATTTTGAAGTGTATGAGCGTATCGTCTCCGAATGCGCGGTAAATGGTACTGACAGCCGTAAGCTGGCGGATAGCCTGTACCCCAAAATTGCCGTATCAACCGATTTAGCACTGAATTTTAATGACCTGTATGCAGACCATCTGAGCACCCGTCATAGCGGCGCTTTTGACCGGGAATTGTCAGAGCTGGGGCAAGCGTTGGAAGAACGTTTTGCTTATGAGGATGAGCTTATCCATACCTTGCATGAAAAGCACACCGATAACAGCCTGTCAGCTTAAACAAAACACAAAAAAAGCGGCAAAAAGCCGCTTTTTTTAATTAACGCCGCGGATTATTTTTCTTCAGCTTCTGCAGCAACAATATCCAGCAGTTCAACTTCAAACACTAATACGCTATTTGGCTTGATCACGCCCATGTCGCGCTCACCATAAGCCAGTTCTGATGGGATAGTGAATTTGAATTTTGAACCCACATTCATCAGCTGAACACCTTCGGTCCAACCCGGAATCACGCGGTTCAGTGGGAACTGCGCGGGTTCACCGCGATCGACAGAACTATCGAACTTGGTACCGTCAACTAAAGTACCGGTATAGTGTACTTTCACGGTGTCAGTCGCTTTTGGTTTAGCGCCTTCTGCGGCTTGTAGCACTTCATACTGTAAGCCAGATTCTGTCACTGTTACGCCTTCTTTCTTAGCGTTCTCTTCCAGATAAGCCTTACCTGCAGCAATAGCCTGCGCCGCTTCAGCCTCAGCAATAGCGGTTTGTTTTTCACGGAACTGCTCTTCCAGAGCCGTCATCATGGTTTGCACTTCTTCTTCAGTTAACGCAGTTTTGTCTGCTACCGCGTCCTGCACACCACGTAAAATTAATGCGCTATCCAATGACAAGCCCATTTTGCTGTATTCGTCCAGCGTGCTGTCCAGATAACGACCAACAGAAACACCTAAGCTGTATGATTGCTTCGCTTCATCAGTATCCAGTACTGCAGGCTTCTGCTCGGCTTCTTTCTGGCAGGCGGTAAGGGTAATAACAGCCACTGCGACCAGTGACATTTTGGTGACTAAGCGCATTCGGTTCTCCAAGATTTACGCAGCCAGGCTGCAAAAGTATGTTTTAATAGTGTCCAATGAACTGACCTATACTAACGGTTTGTGCGGATGAGGTTAACACCCGACATGAAATATCCTGTGTTTTTTCTGCTATTACTGCTTGCTGGCTGCGAAAAACTGACAACTTCACCACCGGTGCAACAATTACCACATGTCGCCCAAGGTAGTTATGCCGCTGCTTTGTCCGACGATGCCAGCTACAGCGCGGTGTCATCCATTCAGGATGGTGTAGCATTGTGGGATTTGCAGAATAATGCGCTGAAGTATCAATGGAAGCACAACGACAATGCGGAGAACCTGGTATTCAGCCTGGCAATTAGCCACAACAATAGCCATGTACTGACAGCGGATCAGAACACTTATGCGTTATGGGACATAACAAGCGGCAAAAACGCCGGCTTTTGGCAAATTGATGCAGCGACAGTGCGCGATGTCGCGGTGTCAGATAATGGTGCGCATTTACTGATAGGTAAAAGCGATGGCGGCGTGCAACATATCACACTGGCCAGCGGCCGGCGGCTGGAATTTTTGGGCCATACAGAGCGCATTAACAGTGTTGCAATGTCCCCCAATGGCCGTTATGCGCTGACCGGTGGAAACGATTACAAAGCACACTTATGGGACACGCAGAGCGCTCAGATTATCTACAGTTTTAGCCACCCCAGCCGGGTAACTAAAGTGGCACTTGATCCACAGGGCCGTTATGCCTTCACAGCTGACAGCCAGGACTTAGCGCAAATCTGGGATATAAAAACCGGCCAGTTAGTCAGCAAGCTGCAATTTACTGCCCGTCAGCAGATCTTCAGTGCGGTGCGTTTCAGTAGCGATGGCAAGTATCTGGCAACCGGCGCACCAACCCGCAAGCTGGCTCTATGGGATATACAAACCGGGCGTGAATTGCAAAGCTGGCAGGTGTCAGTACGCGAGGACAGCAGGCCACCCAGCGCGGTGGTGCACGCAGTAGCATTTTTGAATAGTAATCAACTTATCAGCGAAAGCTCCAGTGGCATTGCCGAAGTATGGGAGATAAAACATGACAGTAAATGAGCAAGAGCTTCAGCTGCACATTGTCGAGCTGGAAAGCAAACTGGCTTTCCAGGAAGACACCGTTAACAGCCTGAGCAATGAACTGCTGGAACACCAAAAGAAAATAGACCGCCTGCAACAGCAAGTGATGTTATTGGCGGAAAAGCTGCGTAACCTGCCGGATGAGCAAGGCATTTTGCGGCCGGAAGAAGAGCCGCCACCACCGCACTATTAATCGGGTTTAAATACCCCTATTACCTGCTCGGCGGCACGGCTGGCTTTGGCTATCTGTGCCTCCGGTTGCACCATCTGATGGCCGCACGCTACGCACTCTACTTTTTCGACATTATTTTCCAAAAACAGCATCATCGTATCCGTCGCCTTACATTTCGGACAACTGGCGCCAGCAATAAAACGTTTCTTTTTACGTGTTGTCATTTGGTTTCCCGTCTGTTTGCTGCAGCATTTTTACGCGCCAAGCCTTGGTTTGTTGGCTTGATACGGGTAAATTAGCAGCCCAATTCAGTTACACAGGTAAAAACATGATCCAGCTGCAACAGGTCGAACTGCGCCGTGGTATTCAATGTTTGTTTCAGGGTGCCGATCTTACCGTATTTCCGGGGCAAAAGGTGGGAATTGTCGGTGCCAACGGTTGTGGTAAATCCAGCCTGTTTGCCCTGCTGCAAAATAAACTGCACGCCGATGCGGGTAACGTCAGTATTCCGGCCAGCTGGCAAATTGCTACCGTAGCACAGGAAACCCCGGCACTGGACTGCAGCGCGATGGATTATGTGTTACAAGGCGATGAACAGTTATACCCGCTACTGCTGAAAGTCCGCACCGGTTGCAGCGAATCAGACCTGGCCGCTGTACATCTGCAAATAGAGGCTCTGGACGGCTACCGCGCTGAAGCAAAAGCCGGCGTGTTACTGGATGGTTTAGGTTTTAGCGGTGATGCCCAGCAACAGGCGGTAAAGTCATTCTCCGGTGGCTGGCGGATGCGGTTAAACCTGGCTAGGGCGCTGATGCAGCGCGCTGAACTGTTGTTACTGGATGAACCAACCAACCACCTGGATTTAGACGCCGTGTTGTGGTTGGAAAAGTATCTGAGTAATTACCAGGGCACTTTGCTGCTTATCAGCCATGACCGCGACTTTCTTGATGCCGTAACAGATAATATTGTGCATATTGAACGCCAGACACTGACGCTGTACAAAGGCAACTACAGCCAGTTCGAACGCCAGCGCGCCGAGCAACTGGCACAGCACCAGTCTAACTTTGAAAAGCAGCAGCGGCAGGTAGCGCACTTACAGAAATTTATCGATCGTTTTAAGGCACAGGCCACTAAAGCCCGGCAGGCGCAAAGCCGGATCAAAGCGCTTGAGCGCATGACCATATTGGCGCCGGCGCATGTCGACTCACCGTTTAGCTTTAGTTTTCGCGAACCCAAAGCACTGCCAAACCCGCTGCTGAAAATGGACAATGTGCAAGCCGGTTATGCCGATAAAGTCATTTTAAGCCAGATAAAATTTCAGTTGTTACCCGGCAGCCGTATTGGCCTGCTGGGCCGCAATGGCGCCGGTAAATCAACGCTGATTAAGCTGCTTTCCGGCAGTATGGCACCGCAAAGTGGTGATGTTTGGTTCGCCAATGGTGTGAGTCTGGGCTACTTCGCCCAGCATCAGCTGGAAACACTGCGCCCACAGGACTCGCCACTACAACATCTGGTGCGGCTAGACCCGCAGGTGCCAGAGCAAAAGTTACGCGACTTTTTGGGCGGCTTTGGTTTTCATGGCGACAAAGCGCTGGAAGCCTGTGCGCCGTTTTCCGGTGGCGAAAAAGCCCGTCTGGTGCTGGCGTTAATTGTGTATCAGCGCCCTAACCTGCTGCTGCTGGATGAACCAACTAACCACCTTGATTTAGATATGCGCGAGGCCATCGTGATGGCGCTGCAGGAGTTTGAAGGTGCTATCGTGATTGTGTCGCACGACCGCCACCTGTTAAGCAGCTGTACTGATGAGTTTTATCTGGTAGCCCATGGTCGCGTTGCCCCGTTTGACGGTGACCTGGCCGATTACTACCAGTGGCTGCAGCAAGACGCCCGCAAAGCGGCCAATGCTGCTGCCACACAAGCGCCAGCCAGCAACAATGCGCCGCGAAAAGATCAGAAACGCCTCGAAGCGGACCTACGCAATTTGCTGCGCCCGGTGAAGCAAAAAATTGACAAGCTGGAGCAACAACAGGAAAAGCTCACGACAGAACTGGCAGTCATTGAAGAGAAAATGGCCGACCCGGAGATATATGACGCCAAACGCAAAGCGGAACTAACGGAATTACTGGCCAAACAAGCCAGCGCCAGCAGCAGTCTGGCCAGTATTGAAGAAGACTGGTTTATGGCTCAGGAAGAGCTGGAGCAAAAAACCGAACAATTCTGGCAGCAAAATGGCTGACCGGATTAGCGCTGACGAACTGTGGCAATTCAGCCTGGCGCTATACCCAAAGGTGAAATCAGCCTGTCTTAGTTTGCAGGATGAACATGGCGCCAATGTTAACCTGCTGCTGTTACTGTGCTTGCTGGAACAGCGCCAGCTGAGCCTGACGCGGGACCAACTCTGCCAGCTAAGCACCACGTTGCAGCGTTTTAGCGTGCAGTTTACTCAGCCGCTGCGCGCACTGCGTAAACAAAGCTGCACCGCTATGCTGACAACAGCGCAGCAACAGCAACTCAAACAAAGTCTGCTGCAAACCGAGCTGCAGCTGGAGAAATTAGAGCAGCAGTTGTTATTGCAGCATTGCCCGCCGTTAACAGACTCTGCTGCCCCACTGCTGGAGCTTTATCTGGCGCAGCTAACCAATGACATCACGGCCTATCAACAGCAAATATTTGATCTGCGTCAAGCCTTCGTCAGCCTAAGCTAAGCACATACGCCTGGTTTGATCTGGGTCAGGTTAATACCAATCTCCTCGTTCTAGACTTGGCTTATCAGTTCAGCATGAGGGCAATATTATGAACCTGTGGCACGAATTTACCCGCGACCCGGTAATCTTTATCTCTTTCACCGGTTTGGCAATAGTGATCGGTCTGTGTGCGTTTTACGCCTGGTACTTTATCTATAAAGTGAGCCACGCTGAGCCTGACGAGAAATAAGCAGGGCGCTTAATCAACCTGCAAATACTGCAGTTTATCCGGTATTCCATTCCAGGCATCTGCGTCGGCGGGTGCCGGTTTAACTTCGCGGATATTCGGCCATAGCTCAGCCAATTCTGCATTTAGCGCAACAAAGGCTTGTTGTTCTGCTGGTACTTTATCTTCCTGGACTATGGCATTGGCCGGGCATTCCGGCTCACACAGACCACAATCTATGCAAATGGTTGGGCTGATTGCCAGAAAATTCGGCCCTTCAAAAAATGCATCGACCGGGCATACCGCCACGCAATCGGTGTATTTGCATTTAATACAGTTGTCCAGTACCACAAAGGCCATAGTGAAAAGTGTTCCCTGTTGCTCAGGCTGGCGATCATACTGTAGCAGAGTGAAAAAACAAGTTAGCCGTTGCGTCATTAAATGACGTAAAATAGCCTCCATCTTGTGAGTTGCCGGGCCTGTTGCCCGGTAGCAATGACACCGATACGGAACCCTTATGCTGCGTCTTACCGAAATTAAACTGCCGTTAAACCATGATGAAAGCGCTATTAACGCCGCTATTATCGCCAAGTTAAATATCAAACCAGAACAACTGCATAGCGTGAATGTGTTTAAACGCGGTTTTGACGCCCGTAAGAAAACCGATATTCAACTCATATACACCTTAGATATTGAAGTCGACAACGAAGCCGCGCTGCTGAGCACATTCGCTAAAGATCCGCATGTAAAACCCGCGCCGGATACCCGTTACAAATTTGTCGCGCAAGCACCGGTAAACCTGACTGAACGCCCAATAGTCATTGGCCTTGGCCCGTGCGGTTTATTTGCCGGTTTGCTGCTGGCACAAATGGGCTTTAAACCCATTATTCTTGAACGCGGTAAAGAGGTGCGCGAGCGTACCAAAGATACCTTCGGCTTCTGGCGTGGCAAAGAGCTGAATACCGAATCAAACGTGCAGTATGGCGAAGGTGGCGCCGGTACGTTCTCTGATGGCAAGCTGTACAGTCAGGTTAAAGATCCGAAGCATTATGGCCGCAAAGTAATGAGCGAGTTCGTCGCCGCCGGTGCACCGGAAGAAATCATGTACGTAAGTAAACCGCATATCGGTACCTTCAAACTGGTGGCGATGGTAGAGAAAATGCGCGCGAATATTATTGAGCTTGGCGGCGAGATACGCTTTAGCAGCCGCGTTGACGATTTGCATATCACTGATGGCCAGCTAACAGGCCTGACATTATCCAGCGGCGAGCAACTTCACAGCCGCCACATCGTGCTGGCGGTTGGCCACAGTGCCCGTGATACCTTCCAGATGCTGTACGACAAAGGTGTATACGTTGAAGCCAAGCCGTTCTCGATTGGTTTTCGCATTGAGCATGAGCAATCGATGATTGACGAGTGCCGCTTTGGCCCAAATGCCGGTAACCCTATTCTGGGCGCTGCCGATTATAAGCTGGTGCATCATTGCACTAATGGCCGCAGTGTATACAGCTTTTGTATGTGCCCGGGCGGCACTGTGGTAGCCGCCGCATCTGAAACCGGCCGTGTTGTCACCAATGGTATGAGCCAGTACTCACGCCATGAACGTAATGCCAACAGCGCCATAGTAGTAGGTATTGACCCCGAACGCGATTACCCCGGCCATCCGCTGGCTGGCATAGCATTACAGCGCCAGTTGGAAGAACAGGCCTTTAAACTGGGTGGTGAAAACTACCACGCGCCAGCACAGCTGATTGGTGATTTCCTTGCAGGTAAAGCCTCCAGCGAACTGGGTGACGTGAAACCATCTTACACGCCAGGCATCACCTTAACCGATTTAGCGCAGGCGCTGCCGGATTTTGCCGTTGCCGCACTGCGCGAAGCTATACCGGCATTTGATAAGCAAATTAAAGGCTTTGCTAAAGCAGACGGTTTGCTAACAGGGGTGGAAACCCGCACGTCGTCGCCGATCAGCATTAAGCGGGGGGCAGATTATCAGAGTATCAATACCAAAGGGTTATATCCGGCCGGCGAAGGTGCTGGCTATGCCGGCGGTATACTGTCTGCCGGTATTGACGGCATTAAGATAGCAGAGGCAGTTGCCCTTGCCATGTTGGCCGAAGCGGGCGCTTAAGCGCCCGCTGGTGTCGTCAGTTTAGGGTCAGTGAAGCGGTAAACGGCTTCACGCCGACCACCGGATACAACTCTTGCGGTTTGTAGTAATGAGCGCCTTTAAACACCAGGGCTACCTTACGGATATCGCTGATATTTTTTGTCGGGTCGCCATCAATCACCAATAAATCGGCATTTTTACCGGCAGTGATGGAACCACTGTAATGGGCCGCGCCTACCAGCCGCGCAGACTCCAGGCTG
>NZ_DATCSY010000255.1:0-12503 GCF_036568245.1 Rheinheimera sp. | reverse complement strand
CTTCTTCTGGCTGGTGGTGATTGCCACGACGCTGGGCTTAATCATGTCAGCAACCCGGGTACGCAACCTGGAAGCAGCCGGGGCGTCAAAAGTAGGTTCTGCGTTTTTATATATTTTAGTGGCGACCATTGGTATGCATATGGATGTCACTGCGATTCTGGATTACCCGCTAATGTTTTTAGTCGGCATTGTCTGGATGGCGGTGCATGCCGGTTTATTATTGCTGGTGGCCAAACTTATCAAAGCACCGATGTTTTATATGGCGGTAGGTAGCCAGGCCAATGTCGGCGGTGCGGCGTCTGCACCGGTTGTCGCGGCAGCGTTTCACCCGTCACTGGCCCCGGTCGGCGTGTTACTGGCGGTGCTGGGGTATGGCCTTGGCACCTATGGTGCTTATATTTGTGGCCTGATATTGCAACAGGTTGCACCGTAAAACAGCGTTTTTAACAGGGAGTGGCTATGACAAAATTTGATGCCGGCATGCGACACTGGATCCTGATCATCGCATTGCTGCTGGCGCTGTACAGCAGTTATCTGCTGGTGGCGCCCTATGTGGGCGCCATAGTGTTGGCATTTGTTTTGTCTTTACTGTGTTTTCCTGTGCACCAGTATATCGAGCAGAAAATCCCCGGCCGGCCAAATTTGGTGGCTATAATCTCCTGCGCTTTACTGGTAGTGGTGATACTGGTGCCGGCATCGCTGGTCTTTATGGCGATAGTCAAACAGGGCGTTATGTTTACCAAGCAAAGCTATCAGTGGCTCGATGGCGGTGGTGCTGAGCAGCTGTTACAGCATCCGTTTTTGCAAAGTGCGCTGGAAAAAATCAATCAGGTGTTACCAACTGAGCAAATCAGTGCTGCCAGCATCATACAGAAGCTGACGGAGTTTGCCGGCAGCTTTGGTAAAGAATTGCTGGATCTGAGTACCAAACTGGTGGGGGATATCACCGGCTTGATCCTCGGCTTTATGCTGATGTTGTTTATTTTATTTTTCCTGCTGCGCGATCACGAAAAAATTGTCGATACGCTGTACTGGGTATTGCCACTGTCACGCTCGCAGGAAAATGCCCTGTTGGCTGAGGCAAAGGCGGTGGCGCGTTCTGCTGTAATGGGGTCTTTTTTAACGGCAATAGCACAGGGTATTGCCGGCGGCATCGCGATGGCGATTGTCGGTCTGCCGGGCTTGTTCTGGGGCACGATGATGGCGTTTGCGTCATTAATTCCGGCTATTGGTACTGCGCTTATCTGGGTGCCGGCCAGTTTATATCTGTTGCTGACCGGCGACTGGCCCTGGGCGCTGTTTCTGGCCCTGTGGGGCGCGATAGTCGTGGGTTCTATCGACAATTTTCTGCGGCCTATCCTGATGCAGGGCAGTGGTGGTATGAATACTTTGCTGCTGTTTCTGTCGCTATTAGGCGGCATTCAGCTGTTTGGTCTGATCGGTCTGATTTACGGCCCGATCATTTTCGCGCTGACGCTGGTACTACTAAAACTTTATACCATAGAGTTTAAAGACTTCCTGGAACAGCAGGATAAGAGCTAAGCCTTATCCTGTTGTTGCTTCACACCACTAAATCAATTTGCTGTACCAGTGCAGGTTTGCCGTCAGTCATAAACGCCAGGCCGCTGCGCTGCAGTTGGCCTGCCAGCGTGTGATCAGCATTATGCAGTGGCATGGGTGTAGCAGCGGACTCGATGGAAATAGCCCCAAATTTAGCCTGCTGCATACTGAGCAGGCTTTGCTCTGGCCGCCACAGATACAGGTACTGCCAGATGTCATCACCGGGATCGATAAAGCCATTTGCATTGTCATCAAATCCGGCGAGCTCAGCGAAGCCCTGCCCGGTGCGGGGCCCGAACAATTCTGAGCCATTGTTTACCTGCTGATCCTGATTACGGTCATACGCCAGATAATGCTGCCGGGCCGCCAGCTGCGGCAGTTGAATATTGCTACCGTCGCTGCGCAAGTCAAAATCGCTGCTGTCTGTGCTTAGCTGCACCGGCTCACCGGATAAGCTGACCAGTAACGGGTCTTGCACAGGCTGCTCAGTGTAGCTGTATCTGGCCCAGCTTAGCTCCATACTAAAATCCAGCGCGAAGCTGATGCTTTCACCATTTTTCAATGTCAGCTCGCCGCTGAAACTGGCTTGCACGGCCTGATAGCCAAATTCCCACTGCTCAGTAGCCAGCCATTGCTGCTCGCTGTTTTGCTGACTTCGGCTACTGCTAAGCCAAATTGACTGTGCGGTTATTTCTGAGCTGAACGAGAAGCTGTCGAGGTCTTTTGCTGAAAATTCTGCCGTCAATGGTTTATCCAGCCAGTCGCCGGTGTGTTTACTCAGTTGGGCCAGAATACGCTTAACCATGCCGACGGTCTGAAAGGCGTTAAAGACTTGTTCATCGTCCTGCGCTTCGGCAATATCTTCTGCCTGACTGCTGACAACCGGTTGCGGCTGGACAGCTGCTGCGGCCGGCTTGGCTGATGTATTTGTACGGCCTGGCTGATCTTCGTTTTTGCTTAGTAACTGCTGTTTGCGACTATAAGCAAGGTGTTTCTGTTCGGCAACCGCAAACTGTTGCGAAGCGGATGTAATCTCCATCGTCTGCTCCACAAGGTTTTTCTGTTAACTTGTTATCGGAGCAGTTGATTAAAACTTGAACAGTTTTGTTGCTGTATCTGCTAACTAATTGAGCAGTCAGGGTAATTAAATTATCTGGCTGCAGACAGGCTGAATTGATAAGCATGGCGGGCTAATGGCTGGCGCACACCGGTCTGATAGGTATCAACCTGCATCAGGCCATCACTTTGCAGTGAAAACACCCTGAACATCGCGGTATGGCGGGTTTCATCCGGAATTTTTGTCCGCTCCAGCGCAGGAATATGCAGATAATGCACGCCTTCCAGCTGCTTTGAGTGGGTCACTCTGTCCATATCCATGTGCAAGTCACCGGAAATCACTGCCGCCAGATTTGATAGCGCTAACACATTGGTAAAACCTTGATGGCGAATGCCTTTTTCTGCATTCTCAGGATAAACGCCGGTCTGGGCGCTGTGTACCAAAAGCAATACTGGTTTGGGTTGCAGCTGTGTTATCTGCTGCATTATCCAGGCTATACCGCTGTCGTTGAAATCCCTACCGTGGTCCGGTGAGGCAAATACCAGCGCCACATCATTAAATTCCAACACATAACTTGGCGCTGACAAGGTGATTTTGCCCCGGTTCCAGCTATTGGCATACTGCATAAAGCGATCAACTGTGCTGCCATGCTCTTCATTACCCATGATCGGATAAAACGGCATCGTCAGTTGTTGCAGCAGCGGAGTAACGTTTTCGTATTGGATCAACGCCCCTTTGTGCGCGATATCACCAATGCCGGCGACAAAGTCAATTTTGTGCTGCTGTGTCAGTTTATTTATGTCTGCAACAGCCGCCGCCAGGTTGGGAAACAGCGGCTCGGGTTTCGGCTCGGCATCGCCCAACACAGCAAAACGCAACACAGTCTGTGTTGTATCCGGCTGGTCGTTATTGCTGGCATAGCAGGCGCCGGCAACGGCAAAGAATAAGCTAAGCAAAATGGCTTTCATATTATCTCCTGAAGATCAGAATGGATTAATGGCTGTTTTGCAGCTCTTTAAAACTGCTTGGAATAAGGCCGGTCCAGCGCTTAAATGCCCGGCGGAAGTTATGCTCATCGGAATAACCAAGCTTGCAGGCTAACTGGCGATTGGAGTAACACCCTTGTTGCAGCAGTTGACGGGCAGCGTCGCGTCGCACGCTATCTAACAGCTGGGCAAAATTGGTTTTGTGCAAGCTAAGCTGACGCTTTAGCGTGCTGGCAGACAAACCAAGTTGCTGCGCGGCTTGCTCAAGGCTGAGTAACGCCGGCAGTGCCCGCCGCTGCAGCCGGCAAACCTGCTCCAGTAGGCCGCGTTGGCGTGGTAATACTCGATTGAGCTGGCGGCAGGTGCGTCTGGCGGCTGCAAATTTAACCGGGTCTGCGGCAGGAAAGGCCTGATGCCAAACAGGGTAATCAATCAGCAGGCTATCGCATGGCTGGTTAAAACTGACCGCACAGCCCCAGTGTAGCTGATAGGTCAGCTCTGACTGCGCGGGCTGCTGTTTCAGCTGTGCACTGATCCCTTTGCTACTGCCTAGTTGCTGCTTAATCAGGCTCAGAAGCAACGAAAACAGCATAGTGATGGCAGTACTATGCTGTTGCCCCAGTGTCAGGCCGGTGTTGAATTCCAGCACCACACATTGTTGCTTGCGGTACTGCTGAACATAAACTCCCGGAAATAACTGATGGCGGAAATAGTGCAGCTGGCGTAATGCCTGTTTCAGGTTAGCGGCGTGCAGCAGGCATTGGCTTAGTGAAATATAGCGATTTTGCAGTAAGGCTGTGCCAAGTAAGAAAGGTAGTTCAGGGCTGTTCAGTTGCTGCTGGCAATTCTGCAGCAGTTTAAGCCAGTCTGCATGATGCAGCCTGGCATGAGGTTTATGAATATCCTGCTCAAATATTGAGGTGCCGCTGAGTAATTTGTGCAGCGAAGCGCCACGGCGCTGTGCCAGATGCAGTAAATCGGTGCAGCCATGTTGCAGCAGCAGTATTTTATCCTGATAGCTGAAATGGCGCGGTAGCATCAGGCGTTCTGCACTGTCAGTATGGCCAGCCTGCGCTCAGCAGCTACTGCATCTAATGCTGCCTGCAGCGCGTCGGTTACGCTGTTCTGGTTTACCTTGCTGAATACCAGTGTCAGCTCTGGCCGGTTGTCGTCTTTGCCAAGTAAACTCAGGTGCTGTTGTAAGTGTTGCCGCATAATCTGCGCCTGTATGTCGCTGGTGTCAGGCAAGACAGCGACAAAACGGTCGCCGCTGTAGCGGCAAATTACATCGCTGTGGCGCAGCTGGCTTGACAGCAGCTCAGCCAGTTGGCTGAGATAGTTATCACCGGCGGCAATACCGTAGCGGCGGTTAAAGCCGGCAAAGTTATCGATATCCAGCAATAGCAGGCTGAGCGGTTTGTACTGGCTGCGGTGCAGCTCTATTTCACGGGCCAGCACGGCATGCAGATAGTCGGCACCATACAGCTGAGTCAGTGGGTCAATTAAATGGTGGTCGCGCAGAAACAACTCTCTGCCCCGCAACTGCCGATCAATCGAGCGTTGTTCACGGTGCCAGCCCATCAGGCCGTATGTCAGTATCAGCATGCCAACCGGTGCCGGTAAGGATTCAAGCCAGCTCATCAGGCGCAAGGTATCCGGGTAGCGGATGAACTCATCCAGCAGATCGAGAAAGTACGAAAACATCAGCAGCAAACTGCCGTAGTACAGCCATTCGGTGACAGGGCCAGGTGGGCGGCTGCTGATAATCAGCCCCAGCCACAGCGAGGCCACCAACAAGGTGGTGCCTTCACCTAATATATCAAGCGCATCAAACAGTTGGACTGGTTTTAAATTGCCGAATGACACGGCTATCAGCAAACCGCTAAGTAGCAGTAAAACGCTGAAAACTAACTTATACCGGTGTAATCGCCACATGAAACTGACCGCAGGGAGCAAAAACCTCATTGTCGGCAAGCAGTATGACAGCCAGATGACAATATCAGTGCAGCTGCGCCGGGGGATGTGCTTTGCAGACCCGGGTCTGTAGCGCGCAGTGAGTTGTGTTAACAAACGGCTTTTTGTCATACAGCCTGTGCACACTTTAGCGCCATCATTACCTGCAAACTGAGAGCTGTTTATATGATGTCAAATGTCTGCCATACCCAACGCCGGTTTATAACACAAAGGCCAAACCAACTGGCTTGCGCTGTGATGTTAGCTTGTGGTGTTTTTTCAGTACCTGTGCTGGCCGATGCTGATGTCCAGGGCCGCATTACGGACAATCGCAGCAATTTGCTGACCGGGGCTGAAGTGAGCATCCCTGAGCTTAAACTGCGCCGGACTACCTCTGCCGATGGCCGTTTTCAGTTTAATCAGTTGCCCTCGGGCACTTATACCTTGCTGGTGAACTATCTTGGCGCTATGCCGGAAACACGGGTGCTGACTGTTGCAGATACGACACAACAACTGGGTGATATTAAGCTGTTGTCAGCCAGCGACAGTGTAGAGCACATAGAAGTTGTTGGTCAGTCAGGTGCGGTCAGTAAAGCACTGAACCGTCAGCGTAACGCCGGCGGTATTGTCACGGTGGCCAGCACTGATGAGATGGGGCAATTTCCGGACAGCAACGTCAGCGAAGCGCTGCAGCGCCTGGCGGGCTTATCGGTAGAGCGGGATCAGGGCGAAGGCCGCTTTGTCAGGGTGCGTGGCCTGGCGCCGGATTATAACGCGGTAACCTATAACGGTACCCAACTGGCTGCACCGGAAGCGGGGCGGCGGGCGGTAGCGCTGGATGTTATCCCATCTGATCTGTTGGAGTCGGTAGAAGTCAGTAAAACCTTAACGCCCGATATGGCAGCCGGTTCGCTCGGCGGTACGGTCGAAATTAAGAGCTTATCTGCCTTTGATCGCAGCGATGATTTCTACTCAGTCACAGCCGAAGCAGGCTACAACGAGTTGCAAAGCAAAACCAGCCCTAAACTCTCCGGTGTATTTAGCAAGATACTGGATGCAGGCGGCGAGACTGACAGCCTGGGGGTTGCCATTGCAGCAAGTTATGCTGAACGTAAGTTTGGCTCAGAAAACACAGAAACCGGCGGCAGCTGGGATTTTGACGAAGGCCTGGAAGAGTTTGAACTGCGTGACTACAGCATTACCCGTGAACGGCTGGGGCTGGCGCTTAATATGGATTACCGGCCGGGCAGCCACAACGAATATTATCTGCGTTCATTGTACAGCCGTTTTAGTGATACAGAAGAGCGTCAGGGCATGGTGGTGGAGCTTTCTGAGCCGCAATTTGCCAGCGCTACCGGTGAAGCGGCGCTTGTCCGTTCTTTAAAGCAGCGTGAAGAAACGCAAAGTATCAGTGCCATAGTGCTTGGCACCAAACAAACCCGTGGCAACTGGCACTGGCAGTTAGAAGCCGGCGCCAGTAAAGCCGATGAAGACACGCCTTTTAACATTGCCGCCGCCGATTTCGAGCAGGAGTTTGACGACGGGGTAGGCTTTAACGGTGAGCAGATTATCCGTCTGAGCGCTCCGGCCGAAGCCTATCTGGCAGAGGGCTATGAGCTAAAAGAAGTCGAGATGGGCGATACCTACACCAAGGAAACTGAGCGCAATATCAAATTTGATGTGAGTCGCGAAATTATTCAATCCAGTGGCAGCGTGACGCTTAAAGCTGGCGCCAAATTCAGCCAGCGGGAAAAAGAAGCGGCCGAAGATGTGTGGTT
This sequence comes from Rheinheimera sp., assembly GCF_036568245.1. Lineage (GTDB taxonomy): Bacteria > Pseudomonadota > Gammaproteobacteria > Enterobacterales > Alteromonadaceae > Alishewanella. Next base: position 5,169 of record NZ_DATCSY010000255.1, on the reverse strand, counting down.
GTTTGAAGACTTTGCCGATGCCGGCATCAGCGCGCTAACTATGAGTGACTATAGCAACGCTGCGGTTGATTATGGCCTGGGCACTATGGGCGGTGCTATCGACAGCGGCAGTATTTACCGCTTAGTAAGCACACTTGACCGTGATGACTATGTTGATGAAGTAGAGTCGCGTATTAATGATTATCAGGTGGATGAAGATATCAGTGCAGCCTATCTGATGGCACAGTGGGAACGCGACAACTGGCAGCTGATCAGTGGCGTGCGCTATGAACATGAACAGCGTGATGCGGTTGGTACCCGCTATGATGATATCAACGAAGTGTTCAGCGAAAACCGGCAGAAAAACAGTAAAGGCTACTGGCTGCCGGCTGTAGTAGGCCGTTACGATGTGTCGGAAAATAGCATAGTGCGGGCGGCTTTTAGTACTGGCCTGGTACGGCCTAACTTTGAACAGCTAGCCCCGGCGTTTATTCTGGAAGAAGACGATGACGAGCTGGAAGCCAGCTTTGGTAACCCGGCATTAAAGGCACTGACAACCAGTAACCTTGATTTGGGTATTGAACACTACGCTGACAAATTAGGTGTGTTGTCTGCGATGCTGTTTTATAAACAGATCGATAACTTTATTTACGAGGCGGATTTAGCCGGTCGTGGCGACTATGCTGACTTTGCTAAAGCCGAAACCTATGTCAATGGTGGTAAAGCTGATTTATATGGCCTTGAACTTAACGCCATACATAAAGTGTCCGGTTTTGGAAATTGGCTGGATAACCTGTTGTTATCCGCCAACCTGACGCTGACTGACTCTGCTGCAGATATTGAATGGTTTGAGGACGGCAACTTGTTCAGCCGCGAAGTCGCGCTGCCAAGTCAGTCCGATAAGACCGCTAACCTGAGTCTGGGTTACGAAACTGACGTTGTCAGCCTGCGCCTGGCAGCCAATTATAAATCTAAGTACTTAGCCGAAGTCGGCGATGTGACAGATGCGGCTTATGATGTGTATTCAGATGACCATCTGCAGGTTGATTTTACCGCTAAATGGACATTCCAGCGCGGTATGCAGTTGTATTTCAATGTAGTGAATTTAAACGATGAGCCGTACTACGCGTACACCGGACGCAAAGCGTATAACTTCCAGTATGAACAGTATGGCCGCACTTTTGTGCTGGGCGTGCAGATCACTAACTGGTAAAAGGGTATTTCATGTCTTTGAAGAGTAATAAGTTTATGCTAACTGGCGTCTCACTGCTATTGGCGGTGGCGCTAAGTGGTTGCCAAAGCAGTAACCAGGCTGCAGACAGAAACGATGACGACAGCGTGACAGCACTGTCAGTGAGCGCCAGCCACTATCTGAACGTGACGCTTGCTGATGAGCAATATCAGCTGATAACACAGCCGTCGCAATTAACGCTGCAAAAAGCAGGGCAGCTTATCGCCCGGCAAAGTGGTACCTTCAGCCGCTTAGCGCTGCAGGTGCTGGGGCCGGATGATGCATTGCTGGCTGCGATTGACTCAGACAGCAACAGCTTGTTGCTGTGGCGTCTGATGCCGTCGGCGTCTGAGCCTATGACACTGTTGCAACAGCAGGTGATTAGCAGCCGCGTGGTTGAGGACATTTGTTTCTACCACAGCAGTGAAAACCAGCAACTGAGCCTGTTTTTACTGGGCGGTCGTGGCGGGGCGGATCAGCTGTTGTTGCAGCAGCAACAACAATGGCTGGCACAACCGGTGAATATCCGTCAGCTGAATGTGCCGTATGACAGCACAGCCTGCGCGGTTGACCATCGCACGGGCAGTTTGTATATCGCAGAAGCAGACCGGGCTATCTGGCGCTATCAGGCAGAACCGGAAGCCGATGAAGGCCGCAGTCTTGTTCAGGTTAATCAGCCTTTTGGCCAGTTGCAGGGTGAAGTAAAAGCGCTGGCGGTATTACCGGATTCAACTGTGCTGGCACTGGAAGAAGAACCTGCCCGGCTGCTGCATCTGAGCAAAGAAGGCAAAGTACTGAGCGGTACCGTACTGAGTGCGGTTGAAGAAGCAGGTAATTTATCGGTAAGCCAGCAGCAGACAGTATTGCAGGCTTATGTCAGCAGTGAAGCTGTGGCTGCAGTGCAGCAGGTGCCGTTTAGGCTGGATACTGCGTTGTTGCAGCACAGCAAGCCTGCCATGGCGCAGGTTCAACCTACTGTGCAGACTGAAGCGGCAAGTCAGCGTGGTGATGTGATTGATGACCCGGCCGTATGGCATCACCCTTCCGCAGCGTCGCAAAGCCTTATTCTGGCAACCGATAAACGGGCCGGGTTAGATGTTTACAACATGCAAGGCAAGCGGGTGCAGCAATTAGCGGTTGGCCGGCTGAATAATGTGGATGTGCGTTATGGTCTGAACTGGCATGGTAAGCCACATGATATCGCAGCGGCCAGCTCACGCGATGATAACAGCCTGCAATTGTTTGCCATTGACGCCTCGGGTACGCTGTATGATGCAGGCAAGGTCAACACCGGTCTGGCAGATATTTATGGCTTGTGCATGTATCAAAATACAACAGACAAAAAGGTGTTTGTGTTTGTAAATGACAAGTCCGGCGTTATTGAGCAGTATCAGATTAACGCTGGTGGCAAAGACTGGCAGGGCAGCCTGGTGCGCACACTTAAAGTGCCAACCCAACCGGAAGGTTGTGTCGCCGATGACACTGCAGCTGAGTTGTTTGTCGGCGAGGAAGATGCTGGTATCTGGCGTTTTGCCGCTGACGCCGCTGCCAATAGTATGGGTGAAAAAATCATACTGGTTGATGGCGAGCGTTTAGTTGATGATGTTGAAGGGCTGGCGCTGGCGCAACATGGTGACAAGCGCTACCTGGTGGTATCCAGCCAGGGTAATGACAGTTATGTGGTGTATGATGCCACCGCGCCTTACACCGAGCGGCTACGCTTTCGCGTGACGACCAATCCGGTACTGGGTATAGATGGTACATCGGAAACCGACGGGCTGGAAGTAACCACCCGTTCACTGGGGGCTGGGTTTGAGCAAGGCGCCTTGATTGTACAGGATGGCCGTAACCGTATGCCGGAGCAGGGCCAGAACCTGAAGTTAGTGCCCTGGCAACATATACTGCAGCAATTACGCTGATGTGATAAATAAAAAGCCGCAGTTTACTGCGGTTTTTTTACCTGACTAATTCAGTTTTGCGGCCAGACAACGTTCGACGATATTTTTAATTTTCTGTGGTGAGAAAGGCTTAGCAATAAAGCCACTTGCACCGGATGTAATGCTGCTTTTAACGTTTTCTACGGAATTGTGTGCAGTAACCATGACCACATGGGTTTTATCGGCTGTCATTTTAATCTGCTGCAGTAGCTGCTGACCATTGATATCCGGCAGTTCGATATCCAGAAAGACCAGATCATGCTGCTTTTCGCCAAACACCTGCAAGCCCCGTTTGCCATTGGCGGCTTCATGAATATTGCTGATACCAAGGTGAAGCAGGGTCTGACGTAAGTACTCGCGTACTGTATAAGCATCGTCAATAATCAGTACTGAGCATTGTTGCTGGGTCATGACAGGTCCTTTGCGATTTTACTGCATGCGATACAGTGTAACGCATTAAAATACAGGTACAAAAAAATAGCCGTCAAGTTTAGTTGTTGTTACTGAACCGACAATGAACTTACGGTAAAGGTAATGACAACTCTGAAACCGGCAATCGCGCCATTATGCACTATATTGTTGACTGTAATGGTGCCGCCGCAAGTTTCAATTACGCGTTTGGCAATACTCAAACCCAGACCAATACCGTTGTGGCTGCTGTGGGCGCGGAAAAATGGTGTGAACAGCCGGTCAAGGTGTTGCTCCGGCACTCCCGGCCCCTGATCACACACTTGCAGGCTCAACTGTTGCCCTTGTTGTTGCAGGCTAACACTGACTTCTGAGTACGCCGGGGTGTACTTTACCGCGTTGCGGATGACGTTTTCTATTGCGCTGTACAGCAGGGACGGATCGCCAGTGATGTGTCTAACCGGATTAAGCTGCAACCATAACGATTTCTGGCTGCTGCTGGCTTCCAGCCTGGCGTCTTCACAGATAGACTCAACCAATTCTGTCAGATCGATGTCGATATGTTCAGGTTCTGCAGTGCCATCTTCCAGTTTTGAGAATGTTAGAATTTTGGTCACTAACACATCAAGCCTGGTCACTTCCTGCTCGATCTTGGGTATCAGTAATTCCGCGTCTGCCGGTGATTGGGCTGCCAGACCACTCAGGATTTGAATACGTGCCAGTGGAGAGCGCAGTTCATGGGATACATCATGCAATAAACGGCGCTGAGACGCGATGGCTTCGGCCGCCTGGGCAGCCATCTGATTAAAGTTAGCGCTTAAGCAGCCAAACTCATCACGTCGTGCTGTCAGCTCAGGCCCAAGCTGAGTTTGCCATTTGTTGCTGGCTAACCCTGCCAGCGCCTGTTTCAGTTGCTGTACCGGCCGGGCAATGTAACGGGCTGACAGCCAACTGAAAACAATACTGGCACTGAGCAGCAACAGCAGGTGCAACAGTGGGCGGCGCCAGAATGGCGGTGGTGGCAAGTGCTCTGGTGGCATCTTAAAACCGTCAGGCGGCGGTTGCATGCTAAAGACCGGAGGTCTTACACCTATGTCATCCTGCCAGACAAAAGTAAGCCGGACTAACATAATCGCCATCAACAGCGTGGCCCAGAACACCAAAAAAAAGCGCCAGAATAGTCGTTGCATGCTGTAAGTTCCTAAGATGCGGCAGAGTAGATGAACTGATAACCTTTACCACGTACTGCCGTGATCCATTGCTGGCCCTCGGATCTTGGCCCAAGCTTTTGCCTGATATGACTGATGTGAACATCAATACTGCGGTCAAAGCTGCAAAGCGGTTTCCCCAGCGCCTGCTCAGACAGCTCTGCTTTGCTGATGACTTGTCCGGCTTTCTGTGCCAGTAAATACAGAATGCTGAACTCGGCACCCGTCAGCGCAATTTTCTGCTGATGCAGATAGACAGTGCGGCTGGACGAGCGGATGTTCAGCTCGCCACATTGCAATTCGGTGTACTGCTGCTGATGCTGCACCCGGCGTAAGATAGCTTTGATGCGGGCAGTTAACTCACGTGGTAAACAGGGTTTGGCAACATAATCGTCTGCACCCAGCT
>NZ_DATCSY010000254.1:0-2488 GCF_036568245.1 Rheinheimera sp. | reverse complement strand
TTATAAAATAAAAAACCGCCTTCAGGCGGTTTTTTTATACTCGGTTATCAGCTTATTCTTCATCGCTGTCAGCTTCGATAATAACCGGGATAGGTTTCCCCATACTGGTCAGGATCTGCCGCACTTCTGTCGGAATTTGATGTGGGTTGTCTTTGCGTAAATCTTCATCGGCGGGCAGTGGCTGGCCGGTAAAGGCGTGTAAAAACGCTTCGCACAGCAATTCGCTGTTGGTCGCGTGTCGCAGGTTATTTACCTGGCGGCGTGTACGTTCATCGGTCAGTACCTTTAATACGTTCAGCGGAATAGATACGGTGATTTTTTTTACCAGTTCTGATTTTTTACCGTGTTCCGCGTACGGGTGAATATATTCCCCATTCCACTTAGCCATATGGTTACCTTGTATTTAGTCATTATGTTGTATTGCTTGCGCAAGTGCCGAAATTCTATCTTGTTATGCCGCTCAGTCAAATAGTGTGCAGTAAATAATCATTATAGACGGCTAAATGGTTTGACATCTTTATTTCTATCATTATACTTTTAGACGTCTAAACATCTAAATGAGGTTTCCCATGTCAAAGCGTCAAGCCGCGACCATTGCTGCCCGTGCCGGCATAGCCCAGGACACTGCTTTTAGCGCAGTGACGCCGCCACTGTATTTAACCTCAACCTATGAATTAAAAGCTTTTAAGCAGCCGGGCCAATACGATTATTCGCGTTCAAATAACCCGACAAGGGATTTACTGGCCGAAACCCTGGCTGAACTTGAAGGCGGCGCTAAAGCAATTGTTACCAGTACCGGTATGTCTGCCTGCTTACTTGCGCTGCAGTTGCTGACACCGGACGATACTCTGGTTATCCCGCATGATTGCTACGGCGGCAGCTATCGCCTGTTTACTAATCTGGCGCAGCGCAAACACGCTTTCAAATTAGTTATTGTTAACTTTCAGCAGCCTGGCTGGGCAGAGCAAATCCGGTCGACAGGGGCAAAGATGATTTGGCTGGAAACGCCATCAAACCCTTTGTTGCAAATTACCGATATTAAAGCTGTCTGTGAACTGGCAAGAAGTTTAGCGGCACTGGTGGTGGTCGATAACACCTTTTTATCGCCGCTATTGCAGCAACCGCTGGCGTTAGGGGCTGATATTGTTGTGCACTCAACTACCAAGTATATCAACGGCCACAGTGACATTGTTGGTGGTGTGCTGGTATGCAAAGAGCTGAAACTGGCGGATGAATTTAAGTGGTGGGCAAATTGCCTGGGGATCACAGGTGCACCTTTTGACTGCTATATGACGCTGCGCGGTTTACGAACGCTGGAGCCGCGTTTGCGTTTGCAGCAAGATAATACTGCCAAAATTGTGGCGTTTCTGCGCGAGCAGCCGCTGGTTGCCAGAGTGTATTATCCGGGGCTGCAAGATCATCCCGGTCATGCTATTGCTAAATCACAGCAAACTGGCTTTGGAGCTATGTGCAGTTTTGATCTTGCTGCGGATGTCAGTGTACTGCCGGTATTTTTTTCCGCGTTACGTCTTTTTACGCTTGCGCAGTCACTGGGGGGAATTGAAAGCCTGATTTGTCACCCCGGCAGTATGACGCATGCTTCTATGGACGCTGCTGCCCAGCAAACCGCTGGCATCGGCCCGACTTTAATCCGCCTGTCAGTTGGTATTGAGAATGTCGATGATCTGTTAACGGATTTACAGCAGGCGTTCAATGCAGTGGCCGGTGCTGTCGCAAACACGGCTAACCAGGCCGCGCCTGCTGCAGCAAACTCGGCCGATGAACAACAGCAGTTCCGGTTAAACCCGGCACTCAGTGCTTTCTGGTAGAAAAACATGCTTAAAAATGCAACTCAAACCCGGATAAATGTCGCTCAGGTCCATAAATTTGGCGGCAGCAGCTTAGCCAGTGCCGCCCGGTTTAGCGCCGTCGCCGATATTATTCAGCAGCAGGATCCACAACACCAACTGTGGGTTGTTGTCTCCGCACCGGGTGATACGACAGATGCTTTACTGCATATTATTGCCTGTGCCGACGATGCCGCCTGCCGCGACCAGGCGTTGTCTGCTTTACAAAAACAGTTGCAGCAGCTTATTACTGCGGCATTGCCTGCAGCTGACGCCACTGAAGTCAGCGTTAAACTGAAACACTGGTTGGCAGAGGTACCGGATGCGCTGGCACAGAAACGTTATAACGATGTACTGGCGATAGGCGAACGTTTATCTGCCACTTTGCTAAGTGCTGTATTGCAACAACGACAGCTGAATACTATAGCGCTGGATGCACGTGATTTTTTGCGTTTAAAGCAGCATCAGCCTGACGTTAATCAATCTGCCGCTTTGCTGGATGAGCTCATAGTCGCGGGGCATATTCATGTTGTGACCGGCTATATTGCGCGTGACGAAAAAGGCCGCAGTATTACCCTCGGCCGCAATGGCAGCGATTATTCGGCCACGCTGGTTGGTGCTTTGGTAAATGCTGCTGAAGT
>NZ_DATCSY010000253.1:0-3200 GCF_036568245.1 Rheinheimera sp. | reverse complement strand
ACCGTTAAACCCCAGGTTATCAGGGGGGCGGCATCGCCAGGCCAGCAGGTCATAATGGGCAGTGTGGTTAAATCGACGTCATCGCCGCTTAATACAATCTCCTGACAAGGCGCTTTTTTCACCTGTTTGGGTGACATATTCAGCACCTGCTTAAAAATAGGCAGTTTGCTAAAGGCGTCTTTTAATCCCTTTGGCGGCTCAGGCTCTTTTAAAAAAGCCAGTAGCTTACCTACTTCGCGCAGTGCCGATACATCTTCCTGTCCCATACCCAGCGCGACGCGCTGCGGTGTGCCAAACAGGTTTGCCAGTATCGGTATACTGTGGCCTTTGACGTTTTCAAACAGTAATGCCGGGCCGCCGGCACGTAGGGTGCGGTCAGCAATTTCGGTGATCTCCAGCACCGGGTCCACTTCGGCTGTCACCCGAACCAGATCACCCCGCTGCTCTAACTGGGCAATAAAATCGCGTAAGTCGTTATATTTCATGCTTGCCATCAGGCCTTGTCAGTTAATGCCGGCTATTATACAGCTCTGCGCTGCCCTTACCAGTTTTGGCCTGCTATGCGGCTGGGGTGCAACGGTGCAGCGCTTTATACTATGGCGGTGTCAATTAAAGCAGGTTATACGATGACAGAGCAGGAAGGGGTCATAAAATTTCAGCTGGACTTTACCCGGCGATCAGCGCTGCAACTGGCTGATACAGTTGAGATTAGCAGCTGGCGCACCGTGATGCTGCAACTTGGTATGCTTGGCCAGACGCCCCTGCGCTACGACAATTATGGCTTTGGCAACATCAGTCAGCGCTTTGGCAGTAACAACCAGTTTATTATCAGCGGTACCCAAACTGGCGGCATTAATGTGATGACTGCATCGGACTATGCTTTGGTCACTTGCTGTGAGCCAGGCCGCAACTATATTGCCGCCACCGGCGAGACCAAACCGTCTTCAGAAGCGATGACACATGGTCAGCTGTATCAGATCGACAGCCGTATTAACTTTGTAATTCATGCTCATTGCCCAGAAATCTGGCAACAAGCCAGCGTGCTGGGTTTGCCGCAAACCCGGGTCGAGGTGCCTTATGGTACTGTCGCCATGGCAGAGGAGGTCGCGCGGCTGTTTACAGAAACCGACGTCTTGCAGCAGGGAACTTTCACTATGGCCGGCCATGAAGATGGTGTTGTAACCTTTGGCAGCAGCGCTGCCCAGGCTGCCGAGCGGCTGATAGCTGTTTATGTCCGCGCACTGCAGGCTAAAATGTAGAAATTTTTTGGACATAGCTAAATAAACTGGTAACTACCGGGCATCAACGCTAAAGTCGGTACGGCTTTTGGTTATTTTTATCTGGTAAATTATGCATTTCCCCGAGCGTGTAAAACAGCAAACCTGCAGCGATTGTTTAAGTGGCCAGTCACTGGGCTTTCAAATCCGGATGGCGTTTCAGCCGATTATCGATTGGCATAGCAAAAGCATTTACGCCTACGAGGCCTTAGTGCGGGGGCCGCAGGGCGAGGGGGCTGGTTGGGTATTTCAGCATATCAACGACGGCAATAAATATTATTTTGATCAGGCCTGCCGGGTAAAGGCGATACAAACAGCCGCCCGGCTCGGCTGCGACAGCTTGTTAAGTATAAATTTCTTACCCAACGCCGTGTATAACCCTGAAACCTGCATTAAAGCCACGATTGAAGCTGCCGATCTGTATGGTTTTGATCTGACCAAGCTGATTTTTGAAGTGACCGAAGGCGAGCAGATCCCAGACAAAGCGCATTTAAACCGTATTTTCCAAAGTTATTCCAAGCGCGGATTTCAAACCGCAATTGATGACTACGGTTCAGGCTTTGCCACGCTGGACTGGCTGATTGAATTAAAGCCCGACATTCTCAAGCTTGATATGCAGCTTATCCGCGATATCGACCAGCGCCCCGCCAAACAGTTTATTGTTGAGCAAACCGTGGCCCAGTGTGAATTGCAGGGCACTAAAGTGCTGGCAGAGGGCATCGAAACGCGTGCAGAGCTCGATTATCTTACATCAGTAGGTATTCGTTATTTGCAAGGCTATTATTTTGCAAAACCTCAATTGGAAACATTGGCCCAGACAGCCCAGCTTAGTGGCCTGCAATAAACTGCATCAACGCCGGCGTGAAAATTAGTGCTGGTAACACAGCATAAGCTTGATGTAGCATGGACGTCTAGATGTCTTTTGTGATGTTGCCTTGTTACTGTGGAAACAATATGAAAAAAGATACCCGGCTTATCCATGCTGGTCGTGCAAAAAAATATACCGGCACAGCCGTTAATCCTCCGTTGGTGCGCGCATCAACCATAGTATTTGAGACCTTTGCCGAATTAAAACACGCTACCCTGAACCGTGGTAACCGGGTGCCATTTTATGGCCGGCGTGGCACAGACACGCATTTTGCCTTGCAGGAAGCGATGTGTGAGCTGGAGGGAGGCGCTGGCTGTGCGTTGTACCCTTGTGGTGCGGCAGCGGTGAGTGGGGCTTTACTGACATTTTTAAAACAAGGTGATCACCTGTTGATGGTTGACAGTGTGTATGAACCTACCCGGGCGCTGTGTGATAAAGTGCTGGCAGGCTACGGTATAGAAACGACCTATTATGATCCGCAAATAGGGGCCGCTATTGCAGGGTTAATTAAGCCGAACACCAGGGTTGTTTTTCTTGAATCGCCGGGTTCTCTTAGCTTTGAAATGCAGGATATTCCGGCCATTACCTCAGTGGCCCAACAACATAATATTGTTACTGTTTTAGATAACACCTGGGCGTCCCCTATTTTATGTCAGCCGTTTACGTTGGGGGTAGATGTCTCCATTCAGGCGGCGACGAAATACATTGTCGGCCATTCCGATGTGATGCTGGGTACAGCAACGGCTAATGAAAAGCACTGGCCCGCGCTTCGTGAACACAGTTATTTAATGGGGTATTGTACCTCGGCGGATGATGCCTACGCAGCGCTGCGAGGCTTGCGTACGCTGTCAGTGAGGCTGAAGCAACACGAAGAAAGTGCGCTGACGGTCGCATACTGGCTGGTTGAGCGGCCCGAGGTTGAAACTGTGCTGCACCCGGCTTTACCACAACATCCGGGGCATGCGATTTTTAAACGCGATTTCAGCGGCAGTAACGGGCTATTCTCTTTTGTGCTGAAGCAGGGTAGCCAGCGACAGGTAGAAGCTTTTATCGAA
>NZ_DATCSY010000252.1:0-13558 GCF_036568245.1 Rheinheimera sp. | reverse complement strand
CTACGGCTTCACTCAAGCGGTAGACAATTTCACGCTGGGTATCTTCTATTTCATGCTGCAGCTGTACGTTTTCGTAGGCAATCTGCACATTTTGCGAAAACAGCTCAATCAGCTTTTTCTGGCTTTCGCTGATGATGCCGGGTAAACCCGAGATATATAACAGCGAGCCATGCGTAAACTTGCTGGTGCAATACGCCACCAGATAGTTGTCGCGATACACGATGCCGCGTGATTTCAGCGCAGCTTCAAAAGCATCCAACAGCTCTGGTGCTAGTACTTCCTGCACTGGTTTGCCTTCTTTGCTTTCAAACTCGCCCTGACCGGCAAACACCACCAGTTTATGCGGATCGGCCACTTCACCGCTGATATTACCGGCCACCAGCGATGAGCTGACGATTAAAGCATCTTCGCCACAGCCCAGTATTGATGTCAGCTGCTGCAATACACCATCGATAAACTGTTCCATCGAGTGCGATGAAAATAAGTCCGCTGAAGCATTTATAATTTTTTCCAGCCCCATCCGGCTTTGTTCCAGCGACAGAATGTCGCGGTAAGAGCGCAGGCTGGACATGATCACAGTGAACAGTTTCTGTGCTGTCAGTTCCGTTTTGGATTTGTAGTCATTGATATCGTAATTAATGATGACCTGCCGCTCCGGGGCCTGCCCCGGCTGGCCGGTACGCAAAATAATACGTACGTGCTCGTTGTGTAACTGCTCGCGGATATAACTGGCCACCAGTAAACCGGCGTCGTCTGTTTCCATCACCACATCGAGCAGCATGACGGCAGCGTCGGGATGTTCTTCAATCAGCTTTTTCGCTTCACTGCCGGAATAAGCACTAAAAAACGTCAGGTTTTTACCCTGAAACGTAAAGTCACTCAGCGCCAGCTTGGTCACAGCATGTACTTCAGGTTCATCATCAACAATCAGTACTTTCCAGCTGCCATTTAATGCCGGTTCGACGTGTTCGGGTTCTTCAGCAAACAAAAATTCATCATTCATCCGCTTTTCCTTAGCGCTTATTCTGGATAAATCTCAGTGACTAAGTTATATGCCGGATCACGAACGCGGTCAAAGGAAACTACTAAAAACAGCGCTCAGCCGTGCCAGTGGCCACCGCTGATACGCCAGTTATCGCCATAATCACGCTTCGAGCAGACCTGGTCAAAACCAGCCTGCTGCAGCAACAGCCGCACGGCATCAGCCTGATCATAGCCATGCTCAAGCCATAACCAGCTGTTTGGGTTCAGATAACGGCCGACAGCAGATACTATCTGCCGGATATCCGCCATGCCGTTATCCTGTGCAATCAGCGCCGTGAGGGGTTCAAACCTCAGTGCCGAAAGATGCGGGTCGACCGGGTCGATATAAGGAGGGTTACTGACGATCAAGTCAAAACGCTGATCGCCAAGCTGGCTAAACCAATTGCTGTGCAGTACACGACAATTGGCAATATTGAGGGTGCTGCGATTATGCTCAGCAAGAGCCACGGCCTCAGCGATGTAATCCACCGCCGTCAGTTGCCAGTCGGGCCTGTTATGCGCCAGCGCCAGCGCAATCGCGCCGGTGCCGGTGCCTAAGTCCAGTACCTTTGCCTGCCGCGGTAGTGTCAGACTAAGCGCCTGCTCAACCAGCAGCTCAGTATCCGGACGCGGGATCAGGGTTGACGGTGCGACCGCTAACGTTAAATCATAAAATTGCCAATGGCCGAACAGATACGCCAGCGGCTGGCCTTGCAAACGTTTACTGACAATATCGCCCAGCTGCGTAAGCTCGGTAGCAGCCAACTGCCGCTCCGGATAACTGTACAGGTAACTGTTACTGACTTGCAGCACATGACACAGGCACAAACGCGCATCGATGTCCGGCGTTTGGCTAAGCACAGCAAATTGCTGCTGTGCCTGTTTCAGCCAGGCGGCAATGGTCAGCACTTAACGGTTCTCGTCGGCCAGCGCTGCCAATAAGTCGGCCTGATGCTCTTGCTTTAACGGTTCAAGCACCTGATCCAAATCGCCTTCCATCACTTCGTTTAAGCGGTAAATTGTCAGGTTAATACGATGATCAGTTAACCGCCCTTGTGGGAAGTTGTAGGTACGGATCCGCTCAGAACGGTCGCCACTACCGACTAACGAGCGCCGGGTTGACTCTTCCGCTAAGCGGCGTTTTTCATCTTCCGCCGCCTGAATGCGTGAGACTAACACGCTCATCGCCCGGGCACGGTTTTTATGCTGCGAGCGCTCGTCCTGACATTCCACTACTATACCGGTGGGTAAGTGGGTAATACGGATAGCAGAGTCAGTACGGTTAACGTGCTGACCACCGGCACCGGAGGCGCGGTAGGTATCCACTTTTAAGTCGGCAGGATTAATTTCAATCGCTTCGCTCTCTGGAATTTCCGGCATGATAGCCACAGTACAGGCCGAGGTATGTACCCGCCCCTGCGACTCTGTTGCCGGTACACGCTGTACGCGGTGACCGCCCGATTCAAACTTCAAGGTGCCGTAGGCGCCTTCGCCCTGTACGCTGGCAATAATTTCTTTATAGCCGCCGTGCTCACCATCACTGGCGCTGATCACTTCAAGTTTCCAGCGCTGTTTTTCAGCAAAGCGGCTGTACATCCTAAACACATCGCCGGCAAAAATAGCGGCTTCGTCACCACCGGCACCGGCACGGATCTCGAGGAAACAGCTGTTATTGTCGTTCGGATCTTTAGGCAGCAACAGAATTTGCAGTTGCTGATCCAGCTGTTCAATCCGTTCTTTTGCCGCTTTATATTCTTCCTGCGCCATTTCGCGCATATCAGGGTCGCTGTCTTTTTGCATTTCTTCAGCCGAGGCTAAATCCTGCTGCGCCTGCTGGTAATCAGCAAAAGCTTTACTGATATCTTCCAGCTGGCTGTATTCCTTAGACAGCTCGCGAAACTTTGTCTGATCGCTGATAACAGATGCGTCGCTCAGCAGCGCCTGAACTTCTTCGTAGCGCTCTGCCAGACCTTCCAGCTTGCGGTATACCGATTCTTTCATGGTGTTTTATGTGCCTGATTACAGATCTAACAAAGTGTTGATCAAAGTTTGTTTATTCAGCTCTTCATCCTGCCCCAATTGGCGGATGGCTTTCGTTGGGCTGTGCATCAGCCGGTTAGTCAGTTTGGTTGATAGCTCCGACAGCACTTTTTCTGCATCCTGGCCGGCATTCAGCTGATTTACCGCTTTGGCCAGCAAATCAGTACGCACCAGCTCACAACGCTGGCGGTAGTCGCGCACCCAGTCAACGCTGCCCTGCAGTGTCAGCCATTGGGCAAATTCGGCCGCACCGATGCTAATCATCTGCCGTGCCTGCTCTGCTGCCTGCTGCCGGTTATTCAGGTTTTGCTCTACTATCGACTGTAAATCGTCCACCGTATACAGGTAGGCATCTTCAAGCTCCGTTACCTGCTGCTCAATATCGCGCGGTACGGCTAAATCAACCAGAAACATCGGTTTATGCTTACGCTGCTTCAGTGCCTGCTCCACCATACCTTTACCCACTATGGGCAAGGTGCTGGCGGTGGAGCTTATCACAACATCGGCCTCGGCCAGTTGGCTGGGTACCTGAGCCAGTGTTATCGCCGCAGCGTTAAACTGCTGGGCCAGTTGCACTGCCCGCTCATAGGTACGGTTAGCGACAACCAGGCTGCCGGTACCCTGCTCTTGCAGGTGCTTTGCCACCAGTTCAATGGTTTCGCCGGCGCCTATCAGCAGCACCCTGACTTTGCTCAGGTTACCGAAAATCTGCTTCGCCAGGCTGACCGCGGCAAAGGCTACCGATACCGCATTGGCGCCGATATCGGTTTCAGTACGCACCTGTTTTGCAACGGCAAAGGTTTTTTGGAACAACCGTTCGAACTGTGGATTAACTGTACCGGCATTGCGTGCCTGATTATAAGCTTGTTTTACCTGGCCTAAAATTTGTGGCTCGCCCAGCACCAGCGAGTCCAGCCCTGATGCCACTTGCATTAAATGTTCTGCCGCGGCATTGTCCTGGTGCAAATACAGATGCGGCTGCAGTTCAGTGCCATCCAACGCATGAAATTGTGCCAGCCAGGCAATTACCTGTTCCGCTTGCGTGGCTGTGCCGTTAAAATACAATTCGGTGCGGTTACAGGTAGATAAAATCACCGCATCTGAAATACTGGTTAAGGTCGTCAGCTCACGCAAGGCTTCGGGCAACTGTTCAGGCGCAAAAGCGACTTGTTCGCGCAGGGCCACGGGCGCCGTTTTATGATTAATGCCGAGAGCGAAAATGGCCATCACCTGTATGTTCAGAATTATCAGGGGGCGAATTGTACAAAAAGCCCCAACTTAATAAAAGCTAAGAAAGCTAAGCGAAGGACTTTAGTGTGGCCCAGCCGATGTTCCGCCCGTTATCAGTCAGTATTTTTCTTCTGTGGTTAAGCGGCTGTACTGTGCTGCAGCAACAAAATCCGGACCAGGTGCCGCTTAATGTGTCAGAACGTGAGCAGCAATTAGCCGCCATGCAGCAATTTAGTTTGCAGGCCAGTGTTGGTGTAAAAAGCCCGGCAGAATCGATAAGCGGCAACCTGCGCTGGCAACAGCAAAGCAAAGCACAATATAGCGCCAGACTGAGCAACTTTCTGGGGATCAGTCTGTTTGAACTGACACACAACAGCGACGGCAGTGAGATCCTGATTAAAGGAGAAAGCTACCACGCCGCCGATACCAGCACCCTGCTACTGCAATTATCCGGCTGGTCAATGCCGCTGCAAGACATGCCGCTGTGGCTGCGTGGGCTGCCAGGCACTAATGGCCGCGATATTAAACGCGATGAATTCGGCCGTATTGTGGCATTTAATTTAACCGACAGTACCGGCATTATCTGGCAGCTTGAGTACCAGAGTTTTTTCAGCGACAGCCTGGCCCTGCCTAGGCGTATTGTCCTTAGCAGCAGCGACAGCCAGATTAAAGTGGTAGTAAGGAGCTGGCAATGACAACGATTACTTTGCCTGCAGTGGCAAAACTAAACCTGTTTTTACATATTAACGGCCGCCGGACAGATGGCTACCACAACCTGCAAACGTTGTTTCAACTGCTTGATAGCGGTGATGAACTTACCTTCACCTTGCGTGACGACAGCAACATAGTGCTTAGTTGCAATGATGCTGTCCTGGTAAACGAGCAGAATCTGGTGCTGCGCGCGGCGCGCATGTTGCAGCAATACAGCAATTGTCCAAAAGGCTGCGATATCTATCTGGACAAACAGCTGCCAATGGGTGGTGGCTTAGGCGGTGGCTCCTCAGATGCCGCCACTACACTGCTTGGCCTGAACAAATTATGGCAGCTGAACCTAGGTAATGATGAGCTGGCCGCACTTGGCTTGAAACTGGGCGCCGATGTACCGTTATTTGTGCGTGGCCAAACCTCCTTTGCCGAAGGCGTTGGCGAAAAATTACAGCCGGTAGATTTACCCGGGCGTGTTTACCTTGTCGTTACACCAGATTGTCATATCAGCACCGCGGAAATATTCCAACACCCTGATTTAATTAGAGACACACCTACCATTAGTGCAGAGCAGGTGTTAACAGCACACTGGCAAAATGACTGCCAGCCACTGGTCGAGAGGCTCTACCCTATTGTTGCAATAACCTTACAGTGGTTGGTAGAATACGCGCCGTGTCAAATGACGGGTACTGGCGCCAGTGTGTTCGCCGCATTCCCGGACCAGACCAGTGCTCAGCATGCCCTGGCGCAATTACCACCGTCCTGCCGTGGTTTTATTGCAAAAGGGGTCAACCAGTCACCTGTGTGGGCTGCGTTGGCAGATACCGAATAAGTAACTGCAGCGGTGCTATTGCCGCTGTGAATTGATAAACCGGACTCAACACTGCCCTGAGGATCCTACCGTGCCTGACATGAAGGTTTTCGCTGGTAACGCCATACCAGAACTCGCAAGTAAAATCGCCAGCCGCCTGTATATCAAACTTGGAGATGCCGAAGTCGGCCGTTTCAGTGATGGGGAAGTCAGCGTTCAGATTAATGAAAACGTGCGTGGTTCTGATGTCTTTATTATTCAGTCTACCTGCGCACCAACCAACGATAACCTGATGGAACTGATTGTTATGGTAGATGCGCTGCGCCGCGCTTCTGCCGGCCGTATCACAGCGGTAATGCCATACTTCGGTTATGCCCGTCAGGACCGTCGTGTGCGTTCAGCCCGGGTACCTATCACCGCTAAAGTCGTTGCTGATTTCTTGTCCAGCGTTGGTGTAGACCGCGTTTTAACAGTAGATCTGCACGCTGAACAGATTCAGGGTTTCTTCGATGTACCGGTAGATAACGTATTCGCCAGTCCTGTGCTGCTTGATGATATGCGTAAAAAAGCCTTCACCTCTCCGGTAGTCGTATCGCCGGATATCGGTGGTGTAGTGCGTGCCCGTGCTATCGCTAAACTGCTGAACGACGCCGATTTAGCCATTATCGATAAACGCCGGCCGAAAGCCAACGTTGCCCAAGTGATGCATATCATCGGTGACGTAAAAGACCGCGATTGTATTATTGTTGATGACATGATCGACACCGGCGGCACTTTATGTAAAGCGGCAGAAGCATTAAAAGAGCAAGGTGCAAAACGTGTATTTGCCTATGCTACACACCCGGTTTTCTCAGGCAATGCTGCGCAAAACATCGCCAACTCCGTAATTGACGAATTAATCGTGACTGACACTATTCCGCTGACAGCAGAGATGAAAGCGGTGAGCAAAGTGCGCCAGTTAACCTTAAGCGAAATGCTGGCCGAGTGTATCCGTCGTATCAGCAACGAAGAATCTATCTCTTCAATGTTTGACTAACAGCACAGTATTTAAAAAAAGGCGCCTGATGGCGCCTTTTTTAGTCGCTATACACCAGATTGCAGCAACCGCAATAGCTGCACGGTTACTGATCTAAAATCTGCTCAAAGCGTACTTGCAGTTATCAGTGTTTTGTCAGAGTAAGCAATGGATAAACTGTTTTATGACGGCAGTTGCCGCCTGTGCCGGCGTGAAATCAACTGGCTGGCACCTAAACTGCTCCCGCAGCTTGAGCTTGTTGATATCAGTGCAGCTCACTTTACCGGCTTTGCCGGCGTCAGCAAAAGCGCGATGATGCAGAAAATCCATTTATGGCATCAAGATCGCTTTATTACCGGTATTGACGCCACTTTGCACTATTGGCACCTTGCAGGACACCATTGGCTGGTGGCCTTGTTGCGCCTTGCGCCCTGCTACTGGCTGGCGACAAAAGCCTACTCATACTGGGCAGCGAAAAGAAACAAATGTGGACGTGATAACTGTGCGATATAACAATCTGCTCGGGTATGCCGGCCTTATCCCGTTTATTCTATTACCGCTGTTGTATGTAACACCACTACTGTTAAGCCAGGAGCAGGTACTTGAGCTTTATGGCCTCTACAGCGCACTTATTTTGGGTTTTATGGCAGGTGTCTTATGGCCTGTTTTGCACAACCAAACACCAGCACCGGAAAAAGCCTGGCATCTGCCGTTGGCTGCCGTGATGTTGCCAATCTTGAGCTTTATCGCACTGTTGTGCGCCAAACCTTACTTTTTGCCGCTACAGGCTTGCCTGTACGTGCTGCTACGTTTAAGTGAATATCGACTCGGAATTAACCGGCAATACAGTAAAGACTACCGCGCGCTTCGCAACCAACTGACGACAGTGGTTTTATTAAGCCATTTAAGCCTGAGGTGGCTGGTATCGATGGATACTGGTTAGTCGAAGCCATGTAAAAGCCCTATTAATAATGTCATGTTGTATTTCGAGTACCTTAACAATTGCAGCTAAGCGGCACTGGTGGTAATATGTCGCGCCCCTGAAACGGGGCATCCAGCCTGAGACTGGTCGCAAGTCTTGGGATACTTAAATTTTTGGAGTACATCATGTCTGATGCAATCTTTACATTAAATGCAGAAGTCCGTACTGACTCGGGGAAAGGTGCGAGCCGCCGCCTGCGTCACGAAGACAAAGTTCCAGCCATCATTTACGGTGGTAGCAAAGCCCCTGTTTCTATCACCTTAGAGCACTCTAAGCTGTTAAAAGCACAAAGCTTCGAAGCGTTTTACTCGCACATTCTGACGATCAAAGTGGGCAAAGAAGACGTTAAAGCTATCGTTAAAGCGATGCAGCGTCACCCGTTCAAGCCACGCATTATGCACGTTGACTTCCAACGCGTTGAAGCTGGCCATGAACTGCACACTGTAGTGCCTGTTCACTTCGTTAACGAAGAAGCAGCCGTTAAGAAAGGTGGCGTAGTTGTTCACGCTGCTAACGAAGTAGAAATCTCTTGTCTGCCGAAAGACTTACCAGAGTTTATCGAAGTTGACATGAGCGATGTTGAAGTGGGTGCTCACCTGCACTTATCTGACATCAAAGCACCAAAAGGTGTAACTTTCGTTCAATTAGCGAAAGGTCAGGACTTAGCCGTTGTTTCTGTGAACAAACCAGCTGGTAAAGCAGCTGACGCAGAAGAAACTGCCGCTGAGTAATGTCTGATAAGACTCAATCAGCCATACAGTTGATTGTGGGCCTGGGTAATCCGGGCCCGGAATACAGCCAGACCCGGCACAATGCCGGTGTCTGGTTTGTTGAACAACTGGCGCGAAGCTTTAACGTCAGCTTAAAAAACGAACCGAAGTTCTTCGGTTATACCGGCAAGTTTGTTGCAGCCGGGCAAGAATACAAACTTCTTATCCCCTCCACCTATATGAACCTGAGCGGTAAAGCCGTACTGGCGATGACGCAATTTTATAAACTGGCACCGGAAAATGTATTAGTAGCGCACGATGAAATGGCGCTGGAGCCGGGCATTGCCAAATTTAAACTAGGTGGTGGCCACGCCGGGCATAATGGCTTGCGTGATATTATTTCCCGTTTTGGTAATAACCAGAATTTTTACCGTTTGCGCTTAGGCATTGGCCATCCGGGCCATAAAGATAAAGTCACTGGCTATGTTTTGGGTAAAGCCCCGGCCAGTGAGCAAAAACTTATCGAGCAAACCATAGATGAAGCAGTGTCGTGTTTTGATATTCTGGCCAAAGATGGCCTGATTAAAGCGCAGAACCGCTTACACAGTTTTAAAGCCGGCTAAACCTAGCCGCCGTTAATTACAGCACGCAAAGGATACAAATTATGGGTTTCAAATGTGGCATCGTCGGCTTACCAAACGTAGGCAAATCCACGTTGTTCAACGCCTTAACCAAAGCAGGCATTGAAGCGGCTAACTTTCCGTTCTGTACTATCGAGCCCAATACCGGCGTAGTACCGGTACCCGATCTGCGCTTAGATAAACTGGCCGCTATCGTAAACCCGCAACGCGTACTGCCAACCACGATGGAATTTGTTGATATCGCCGGTTTAGTTAAAGGCGCGTCTAAAGGTGAAGGTTTAGGTAACAAATTCCTGGCTAACATCCGTGAAACAGATGCCATTGGCCATGTAGTACGCTGCTTTGACGATGACAATATTATTCACGTTGCCGGTAAAATTGACCCGGCTGATGATATCGACACCATTAATATGGAGCTGGTGTTATCAGATATGGACTCTGCCGAGCGCGCCATTTTACGTGTCAGCAAAAAAGCCAAAGGCGGTGATAAAGACGCCAAGGCCGAAATGGTGGTGCTGGAAAAAGTAAAAGCCCATTTAGAACAAGGCTTAACCCTGCGTCAGCTGGAGCTGGATAAAGACGAAAAAGCGCTGATTGCCTATATGAACTTTTTAACCATCAAGCCAACCATGTATATCGCCAACGTGACAGAAGACGGTTTTGAAAATAACCCTTATCTGGACATCGTTAAAGCCATTGCCGATAAAGAAAATGCTATCGTGGTACCAGTCTGTGCAGCCATTGAATCTGAAATTGCTGAACTGGACGATGACGAAAAAGCCGAATTTATGGCTGACATGGGTTTGGAAGAGCCTGGTCTTAACCGCGTTATCCGTGGCGGTTACTCACTGTTAAACCTGCACACCTATTTTACTGCCGGTGTTAAAGAAGTGCGCGCTTGGACTGTTGCTATCGGTGCGACTGCACCACAGGCAGCAGGTGTTATTCACACCGACTTTGAAAAAGGCTTTATCCGTGCTGAAGTGGTCGGTTACGACGATTTTGTGCAGTACAACGGTGAAGCCGGTGCCAAAGAGGCCGGTAAATGGCGTTTAGAAGGCAAAGACTACATCGTCAAAGATGGCGATGTCATGCATTTCCGTTTTAACGTATAAAGTTGTTACCTCTCTGCCCGCGAGGTGCAGAGAGGTTTATCCCGCTGTTGTTACTTCACTTCTAGTTACTGCATTACAGGTTTACTTCGCAATCCGGTTAGCGAATTGCGACACTGCAGTCACCACTTTTTGCGCCGCTTCCTGAATATCGTCAATCGTTAACCTGGCCTGGTTAACCAGTTCAGTGACATCTTTCGCCCGCGTCTGGCTTGATTCAATAATATCAACCGCACTACCGGAGAGCTGCTGGTTGCGGCTAACCACCTCGACAATTTCTACTGTCGCTGCACTGGTACGTGATGCCAGTTGCCGAACTTCATCTGCTACCACGGCGAAGCCCCTGCCCTGCTCACCGGCACGAGCCGCTTCTATTGCCGCATTCAACGCCAGTAAGTTGGTTTGATCGGCAATACTACTGATGCTTTGCACTATGTTACCGATAACCTGCGACTGTTTAGCCAAATCATTGATATTTTCTACCGCAGTTACCATTTGCTGTTCAAGCTGCCCCATCTTTGCCGTCATATCGTTCATCACGTTAATACCACGACGGGCACTGCTATCTGTAGCCTTGGACGTATCAAAAGCCACCTGAGCTGCAGCAGAGACTTCCTGCTCTTGTTTCACCTGTTCAGTTATCACAGTGGCAAACTTAACAACCTTATAGTACCTACCTGTCGAGTCTTCGATTGGATTGTAAGACGCCTCCAGCCATACATCTCTGCCTGCCCGATCCAACCTTTTAAAACGCTGTGCAATAAACTGGCCCTGACCGAGTTTTTGCCAAAATTGCTGATACTCTTTGCTGCCAGCAATATCAGGCGGACAGAACATGCGATGATGTTTACCTTTTATATCTTCCAGGCGATAGCCCATAGCCGCCAAAAATAAATCATTAGCAAAAAGTACATGGCCATCAATGTCGAACTCGATCATCGCTGTAGATCGTTGTATCGCATTAATCATGCTTTCGTATTGCTGTGATGCATCGATGGTTCTGGTCAGGTTATTGGCAAAAACTTCAAAATGATCCAGTTTGTTATGCTTATCAAGCACCGGCGCCACGACCGCCCTTAACCAAAACTGCTGGCCTTTATGGTTTTCTATTTGCCAGGCGCCGACCCAAAACTTATTACTGCTCAAAGCATTACACATTTTTTTGTAATGTTCGGTATTTCGCAGCACAACAGGGACCAAATCTGCCATATTGCGGCCAAGTAAATGGCTCTGTTCCAATTGTGTTTCCTGACTAAAATTACCATTGGCTGTTCTGATAATGCCGTTGGTATCCAGAACCAGATACATCATTTGGCTACTGAAGCGTTCATTAGCCTGCTCAAGCAGCGTAATTTCTTCTTTAAGGCGAGCATTTTCTGCTTTTAAACTACTTCCAAACAAGCCAAACATAGGCTCTCCTGATATAAATTACTGCAAATATTCAGATTGCAACCCAGCGCTTTTAAACGTGAAGTAAGGTCATTTAGATCACTGTCCCGGAAACTAAACTTGCAAAGGTTGTATAAGCTGTAAACCTTACCTGAAGGATAACCACGTGATTAAGCAATTAGTTTTGTTTAAATTCATAGCAGCATGAGTAAAAAAACAGCAAACAAACATAAGTTACGATTAAGCTGGTAAAAAACGGTTGACGCTATAGGGGCAGTTCTGGATAATACGCGCCACTTGCTTAGGTCAAGTTAGCGTGGCTACATAGCTCAGCTGGTTAGAGCACAGCACTCATAATGCTGGGGTCGCAGGTTCGATTCCCGCTGTAGCCACCACTTTAACTTTACCTGTGCATGCGGGGATGGCGGAATTGGTAGACGCACTGGATTTAGGTTCCAGCGCCGCGAGGTGTGAGAGTTCGAGTCTCTCTCTCCGCACCACTTTTAAAGTGGATGCACACAAGTTTTTGCAGGGGCGTAGCCAAGCGGTAAGGCAGCGGGTTTTGATCCCGCCATGCGTTGGTTCGAATCCAGCCGCCCCTGCCATTAAACAGTAAAACCCAGCTAAGGCTGGGTTTTTGCTTTTCTGGTTTGGTCTCACTTTCCCCGGTTACAACATCTTTTGTGCTCGCCGCAGCAACTCCCTCCCGCTTCGCGCTCGGTCAGACACTCTGCGGCTGTGCCAAAAGAGTTCTAACCTGCTTACCTGAGAGGTTGGAACCCTGCAGCGCACAGCCATAGAGTGTCTGATTCCTGCCGTAGGCATAAGGACGAGTTGCTATGGCGAGCACTGTAGGGTTGCAACCGCATAGCTGAGCTAAGCGTGCTAACCTGCCTATTCCGAACCAACCGCATAACGTGCTACCAGGGTTTTAAGCAGTGAGCTCCTGGCGGCAACATTCAGCGCCAATTGCCGTAACGTACGCAGCGGCGCGATATCATTGCCAAACACCTGATAGAACCCGTCCATAGCGCTCATCATCAGCAGGTTTGCCGGCTTACGTTTACGCTGATAGCGCTGCAGCAGCTGCTCGCTGCCGATATCACTATTGTGGCGCTGCGCATCAATGATCAGCTCAGTCAGCAGTTTGGCGTCGGCAAACCCCAGATTAACGCCCTGCCCGGCTAACGGGTTAATGGTATGCGCAGCATCACCAGCCAGCACAACACGGCCGGCGTAATAACGGTTAGCGTCCATCCGCGCCAGCGGGAACCAACTGCTTGATACTACCTCTACTTCACCAAGCTGTGCGGCAAAAGCTTTACGCAGCTGTTGTGTCAGCTGCGTACTGTTTAATGCCGCCAACTGTTTTACCTTAACCAAATCGTCGTACCAGACAACCGAGCCCTGCTGATCTGGCAACGGTAAAAACGCTCTTGGGCCGGTTGGCGTAAACTGCTGCCAGGTGACATCCTGTTGTGGGTAAGGTGTATTAACCAGCGCTACCAGGCACGCCTGACGATATTGCCAGCCATTAGTGCCGATACCTGCTAACTGACGCAGCTTTGAGTTAGCGCCGTCTGCAGCGATAACCAGCTTAGCGCTCAGCGCTTCGCCGCTATCCAGCGTTATTTCTGTATTGTCAGCGAACTGCTGCAATGCACTTACTGATGATGGGCAAAACGTGGTGACATTGGCATTGAACTGCCGCCACAGCGCCAGCTGCAACAGGTTGTTCTCAACGATATGTCCAAGATGGCTACGCTTGATATCTGCAGCATTAAAGGTAACGATACTGCCGGGCTGCTCAAATGCCTGCAGACGCTGATACGGACATACACGCATTTTCTCAAGCGCTTGCCAGGCTGCAAGTGACGTCAGCCAGGCTTCACTGGCGAGA
>NZ_DATCSY010000251.1:0-11723 GCF_036568245.1 Rheinheimera sp. | reverse complement strand
TTGGCGAGTTCCCGGAAGTGCAGGGCATTATGGGTATGCACTATGCCCGCTTAGATGGCGAGAACGAAGCGGTGGCTCTAGCGCTAAACGAGCAATATATGCCGCGCTTTGCCGGTGATGAGTTGCCAAGCCGGCTGGAAGGTGCTGCGGTGGCGATAGCCGACAAACTGGATACATTGGTCGGTATTTTTGGTATCGGCCAGGCACCCAAGGGCGACAAAGACCCCTTCGCGTTGCGTCGTGCAGCAATTGGCGCGCTACGGATTATGGTTGATAAGCAGCTGCCACTGGACTTGGTTGAGGCGATTGCCTTTAGCCAGCAAAGCTTTGGTACTAAGCTGACTAACAACAACGTAGCGGAAGACGTGCTGGATTTTATGCTGGGCCGTTTCCGCGCCTGGTACGAAGCCGAGGGCTACAGCGTTGATGTTATTCAGGCGGTATTAGCGCGCCGGCCAACCAACCCGAGTGATTTCGACCGCCGGGTAAAAGCGGTGGCAGAGTTCCGTAAACTGGACGCTGCGGCTGCACTGGCTGCAGCGAATAAGCGTGTAGCCAATATTCTGGCCAAGGTTGAAGGCGATATCGCCAATACCGTTAACACCGCTTTATTGCAGGAAGATGCCGAGCAGGCGCTGCACAGCGCTATTGTTGCAGAGCAACAGTATCAGGCTGGCAAGCACAGCTATGCGGAGGGCCTGGCACACCTAGCGGCTATGCGTGAAGTGATCGACAACTTCTTCGATAAAGTGATGGTTAATGCCGATGACGCCGCAGTGCGGGCAAACCGTCAGGCGCTGTTAAAGCAACTGCGCGAGTTGTTTTTGCAGGTAGCTGATACCTCAGTGCTGCAGTAATTTGGCAAACCTAAAAGCGGCAGGATACTTCTTGCTGAGTAATTAAGCGGAATCGGTTTGCCCTAAGCCAACCGTCTCAGCCCTGGATGGGCTGAGAGGAGCCCCCACGGATGGGTTTACGGCGTGTTGGTGTGGGCAAACCGATGCAAGCTACAAGCTGAATTGACCGGCATCAGCTAAACAAGCCGGTTTCCCTCTGTGCACCAAAGCGGTGTCTGTTTGCACCAGCCTTAAGCAAAAATTGCTTTATCCTCTGCTAAGTCTTTCAATAAAGCATTTAAAATCAGCTTGTTAGTTTGTTGGCATTTTTTGTGCTTTGTATAAAGCAATAACACCAGCGCAGACTGGTGTCAGCACAAATTGATTTAAGTACAACGCATTGCGTTGTACGGGCAACGAAGCCCACGACAGGCCATTCTGGCACTGCTGTCGTGGGCTTTTTTTATGGCCTGAATAAAGCGCAAGAGGACAACAGATGCAGCAGACAACACAGATCCTGGTTATTGGTAATGGCATGGTAGGCCACCATTTTGTCGAACAGTTACGCGCCAGCGCACCTGGCGCTCATATTACCGTGCTATGTGGTGAATCACAGCTGGCCTATGACAGAGTTCACCTGTCAGAATACTTTAGCGGTACTTCAGCTGAGCAACTGGCGCTAACCACAGAACAGGCTTACCGCGATGCTGGTATCAGCTATCGGCTGAACTGCTGGGTTAGCCATATCGCCCGCACTCAACAACTGGTGATGACGACCGACGGCGATACCTTTTACTACGACAAACTCATTCTTGCCACCGGCTCTTATGCGTTTGTTCCGCCGATTAGCGGCAATACGCAACCGCATTGTCTGGTGTACCGCACCTTACAGGATTTAGACGCCATAGCGGCCAGCGCTGCCGTTAGTAAAGTCGGCGTGGTGATCGGCGGTGGTTTGTTGGGACTGGAAGCGGCTAATGCGTTAAAACAGCTTGGTTTACAAACGCATGTGGTGGAATTTGCGCCACAACTGATGGCGGTACAACTGGATAACGCCGGCGGACAGATGCTGGCAGAGAAAATTGCTCAGCTTGGCGTACAGGTGCATACCGGCAAAGCTACCGAGGCCATAGTGCCGGGCGAGCAATGCCGCTATCGCTTGCAGTTTGCCGGTGGTGATAGCCTGGAAACCGATTTGGTGTTGTTCTCGGCAGGGATCCGGCCGTACGACGAGTTGGCCCGCACTGCCGGTTTGCCGCTTGGTGAGCGTGGTGGGGTGTTAGTAAATGATCAATGCCAGACTGCCGACCCGAATATTTACGCCATAGGTGAATGTGCTGCCTGGCAGCAAAAGATTTTTGGCTTAGTGGCTCCGGGCTACCAGATGGCGCGGGTGGTGGTTAGCCAGTTAACCGGCGGCGACAAAAGTTTTACCGGCGCCGATATGAGCACCAAGTTAAAGCTGCTGGGTGTAGAAGTGGGCTCGGTGGGCGATGCACATGGCCGCACCGCCGGTGCCTTAAGCTATGTATTTACCGATCCAAGGGCGAAAATATACAAAAAGCTGGTGGTAAGCGCTGATGGCAAGCGCCTGCTGGGCGCTGTAATGGTGGGTGATACCGGCAACTACGATATGTTGCTGCAGTACTGTCTGAACGCTATGCCGCTGCCCAAACAGCCTGAGCAACTTATTCTGCCGGCCAGCAGTACCGCGGCCGCACCGGCGCTGACGCTGCCGGCCAGCGCTACTGTGTGTTCATGCCATAACGTGGCTAAGGGCGACATAGTGGCGGCGATGGATGCCGGCTGCTGCGACCTGGCGGCGGTAAAAAGCTGCACTAAAGCCAGCACCGGCTGCGGTGGCTGTACAGCGCTGCTGAAATCGGTGGTGGACGATGAGTTAAAAAGCCGCGGTGTCGCAGTTAACAACCATCTGTGCGAGCATTTTCACTATTCGCGCCAGGAATTACTGCATCTGGTGCAGGTTGAACAAATTACTACCTTTGCAGAGCTGTTAAGCCGGCACGGCCAGGGCGGTTTGGGTTGCGATATCTGCAAGCCTGCCGTGGCGTCAATACTGGCATCCAGCTGGAATGACTATGTGCTGAAAACACCGCATGTCGGCCTGCAGGACACCAACGACACCTTTTTAGCCAATATGCAAAAAGACGGCTCGTACTCTGTGGTGCCGCGCATTGCCGGTGGTGAGATCAGTGCGGAAAAACTGCTGGTGATAGCCCAGGTGGCATTGGAGTTTAACCTGTACACCAAAATTACCGGCGGCCAGCGTATCGACTTGTTTGGTGCCCGGCTGGAACAACTGCCGGCTATCTGGCAGCGGCTGGTGGCTGCCGGTTTTGAAACCGGCCATGCCTATGGCAAGGCGCTGCGCACGGTGAAATCCTGCGTTGGCAGCACCTGGTGTCGCTACGGCGTGCAAGACAGCGTCGGCCAGGCTATAGCTATTGAAAACCGCTACAAGGGCGTGCGTGCGCCGCACAAAATTAAGATGGCGGTATCAGGCTGCACCCGCGAATGCGCTGAAGCGCAAAGTAAAGATATCGGCATTATTGCTACCGAAAATGGCTGGAACTTGTATGTCTGCGGTAATGGCGGTATGCGGCCACGCCATGCCGACTTATTTGCTACAGACTTAGACACTGCCACGCTGATCCGCTACATCGACCGCATTCTGATGTTTTACATTCGCACTGCCGACCGCTTGCAGCGTACCTCGGTCTGGCTGGAGAAACTGGATGGTGGCCTGGCGTATTTAAAGCAAGTGGTAATTGAAGACAGCCTGGGCATAGCGGCAGAGTTAGAGCAGCAAATGGCCTTGCTGGTAAACCGCTATGCCTGTGAGTGGCAGCAAACACTGAACGACCCTCAGGCGTTAAAACGCTTCAGACAATTCGTCAACAGCCCCGAGGCCGATAGCAACATCGTCTTTGTTGAAGAGCGCTCGCAAATCCGCCCGGCCACGGCAGATGAAAAACGCCAGTGGCAGCAACAGCAAATTCCGCTGACAGAGCTGCCGGTAAGCAAATAACCAGACAGGAGAACAATGATGAGCTGGACAGCCATTTGTAATGCAGACGAACTGGTAGAAAACAGCGGCGTATGTGTGTTGTTTGATACTGAACAGGTTGCCGTGTTTTTAGTGCAAGCCGCTGATGAAACTCTGTTATACGCGGTAGGAAATTACGATCCGGCTGGCGGTGCCAATGTGCTGTCGCGCGGCATTATTGGTTCGGTTAACGGCCAGACAGTAGTGGCTTCACCACTGTATAAACATCATTTTGATCTAAGCAGCGGCAGCTGCCTGGAACTGCCGCAGCTGCAGATCCCGCTGTATGACGCCAAACTGCAGCACGGTCAGCTGTGGTTAAAAGCGCGGGCAGAGCAGGCGGCTTCGGCAGCCTGAACGACAGAGCAATATTTTTTAACAGGAGCTGATTATGCGGTTACTCAATTATGTTTTGCGTGCTTCCGGCGGTGATGTATTGCCCTGGGCGGGGTTTTGGCGCCGTAGCGCAAATGATTCAACTGCAGGCGACAGACGAAAAAGCGATACCGGCCGGGTAATACTGATGGGGGCTGGCCCTGGCGATCCGGAACTGCTGACACTGAAAGCTGCCCGTTTTTTGCAGCAGGCTGATGTGCTGCTGTTCGATAATCTGGTCAGTGCCGACATCCTGGCTATGGCGCCCCGGCGCTGCAAAAAAGTGTATGTTGGTAAAAGAGCCGGCCAGCATGCAATGTCACAGCATGACATTAACCAGCTAATACTGCACTACGCCGCTCAGGGCGGCCTGGTGGTGCGGTTAAAAGGCGGTGATCCGGCGATTTTTGGCCGGGTGTCGGAAGAGGCCGCTGCGCTGCAGCAGGCCGGTATCGCCTTTGCCATAGTGCCGGGCGTCACCACTGCCTGCGCGGCAGCTACTTACAGTGGCATAGCGCTGACCGCGCGCGGCAGTGCAGCTGCAGTGCAATTTTTAACGGCACAATTTGCCGATCCGGCACGCCAGCCGGATTGGTCGGCCTATCAATACCGTGCAGCGGGCGCTAACCCAACCTTAGTGGTGTATATGGGGCTTGGCCGCCTACAGCAGCTCTGCGATGGCCTGCAAAGCGTTGGCTGGCCGGCCGATACTGCTATTGCGTTACTGGATCAGGTAAGCACAGCGGCGCAGCAGGAAGTAACGGGCAACCTGGACAATATAGTGGCGCGTTATCACGCCAGTAAACTGAACGGGCCAACGCTGATAGTGGTGGGTTGCGTAGTGCAACAACGGATGGCAGTGGATTTGCGCTTACTGCAAGCTGCTAGCCTTGGCGAGCCAGCAGCCACAGTATGACTAAGCTTTGCGCCAGTACACAGCTTTGCCAGAACCACAGCGGGTGCAGCTGCAACAGGCTTTTCGGCGCCTGAAACGCCGGATTAGGCTGGCGCAGGTCATAAATAAATTCCGATAACGCCTGATAGCGCTGCGCCGGGTCGGGCTGCAGCGCTTTTTGCAGCGTGAAATCCAGCCAGGCAGGTAAGTCTTCCCGCTCAGTTGCCGAGAGTGGCTGATACCGAAGCTTCTTCTGTGCTTTCAGGCTGCGGCAACGTGCCACCTGCGGCCCGTACGGAAACTGCCCCGACAGCAGCTGATAAGTCAGCACAGCCAGCGAAAATTGATCAGCACTTTCAGTACCGGCAGCGCCAAGAAAGTACTCAGGTGCGCAATACAGTGCCGTGCCGGGGATGATACCCGCAGCGTCATTATCAGTTTGTAAGCCACTGAGCCGCGCAGCGCCGAAGTCGATAATTTTTACCAGCCCCTGTGAGGTCAGCAGCAGGTTTTCCGGCCGGATATCCTGATGCAGTATCTCGCTGCGGTGCAGCGCCTGTAAGCCTTTAGCCGTTTGCTCTATCAGGTTTCTTACCTGCTCCAGTGTCGGTTTGGGCTGATCCAGCTGCCATTGTCGTAAGGTTTGGCCTTCAATGTAATCAAACAGCGTATACAGCGCTGTGCGCGGTGTTTTGTGGCTGGCCGCCTGCATGATATGTGGGTTATTCACCCGCTTCGCTATCCACTCTTCACGCATTAGCTGTTCCAGATACGCCGGTTGTTCAGCCATCTCGGTAGACGGTGCTTTAAGCACCATAAGTTTGTCGCTGCCGCTGGCTTGTACCAGATACACATGGCTGCGGCTATTTTGCTGCAGCGGCCGGATCACAGTCAGGCCGTCCAGGGTATCACCGCTTTGTAGCAGCGGCGGCAGCGGCAGCTGTTCATCGACATACCCCGGCAGCGTGCTTTGTTGTGGTACAGCGTCAACCCGTACCAGCTGCAGGCTGATATTGTCGTCGCTGCCAGCGGCCAGTGCCGCTTCGGCCAGCTGTTGGGCCAGGGCATTTAAGTTGGGCTGCGGGCTGTTCAGTAATGTCAGCAGTGCCGGCTGTGGCAGTGTTTCAAACAAACCGTCGGTGGCCAGCAAAAACACATCGCCCTGTTGCAGCGGCAGGCTGTGATAATCAATGTTTAGTTCTGCACTGGCACCGAGTGCCTGACTAAGATAGCTCTGGCTGCCCCGCCAGACCCGGTGATCGCGGGTCAGCTGTGCCAGTTGTTGCTGGCGCAGCAGGTAAATGCGGCTGTCGCCAACATGCAGTAAGTGAGCGTGTTGCTGGCGCAGAATAAGGCTGCTGAAGGTACAGGTGTAGCCTTTATCCGGGTCGCTACCATAGGGGCTGTTGCGGTTTTGGCCATGCAGCCAGTGGTGGCAGGCTTTAAGTACCTGCATTCCGGCATGACGCACCGACCAGGCCTCGCTGGTGCAGTAGTAGTCGGCCAGAAAGCTTTTTACCGCGGTTTCGCTGGCCAGCTGGCTGACACTGCTGCTGCTGACGCCGTCGGCCAGTGCCAGCACAGCGCCTTTGTTACTCAGCAGCGGCTCAGCAGGTACATTGGCCGCGCAATGATCCTGATTCAGTGCTTTACGGCCGGCGCAACTGTACTGGCCGACCGTTAACTGCAGCGCCATATCAGGGTTTTACCAGGCTGGCATTGTTGTTTAGCACTGTGCTGTTAACCAATTGTCGTTTTGGCGCAGTTTTATAATGGGTGCTGTACAGTGTCAGGCCGGTAAAAGCCAGGCCGCCAACCAGATTCCCCAGCGCAGTAGGGATCTCGTTCCACAGCAGATAATCCATAATAGAAAATTCGCCGCCCATCATCATCGCAAACGGGAATAAAAACATGTTTACCACCGAGTGTTCAAAGCCCATATAGAAAAACAGCATAATAGGCATCCACATGGCGATGGCTTTGCCGCTGACGTGGGTAGAGATCATTGCGCCTACCACACCCAGTGACACCATCCAGTTACACAGCATGGCGCGCATAAAAATGGTCATCCAGCCGGCGGTACCGTGGGCGGCATAACCTAAGGTTCGCGATTCACCGACATCGGCCAGTTTATCGGCAATGGCACCGGCATCGGTGTTAAAACCCATCGTCAGCACAAAGGCCATCATAAAGGCCACTGTTAAGGCGCCGGCAAAGTTGCCGCAAAATACCAGGCCCCAGTTGCGTAGCACGCCCTGCACGGTAACGCCGGGGCGGCGGTCCAGCAACGCCAGCGGTGCCAGTACAAACACGCCGGTTAACAGGTCGAAACCCATCAGGTACAACATAATAAAACCGACCGGAAACAAAATAGAGCCGGCCAGAAACGAGCCGGTCTGCACTGCCACGGTAACGGCAAATACTGCCGCCAGCGCCAGAATGGCGCCCGCCATATAAGCCCGTACCAGCGTATCGCGGGTAGACATATAAATTTTTGCTTCGCCGGCGTCGACCATCTTGGTGACAAACTCGGCAGGAACTAAGTAAGCCATTGTTTAACCCTTCTGTTGTTGCAATTGTTATGGCCTCAGAGCGTGCTGCATAAATGCAAAAAGGCGTCCGGATCAACCTGAGTTGATCGCGGGACGCCTTTGTCCTGAAGTCTGAT
Source organism: Rheinheimera sp. (assembly GCF_036568245.1). Classification (GTDB taxonomy): domain Bacteria; phylum Pseudomonadota; class Gammaproteobacteria; order Enterobacterales; family Alteromonadaceae; genus Alishewanella. The sequence continues at coordinate 3,882 of NZ_DATCSY010000251.1, read as the reverse complement.
TGTTCAGTAGCCGCTGTGTGGCTGCTGCAAATATAACCACAGCAAGTTAAATGCCAGTTAGTGATAAACGCTTAATGCATTGAATAGTATCAGTTTATTTTTGTCTGGTTGTTGCCGTCGAACAGAGGTTGGCGCCAGGCTGGTGCATTTTTAAGCATGTTGTGCACTGCTAAGGTGCGCAGCCGACTCGTTATAGTTAGCCGCTGACGCTGCCTGTTCAGGCTTTTAGCGGCCTGGCGCTATAGCAGTATTTCTGGAACAGGCATTGCAGTGCAATTGGATGGTTTTCCATCCTGCAGCGAGGCAAAACGGATGACACCGTTAACAGAACGCTATTTACTGGCAGCGCAGCAGGCACATATTAATGCGCTGCAACAATTGCCGGACAGTTGTGCGCTGGTTAGTGCGGTGTGTGAACTGATACATCAGTTGCAGCGCGAGCGCGGCATCAGCAATATTTTTCTTGCATCAGCTTCTGCGCTGTTTGCCAGCCAGCGCGAGCAACAGCTGCAACATAGTTTGCAGGCAGCACAGCAGCTGCATGCTGTGCTGAGTTTTCCGCAGCAGCAACTGGCAGCCGGTAGCAGGTTGTTTAGTAAAATTGCGCTGGCATTGCAGGGTATGGATCAACTGGCGACATTGCGTAAGCAAATCGCGACACAGCATATTACGCCTTTGCAGGCTACGGCGGCCTTTAGCCGGTTGATTGCGGTTTGGTTGGCGGTAGTGCTGGAGCTGGCCGATTTGGCTTGTGACGCCAGTATCAGCCGAAGTTTAGTAGCGCTGTTTAACTTGTTGCAAGCCAAAGAATATGCCGGTCAGGAACGGGCCTGGGGCGCTATGGGGCTGGCATCAGGCCGGCTGGATGCCGAACTGGCGCAGCGGCTGGCGTTGCTGCAGCATGCGCAGCAAGACAGTGCCGATACCTTTTTGCAATTTGCCGGCGCCGGGCATTGTCAGCAGTGGCATACGCTGCAAAACAGTGCTGGCGGCGCTCAGTTGCAGCAGCTGCGCCAGCTGATACAGCAACTGGCTGGTACTGATCATAGCGTGCCCGCTATCAGCGATATCTGGTATCAGCTTGCGACCGAACGGATAGATGCGATGCATCAGTTGCAGGGCGCAATACTTGTTTCACTGCAGCAACTTGCCGTAAATGGTTTGCGGGTGGCGCGCCAGCAACTGCGTACCCAGCAGTATCAGCTTTCCTCGCTGGCAGGTTTACCGCAGGATGCCGGATTTGGTGTGCTATTCGACCCAGCCATGCCCGGGCTGTACGGCGCTTCGTCAGAGCGGGTTAGCAATGCCAGCAATTTTACCGCACCAAACCGCGCCTTTTATCAGTTGCTGTCGGAGCAGGCGCAGCAAATCAGCCAGATGCAGACTGAACTAAGTGATGCCCGCCAGGCCGTGGAGCGACAAAAGCGGATTGATCGCGCAAAACTGTTGCTGATGCAACATAAGCAATTCAGTGAAGAGCAAGCCTACCGTCAGCTACAACACAGTGCCATGCAGCGCCAATGCAGGATTGCCGATATAGCCGAGGCTGTTATTCAGGCTTTGTGCGCAGAGCCTACATAACTACCCACTAACGGAAGGATTATTGCTCCAGCAGGCGGTATAGCAGTTGTTTTACTGCCTCTGGTTCAAAAGGCTTATCGCACAAGGCATTAACACCACTTTGGGCGATATTTGCCAGATGCGCATCGTTAGCTTCGCTGGTTACCATAAGTACCGGTATGTGTGACAAGGTGCTGTGCTCGCGGATAAACTCGGTCAGTTCCTGACCGTTTACTTCCGGCATGTTGTAATCGGTTACTACCAGATCAAACATTTGCTGTTGTAACAGGCTCATCGCTTGTTGGCCGTCTTCAGCTTCAACAATATGCTGCATACCTAAATTACTCAGTACGCGGCGAATGTGGTTACGCGCCAGCCGGCTATCATCCACCACCAGTACCCGTACGTCATGCACATCAAATAAGGTCAGCTCAAGCTCCGCCGGGCTTAGCAGGTCTACCGCGGCATTCAGCGCCTTACCCAGCTGCATCGCATCAAAGGGTTTGGGTAAAATGGCCACCACGCCAGATTGCTTAAAAGCTTCCAATTGCGCTTTGCGGCTCTCGCTCGATACCAGTAGAAACGGGATCTCAGTCGTTGCCGTATCGGCCTTTAACTGTTTAAGCAGTTGTTCAGCGGTGCCGTCAGCAAAATGCAGCGCACAGGCAATAGCATCGGGCTTGTGCTGCGTTATATGTTGCAGCGCCTGCTGAATGCTGGCCGCTTCAACCACCTGATTAACGTTTTCTTCTGCCAGCTTTTTGCGAATTATCTTGCGCTGCACATCGGAGGGGTCAACCAGCAATATATGTAAATCGGCAGGGGACAGTTGCATAACGGCTCCGCAACAAGCTAAAAACGGCATTTTGCCATAGTTTTTAATGGGTGATGTACAGTTAATTTCAAAGCAATATTCGAGAATTATCAGCTCTCCATTAGTTAAAAAGATTGCTGTACCGAATTCATTGCTTTACTTTAATTCACAGGGAGAGCGAACTGTATTGATGCGCAGGGATGTACCGCGATGAAAAAACTCTTATTAATTGCCTTAGTAGCTTTAGGTGCCTGGAATTACTACCAGAAGCAAAACACCCCACAACCTTACTCTCAACCAGCTGAATCTGTACTGCCGGATTATGCTGAGCAAGTGCAAGCAGCCCGTAACGTCTCAAGGCAACCGAACTTTCAGTGTGATGGGCGTCAGCACTGTAGCCAGATGACATCTCGAGCTGAAGCAGAATTTTTTCTACGGAATTGCCCTAACACCAAGATGGATGGTGATAGAGATGGTATACCTTGTGAGAATGATTCGAGATTTTAGGTGGCTTATATGTTTGTAGAACCATCAGCTACCATTAAGGTGAGGAGAATAAATGAATTTTGAGACTTTCTGGGCCGATTTAGCTGTCACATTGCTTGGAGGTGTCGTACTGACGTTTCTTTTCTTTCTGTTTAGGGAAAGGGTATTTCCGCCATTTGACATTACAGGAAAATGGTATTTGCAGATGACTACAGAGAGTTCAGCTTACAACCCTTATAAGGGGATGATTCTTCGTTATGTTTTAGTAATCTGGAGAGAGGGGGGCTGCATTAAGGGGAGTGCAGAAAAGATCTACGAAAACTCTTCCACTGGTGAACGCGAATTTATCGGCAAATCGAGAACAAGAGCAATCATAAATGGTTCATTAGAGAAGAACTATTTAAGTAAAGACCGTATATTTTTGCATGTAGTTGAAGATGGACATGGTAGGCAATCTACAAACTTCTATGATGTTGTTGCAACGACAAAAACTGAGCTCGCAGGCACTTTTAAATCCATGGTTGCCGATCAAAATGGGCGCGTATTGATTCAAAGGGCGCCTTTTTGAAGCAACTACTATTTTTCTTGGTATTACCTCTACAGTTGGTCTTAGTCGTCTTTTTCGTCCTGAATATAATGGACGTAAGAAGCCGTATAAGAATCTGCTTAGATAAAGTCGATACAATAAGTAATAGTTCGCTAGACAGCTATGTTCCTTATCTCGTTGCTGCGGAAGACCATCGATATTTCCAACATTTTGGTGTTGACCCAATTGGGGTCGCGAGAGCTATATTTGTCAAATTATCGAGAGGGAAAATTCAAGGTGCTAGTACAATTGAGCAACAGTTTGTCCGAGTAGCCACTGAAGATTATGAGAGGTCTGGACTTCCCCTAAAACAGTAGACACTCCTTAGGTTAGAATACAACTTTAGGAGGGCACCATGTCCAAGCAACGTTTTACACCAGAATTCAAAGCTGAAGCAATCAAACAAATCACCGAACGTGGTTATTCCGTTAAGGAT
>NZ_DATCSY010000250.1:0-3101 GCF_036568245.1 Rheinheimera sp. | reverse complement strand
TTTCGCTTCAGCCGCAGCGGCTTTCGCTTTTTGCGCTTCAGCATCGGCTTTGCGTTTTTCTTCAGCTACCCGCTTCAAACGTTGTTCTTCTGCTGTCCGGTTTTGCTCGGCCTGAGCCGCCCGTCGCTCCAGATCACGTATCCGCTTCTCTTCAGCCGCTTTGGCCGCATCGCGATCACGCTGCATCTGCTGCACGCGCTCGTTCAGTAACTTTTCGTCTACCGCCACCGCTTCAACCGGCGCCTGGCCTTCAGATTGCAAACTTACTGTCACCATCTCAGGTTTGCTGGAAAAATCAGTGCCAAATACCAGCACCACCAGTATAGCCAGATGTAAGCCAAGTGATTTTGCCAATGAAGGTTCTATTACCACAGCCATATCAATTCTATTCCAGGTTGTCTGTCATCAGGCCAACCGCCGGTGCGCCAGCGCCTTTGAGCACATTGATAAGGCGAATCACCGCATCGTAACTTACTTTTGCATCACCTTTTACGATCACCTGAGTACCAGGCTCGATAGTCAGCCAACTGGCAACTTCCACCGTCAGTTCAGCTGCCGTAAAAGGCCCTTGCTGTTTGCCATCTTTCTCAAAATAGTACAGACCATCCTGGTCAACTGTGGCTACCAGCGGTGTTTTACCATCCTGCATCTGCTTTATTGGCTCGGCAGCTGACTTTGGCAACTCTACTTTTACCCCTTGGGTAATAAGTGGCGTTGTCACCATAAAAATCACCAGCAAAACCAGCATAACGTCGATATAGGGCACCACGTTTATTTCGGCCTTTAACCGGCGTTTCTTACGTACATACATCAGGCAGCGTCTCCGTTATTCGATACGGCCTGACGGTGCAGAATGTTAGAAAACTCTTCAACAAAGTTGGCGTAACTGCTTTCCAATGACTCAACCTGATGCGAGAACTTGTTATATGCAATAACTGCCGGTATAGCCGCGAATAAGCCGATAGCTGTCGCAATCAGCGCTTCAGCGATACCCGGCGCAACCATAGACAACGTCGCCTGCTCTACCGCACCCAGTGCAATAAAGGAGTTCATAATGCCCCATACTGTACCAAACAAACCAATGTAAGGACTGATAGAACCCACGGTTGCCAGAAAGGGTAGATGCATCTCTAATCTTTCAACTTCGCGCGACAAGCCAACACGCATCGCGCGCTGTGTGCCTTCCATTACAGCGGCCGGTTGGCGGCTGTTGGTTTTATGTAACCTGGCGAACTCTTTGAAGCCTGATTTAAACAATGCTTCTAATCCGCTGTTGGCGGCACGTGCACTGACTTCGTTATACAACTTGGATAAATCCACACCAGACCAGAATTTATCTTCAAACTTTTTAGCATCAGCTACTGCATCACTTAATGCTTTACGACGGCGGAAAATAATAGTCCACGACATAACTGACATCGCGAGCAATATCAACATCACCAGTTGCACAACAAAACTGGCTTCAATTAACAAACTTAAAATAGATATCTCACCTGCCACGTAATAAACCCTCTGTCACCTCGGCCGGAATTGCCCTGGCCTTCATTTCCTGCAGCGAAATACAGGCCACTGTAATTTGCGCTGTGCAATTTAACTCGCCGGCGCTATTGTGTATTGTTTGCTGAAAAACCATACTAGCGCGTTTTAAGGTACTGATTTGACTAGATACCGTCAATAATTCATTAAATTTAGCCGCTTTTTTGTTATCCATTAAAACCTGAGTAACAACAAAAGCGACATTTTTTGACAATAAAAAATCCTGCTCAATACCCAAGGCACGCAACCATTCGGTGCGCGCTCTTTCAAAAAATTTTAAATAATTTGCATAGTAAACTATTCCTCCGGCGTCGGTATCTTCATAGTACACGCGCACTGGGAATGTAAAGACTGTTTCAGACATGATATTCGCTTTAATTGCTGCATATGATAAGTAACGCCGAACAACAACTCAATCATCTGTACAGATGAAACCCAACTATATTTTTCTGCGTCGCCTACTTGTATTTTTTATTAATTTCTGTCGACTGTTATTTCAACAGTAAGTTCCCGTATTTTGCACAGAATCGACTAATCCCCTTCCGCACAGGATAAACAGCAAACTCTGACCAAAACCTGACAAAAAGTAATGCTGCTCATAATCCCGATTGTACATTAACCTTGCATGAACAAAAGCCTGCAACGCTTGCCGCACCTGCAATTGAACATTTTTAATACAACCAGGCCGAATCATCGCATTAATTTTTCTAATACCTAAATAGTAGTTTTTCTCGTTTGAAGTAAATACTCCAAATCTCTATCATACGCATGTGTTCTGAGCTAGCGCAAAGAGGAAGCAAAGTTTTGCTGAGTCTTAGTAAGGATCACTGAGTAATGAAATTTGTGTTCAGACCAAATTTTGTTGCTGTTTCAACATGTTCCCTGGATTTTTTTGAAGCACTCCTTCAACTTGTTGCTGCCCGCTCCCTTGAGCGGGCTTTTTTTTATCCGCGTCCTGGCTCGGACTACAGCGTTGTTGCCTGCGTTAAAGCACAATGACTCACATAGCCTACTATGCTCGTATTGCACTTTAACTTGTCGCCTAGCTGTAGCACCATCCAGTTAGCGGATACATGCTTTCAACTTAGTCTGATTTTGGTAAGTCGAAACCAAAATGGGTGTAAGCGCGTGGTGCTGCGATGCGCCCGCGTGGTGTGCGCTGAATAAAGCCCTGCTGAATTAAAAACGGCTCTATCACATCTTCAATGGTATCTTTTTCTTCACCGATAGCGGCGGCTAAATTGTCCAGCCCTACCGGTCCGCCCATGAACTTTTCAATAATGGCCAGAATAAGTTTACGATCCATATAGTCAAAACCTTCGGCGTCGACATCTACCATTTGTAGCGCTGCCGCGGCAACATCAACGGTTACCACGCCGCCGGCTTTAACCTGCGCATAGTCACGCACCCGACGTAATAAGCGGTTGGCAATCCGAGGCGTGCCGCGTGAGCGGCGGGCAATTTCAGTAGCCCCGGCTTCATCAAGCTGTAAATTTAAGAAATTTGCCGAGCGCAGAATAATCTGCGTCAGCTCATCAACTTTATAAAACTCCAGCCGCTGCACT
>NZ_DATCSY010000249.1:0-5751 GCF_036568245.1 Rheinheimera sp. | reverse complement strand
GTGGCTTAGCCGGTAGTTGCGCTGCCGACCGAGCTAAACGGATTAAAACAAGAACAGAAGAGAAAAACATCATGTCTGAATTACTCAGCGATAGCATTACCTGCGGTGTAAAACGCGCCAGGCTCAGTCTGGCTATTTCGGCTGCGTTACTGGGTCTTAGCCCTTTTGCTGTCTCAGCACAGACGTCGCCACAAAATGACAGCGATGTCATTGCACAGAACAGCGAAGAACCTGTAGAGGTTATTGAAGTAAAAGGTATAAGAGGCAGTATCCAATCGGCGCAGGAACTTAAACGCTACGCTGACACAGTAAAAGATGTGATCACCGCCACAGATATCGGTGCTTTACCGGATAAATCAGTGACTGAAGCACTGCAACGTGTACCTGGTGTGACGATTGAGCGCTTTGCATCATCTGACGATCCTAAGCATTATGCCGATGAAGGCACCGGCGTGCTGGTACGCGGCCTTGATCGTGTGCGCTCCGAAGTAAACGGCCGTGACGCCTTCAGTGCCAATCCATGGGGCGGACTAAGTTATGAAGATTTTCCCGCTGAGTTACTCGGTGCGGTAGAGGTTGTGAAGAATCAGACCGCGGATCTTATCTCCGGTGGTATTGCCGGCACGGTAAATCTGATCACCCGTAAACCATTCGATTCGCCGGACCGTTTAGTTGCCTTTAGTGCTAAAGCTAATTACGGTGATTTTCGCGAAGAAGTTACACCCTCTTTCTCGGCGCTGTTTTCAGACAGCTGGGAAACAAAAGCTGGTAAGTTCGGCTTTTTAATCGCCGGTTCAAGGTCTGAATACAAATCGCGTGGTGATGGCGTAGGGCTGGGTAACTTCCACTCCCGTGGCGATGCTTTCATTCCAACTCTGGATCAGTGGGGCGGAATAACGGGGGTTGACCCAAGCTCACCGGTCGACGGTCCGGCCTTGCCCGGGCAGCCCGCTGGCAGTGTCTGGCATGTTCCGGTGGCCATTCATATGAGCACAGCAGACAACGATCGTGAACGCACCGGCTTTACTACGTCGCTGCAGTGGGCTAACACCGATAATACTATTGTCGCGACGTTGGAACATATTAACTCCGACGCATCTCTGGAATGGAATGAGCGGCAGATTGGTCAGGCGGCGCAGGGCTTTCGTGGTTTTATGGGCTCTTCACAGAACTGGACGGAAGATCTTGAAAATGGCTATCCACTGACGACCGACAACGGCTTTGTTACCTCAGGTATAGCGCTTGGTGTCAGCCCGGAAACACCGTTTTTCTACCGCAGCCGCTGGAACTATAACGAAAATACCGTTAAAGACACCTCATTCAACCTGAAGTTAAAACCGAGTGACCGTTTAACACTGGTGCTAGATTATCAGCATATTGACTCAGAAAAAGTCGTACACAACTACAGTATGTCCGGCCAGACCCGTGGTAACCATGTACACGTGGTGTCACCTTATTTCCTCGATATGCGTGGCGAGCGCCCGACGGTTGAATTTCTGAGCGACAATATTCTTACCGCTGGCTGGTCGCCCAATTCAGACTGGAATGGCCCTGTGCCTAATGTGTTTTTAGGCAGCGGCATGGAGCAGGAAGAGCATAATACTGCCAAAGCCGACAGTTATAAGTTTGATGTTACTTATGAGTTGGACGGCGTTTTTACTGCCATTAAAACCGGTTTTTACTACAGCGATAAGGATCTCACTGTTCGTGATACCGCTTATGAAGGCTGGTCTGCTATCGGTACTCCCTGGGACATGAACGATCGTAACGCCGCGGCAGCGGTAAACCGGCCGGAGCTATTTGAACGGGTAGATTTTTCTGATTACTACAATGGCAAGGTGCTGCAGGGTAATGTGAATAACTTCCTGTTTCCTAAGATGGATCTGGTAAGGAATTATGCTGAATCATTACGCCAGGGCTGTCGTGACGGCTGGCATAATGCCACCAGCAGTGCTGCCAATAATGGTGTTTGTACCGGCACCTATGTGCCTTATGCCGACAAACCTAATCGTGTTGAGGGGCCTTTTGCCGCGCATAATATCAGTTCTTCAAATGAACAACGTACAGAGTTTTATCTGCGTACAGACTTTGAACTGGTGAATCAGGATATTCCGGTTAAAGGTAACCTGGGTTTGCGTTATGTCAGCTATGAACTGGAATCAACAGGTGCTTTTGTTCAGCCGCAAATTACCCGCCGTGGAGAGCCAGGAACATCGCTCAATGCTGTAATGCAGCAACCGGAGTATCTGCGCTACTACAACCTGGCTAGCGGCGAGTCGGAGTTGAGTACTGTTGAGGGCACCGATTACGACACCATACTACCCAGTTTCAACGTTAACTTTGGCCTTACCGATGAAATCGTGCTGCGCTTTGGTATCTCTAAAGGTTTATATTATCCAAGCCTGGTTGATGCACGTAATATCAGCTTACTGGATCTGGATTATACCCGTCGCCTGCAAACACCTGGCGCAGACTACGACGAAGAGACTAACCCGGTAGTTGGCATTGATGATATTGAAGTCACTGCACTGGCCGGTAACCCTTATCTGGAGCCGGAGGAGTCAGTAAACTCTGATTTGAGTGTCGAGTGGTACTTTGCGCCGGCAGGTTATGTTACTGCAGGTCTGTTTCATAAGAAGCTGGATAACATTATTCGTAACCGGCAGTTTAATCTGGATGTAACATACAACGGCGAAGAATATGATGTGTCCGCCTATGGCCCGGCCAATACCGGCTCAGGCACTATCCGCGGCGTTGAGTTCTCTTACTCGCAGTTTTACGACATGTTGCCCGGAGCCTGGAGTGGTTTGGGCTTACAGTTTAACTTTACATACATCGATCAGAGCGGCCTGGAAGACCCGAACGAGATCTCGGAAGGCACGTTAGGCTTTGACGAAAATGGTAACCCGATAGCGGATAACCGTAACACTTTCCGTGTGTTCAGTGGTTTACCACTGCAAGGTTACTCTGATAAAAATATGAATATCGTCGGCATGTACGAGTATGACAAAATTTCCTTCCGTCTGGCTTACACCTGGCGCTCGGAATACCTGCTAACGCTGCGCGAGTCTGAAGAATATGTTCCGGCCTTCGCTAAAGCATCGGGTATGATGGATGCCAGCCTGTATTACTCCATTAATGACAACTGGAAAGTTGGTATCGAAGGCAGCAACCTGCTGAATACCGAAACTAAAACTCAGTATCAGATGAATCAGGCTGGCGTAAGAACAGATGCATTAAACTTCACGACTGACCGTCGCTATGCGTTAAGCGTGCGCGGTGTGTTCTGATAGTTGTTTGCTGTTCTGACAAAACGCGCAGTGCTGATACTGCGCGTTTTTTTATCAGCGTAAACTGTTATTTTTGTTAGTTAGCCCGTGGCCAAGCAAAGAAAAATACCGTAGCCAAATGTCTGCGAGAGTATTAGTCAGCGTGTCATCGGGGTAAATACCATGTGCAGCGGCGTCACTTTTTAGCGTGCCTGACACCAGAAAGCTGTTTTTCACAGGCTGCATCTGTAACACCTTTTCAAAGGCTCTAGCGGCCATTTCCTCCGGCCGTGCCAGATAAAACCGGTTCATTTTTGAGTCGAGTTGCCGGCAGTGGCGAAAGAACCCGCTTTCACTATCGGCGCTATCTGACAAAAATAGTTTTTGATAAACCTCGCTTAGCAACGTATTGAAATAATGTGGTTTTAAAGGCTTATGCTGCAGCCAGCAGCTGCTGGAAAACTGGTTACGCGTATCATAAAGTGTAAACATTTTATCGGCAATATAGTGATCAAACGCATGATACCACTCGTGTGCCAGGCTGCCGCCACCGGCATTTTTAGCCAACGCCAGGATCCGCCCCTGAGGCTGATAATGTGCGCAGACACCAGGTTGGCCACCGATACCGAAAGTCAAAGCAAGAGTACCTCTGAGCGATATCACCTCTGACGGAACCTGCAGCAGTTGCTGCAAATCGCAAAAAGCGTCAAAAAACAGGTTCGCCGCCAACTGCTGCTCAGCGGTTGTGACCCAACGGCCGATATGAATACTGTTAAAGCCAAATATCTTCACCAGATCGGCAAAGCTGACATCGGCTCCGCCGCGATGAGGAGGCCCGTTGCGATAATACTGGCGCTGAATGCGTGGGGTAAGGTCTGACATAGGCTGATGATAACGTTAATTCTGTGCCGTCAAAAGGCTTACAGCATCAGATTATTGGCCCGTATCAGCTGCCGGGTTCAGTTTACGGCTTCTTATATAGCCGACCAGATTACTGCTTAAGAACGCCAGCTCCATTAATACGGCAACCGGCGAGCCAACCAGTAGATTGTGCACTATCCAGGCACTGGCGCCAATCGCCATTAAAATACGCACCAGGATAACTTTTTTCTGAAAACTGCCGATGGTCCCGACAATGGCAGCCAGGTAAGGCAACAGGTTAAGCGGGCTGGCATAGCTGATAAAAAACAGCATGCTGGACAGTATCAGAAAAACGTACATCCAGCGTGGTCTGGGGCTGAATGCAGCTACCAGAAACCGTACCGACGTAAGCCCAACAAACAAGGCTGCCTGGTACTGAGCTAAAACGGCAAAATGGCAGGCATTTAGCAGAGCAGAAACAAACCAGAATTTCAGCATAGCCGGACGTTGATGTTGCTGAAAGGCGATAATGCCGCTGATGAAGGCCAATGCAGCCAGCGATTGTGAGAGGACAAACAGCAGGGTAAATTCGGGCAAAAGCAACTCTGACACAGCCAATACGATAGCATTATTGTACCTTAATTTACCGAAGTACTAATGACAACAAAGGTATAAGATATAAGTATCCCGCCGACGTAGAGCTAAAGAGCAAGGCGCTGGTCTGTATAGTGAAGGAGAGAACAATGCGAGAACTTTATATTGCCAATAAAAACTACTCGTCCTGGTCATTGCGGCCCTGGCTGTTGATGATGCAATTGAATATTCCATTTATTGAACAATTGGTGCCATTTAGCCAGCAGGGGAACTTTGACAAGTTCCGTACCTTTTCTCCCAGCGGTAAAGTGCCGTGTCTGGTACAAAAAGATATCGTGGTTTGGGATTCGCTGGCAATTGTTGAGTTTCTATACGAAACGCATAAAGACGTCTGGCCAGAACAGGTTAAAGCCCGCGCTTTCGCCCGCTGTGCTGCGGCGGAAATGCACTCAGGTTTCAGCACCTTACGTAATGCTTGTGGTATGAGCTGCTGCCACCGGGTAAAACTGCATAAGATAACCGACGCGCTAAGCGGCGATATTACAAGGCTTAATGAACTGTTTGAGCAAGGCTTGAGTACGTTTGGTGGCCCCTTTATCGCTGGCAACCGGTTTACTGCGGCCGATGCGTTTTTTGCACCGGTCGCTTTTCGCATGCAAAGCTACGACTTGCCGTTTAGCGAAACTGCCAAACAGTACTTGAATCATCTGCTTGCCTTACCGGCGATGCAAAATTGGTATCAACAAGCGCTGGCCGAGCCGTGGCAGGATCAGGCTCATGATGCAGAAATCGCTAACTTCGGACAAGTTATCGCAGATTACCGGCACAGCAGCTAACGGCGTAGCTATTCGGCGGCTGATGTGGCAAATTAGACGGCGTATAACAATCTTCATGCAAAATAATTATAAGGAACAGAAATGGAAGGCTTTATTAGTGCGCTGAACGGCATTATCTGGAGCCCGGCGCTCATTTATTTGTGTCTTGGGGCTGGTTTATTTTACTCAATTCTGACGCGTTTCGCGCAAGT
>NZ_DATCSY010000248.1:0-4549 GCF_036568245.1 Rheinheimera sp. | reverse complement strand
AGATTTGAAGCCGTTGGTGTAGCTGCCGTATAACATCAAATCACGGCTGTACTGATATTCTGCGCCAATACGCGGTGAGAAATGGCTGAAGCTTTCGCTGCCGCTAAACTCAGTCTGGGTAGATAAATACACACCATCAGGGTCACGCGGGAATTTATAACCGGCGTAAATATACCGATAGACGCTGGCATCTTTATCGTCTTGGGTATAACGGCCACCAAAAGTTAACGACCATTTGTCGTCCAGCTGATAGGTACCCTGGGCATAAGCCGCTATGCTATCGGTCTGCACACAGCCACCGTTTTCCGTGGTGCTGGCGCCATACACGACCTGGCCGAAAGCACCACAGGCTTCACCGTCATAGTAGTAAAGGCCAGAGGCAAATTTTAACTTGTCATCACTGTATAGTAACTGCAGTTCCTGTGATACCTGGGTATCTTCGTAAAACGCCGGAATGTCCAGTGTTGGAAAACTGGTAGAATCAAAGTCGATATTGGTATCGGTTTTGCCTTCGCGGTGTGCAGTAACTGATTTCAGTGTCCAGTTATCCGACAGGTCCAGCGTCATCGTAATCGACTGACCTTCTGTTTCTACTTTGTTCTCTACCGGCATGCTGATGTTGGCATCATACACACTGGTAGGTACAGTATCCGTTGGTGCCAGGGCACTGGGGAATAAGCGGAAGCCGCCGCGTGGATTGGAGTCGTCTACCGTTTTATCAGCACTTAACAGCATGCGGAAACTATCATTAACATTCCACTGCAGGCTGACCCGTCCGGTCATCAGCTCTTTGTTATAGTTATCATCGCCGGTATTTAAAAACTTACCAAAGCCATCGCGATTAAACGTCGCAAAAGCGCCACTGATAAACACATTGTCGGTAAGGCCGGTCTGGCCCGACACCTTCAGATCACGCTGATTTTCAGTACCAATAGTACCGCGTACAGCAAACTCGTTGTCACCGGTCAGCTGTTTGGTGACATATTTTACTGCACCACCGATGGTGTTACGGCCATACAGTGTGCCTTGCGGGCCGCGCAGAACTTCAACCCGCTCGACATCATATACATCCAGTGCAGCACCTTGCGGCCGAGCCATGTATACGTCATCAATATAAATACCTACACCAGGCTCGAACCCCCACAATGGATCCTGCTGACCGATACCGCGGATGTAAGCCGTCAGCGTGCTGTTGGTACCGCGCGAAACCTGCAACGTAGTATTAGGCGAATACTGCGCCACAGCTGTCAGGTTATCTAACCCACGCTGGGCCAGCTCCTCTTCGCCCATCGACGTCACCGCTACCGGTACTGTCTGTAAATTCTCCACCGTGCGCCGGGCAGTTACTTCAATACGCTCAAGCTTAACCGCAGTGTCATCTTCGGCTGCTGCATCCTGTGCCAGCGCTGTGCCGGCAAAGCTGCTGCTGATCGCCAGCGCCAGCAGGCTGGGTTTAATAAGGGTACGGCTATACTTGTGCGGTGCATCAATATTATTGTTATGGGCCATCTTGGCTCTCCTGCTGTTTTGAGTTCGCATCATTTTGTTGTTATTTGTCTAGCCTTACTGTAGGCGCAAATGCGTTTTTTTTAACCTGTACCTTAGTACTATGGTGATGCCTGCCCAGCTGTATCAGACTAAACGAAAATGAGCATAAGGATAACAAGATGTTGAGTCTTATCGGATTACTGGCCGGGCTTGGCCTGCTGATCGTGCTGACGATGCGGGGGTTTAACCTGTTTATTACAGCGCCACTGTGTGCGCTGCTGGTAGCAGTCACCAACGGCATTCCCTTCTGGCAAATGACCGACCAGCTGGATTTTGTCCACGGTTACATGGCCGGCTTTTCCGGTTTTGTCGCGGCCTGGTTTCTGATGTTTTTACTCGGCTCTCTGTTTGGCAAGCTGATGGAACATACCGGCGCGGCTGATGCGGTAGCGCTGGCGATAGTCAACAAACTGGGGCAAGGTAAAGCTGTATTGGCTGTGGTGCTGGCCTGTGCAGTGCTGACTTACGGCGGTGTCAGTGTGTTTGTGGTCGCCTTTTCTGCCTACCCGATGGCAGTCAGCTTATTCAAAGGCGCAAATCTGCCCAGACGTTTTATCCCGGCCGCATTAGCTCTGGGGTCTGTTACCTTTACCATGACATCGGCCGGCTCACCGGAAATTCAGAACTGGATCCCTATCCCTTATCTTAAAACCACACCTTACGCTGGTTGGCAGGTTAGTATCATCGTCGCGGTTTTTATGGCAGTTTGCGGCTATATGCTACTGATGTGGATGATAAAACGGGCTGTCAGTCAGGGCGAGCAGTTTACCCAGCGCAGCAGCGACCCTGAAATTACCGACCGCGCGCTGCCACATCCGCTTAAGGGGATAGTACCGTTAGGTGTGGTGTTGCTGCTGTCGTTTTTATTACACGACAGCCTGCAGCAAGCGGCGCTTATCGTCGCCCTGACAGGCGGTGTGGTCAGCCTTTATCTGTTAAATTACCGCTTCCTGCATAATCCGGCAGCTGCAACTAACGAAGGCGTACTAGGCGCTTTGCTGGCCATCGGTAATACCGCCGCAGTGGTAGGCTTTGGCTCTGTTGCCAAATTGACGCCGGCTTTTGCCAGCGTGGTCGGCTTTATGACACATCTGCCCGGCCCCGAACTGCTCGGCGCCGCTGTGGCGGTAAGCGCTATAGCGGGCTTAACCGGTTCCGCTTCCGGCGGCCAGGTGATTGCACTGCCTGAAATCGCACCACATTATCTCGACCGTGGTGTCGACCCGGAGCAACTGCACCGCGTGGTGGCCATTTCTTCCGGCGCGCTCGATTCGTTGCCGCATAACGGCTATGTCGTTACCACTATTCGTGCTATCTGTGGCGAGAGCCACCACAATGCGTACTGGCCGGTGGCAGTGGTTAGCGTCTTAGTGCCGGTAGTGGGCACTGCGCTGGCAATACTGTTATTTCAGTGGTTCTAAGGAGTCGTTATGCGTTTTATCACAGGCTTAATATGGTTATTTAGTGTTGCCGTATCAGCCGAGCCTTTGCTGGTCGAAAAGCAGCACTTTACGCTGGATAGCTTTACCACCGAAAGCGGTCAGGTGATTGCGCCGGTTAATATTGGCTGGGAAGCCTACGGTAAGCTTAATGCTGATAAGTCTAATGTAATACTGATCACACACTATTTCTCTGGCAGCAGTCATGCAGCTGGCAAATACCAACAGGATGATGCGACTCCCGGTTACTGGGACGCCATCATAGGCCCGGGCAAAGCCATTGATACCAATAAATTTTATGTAATAAGCAGCGATACGCTGGTAAACGCCAATGTGTTTGACAAAAATGTCATCACCACAGGGCCGGCAACCACTAACCCTGCGACAGGCAAGCCCTATGGCCTGGCATTTCCGGTGGTGACCATTGGCGATTTCGTCGAAGTACAAAAAGCCCTGCTCGATAGTCTTGGTATTAACAAGCTGCATGCGGTGATTGGCCCTTCTATGGGCTCGTTTCAGGCTATCGAATGGGCTGTACGCTATCCGGAGCGGGTACAGCGTTTAGTGCCGGTGATTGGCGGTGCTTTTATGGACGCTTATGGCGCAGTGAAACTGGAGCGCTGGGCCTACCCGATTAAAACTGACCCGGCCTGGCACGGTGGTGACTACTATGACAAAGGCCAGCCAATACAGGGCCTTACTACAGCACTGGCGTACATCACACAAGACGCGGTGCATCCACAGGGCTTTAATCAGCGTTACCCGTCACCCGTTAGTGACAAAAACGCCATGCAGGATATCCGTGCCAGCTTAAGTGCCTGGGAGCAGCTGATGCAACATGCCAAAGTAAGAGCAACTTATCAGGATGCCAACCATATTTTATATCTGGTAAGGGCGTCCCAGTTATGGCGTGCCGGTATGGCGGACAACTGGCAGCAGGCGGTAGCCGGCATTAAAGCAAAAACCTTATTTCTGCCCGCCAGCGGTGATTTACTGCTACCACCTGCATTCAGCCAACACAGTGCTGATGCGATGAAAAACGCCGGTAACACACCACAGTATGCCGAAATACCCGGCAACTGGGGCCATTTAGACGGTTTAGTCAATATTCAGTCTGTTGCGCCCTTGATCGAAACTTTTCTGAACCAACCTTAGTACCGGCGCTGCCGGACTTGTCTCTTCCTGGTGGGAGCTGCGTGTAACGGGCTCCTTTTTTTATCCGTATAATTTATTCGCACTTAAGCGTATTTTCGGCTAAAAGTAACCGGTACAGATTGCAAATTAATATTGCTCAGGCAAGATAAAGCTGCATTCAACAAACTGATTTTTATAAGGAAGTAACAATGGCCTTTGATTATGGCAGTGAATCGTTAGGGATCCGTAACCCTTTTAAAGCCGAAGGTTTATTACGGGCCCTGCGCGGTGTAGTAGTAACTCTGCTCGGTATTTATCCCTTACTGCAGGTTGTCAGCCTGGTACAACAGGATAAAACCCTGGCCTGGATTTATGCCGCTATTGGCTTCGTCTTGCTGGCATCTGGCTTAAAAGCGCTCGGTGGTGGC
>NZ_DATCSY010000247.1:0-8056 GCF_036568245.1 Rheinheimera sp. | reverse complement strand
CAGAGTTGTGCCGGTTATTACGGCTATACGTCAACGTTTTGATTGTGCGATCTCTGTTGACACCAGCAAAGCGGCGGTGATGTCAGCGGCCATTCAGGCAGGTGCGGATATTATCAATGACGTGCGCTCTTTGCTTGAACCCGGCGCATTGCAGGTTGCCGTGACAGCTCAGGTGCCGGTTTGTCTGATGCATATGCAAGGCGCACCACGCAGTATGCAGCATGCACCGACGTATTCAGACGTTAGCGCAGAGGTGCTGCAGTTTCTGTCGCAACGCGCCAGACAATGCGAGCAGGCAGGGATCAGCAAAGACAACATTATTCTCGACCCTGGGTTTGGTTTTGGTAAAAGTCTGCAGCATAACTTCACGTTATTAGACAAACTGGAGCAATTACTTGAACTCGGATATCCGGTGCTGGCGGGAATGTCGCGCAAGTCGATGATAGGTCAGTTACTTAATGCGCCGGTGAATGAACGTTTGGCAGGCAGTATAGCCTGCGCTACTATTGCAGCATTAAAAGGTGCACAGATTATTCGTGTGCACGATGTTAAAGAAAGTGTGCAGGCGGTCAGGGTTGTGACTGCAATGCAGTATGGAGCATAAAGGATGAGCAGAAAATATTTTGGTACTGATGGTGTCCGGGGAAAGGTCGGCGAGTTTCCGATTACGCCTGAGTTTGCAATGAAACTGGGCTGGGCAGCCGGACGGGTACTGTCACAGCGTGGAACACGCAAAGTACTGATTGGTAAAGACACCCGTATATCTGGCTACTTGCTGGAAACCGCACTGGAAGCAGGGCTGATTGCTGCCGGCATCAATGTGCGCCTGTTAGGGCCTATGCCGACACCGGCTGTGGCCTATCTGACCCGCACGTTTCGGGCAGAGGCTGGTATCGTCATCAGTGCGTCGCATAACCCGTATTACGACAACGGTATTAAGTTCTTCTCAGCCGATGGCACTAAGCTGCCGGATGAAGTTGAACTGGCTATTGAACATGAGCTGGAACAGCCGATGGTATGTGAGAGCTCGGAAAAACTTGGTAAAGCACAGCGTATTGAAGATGCAGCCGGTCGTTATATAGAGTTTTGTAAAAGTCATTTACCAAACCATCTGTCGTTAAGTGGCATGAAGATTGTCATCGATTGTGCTCATGGTGCGACTTATCATATCGCTCCTTCTGTATTCAAAGAGTTAGGTGCGGATGTTGTGGTAATAGGTGCCAGCCCCGATGGTATCAACATCAATGCTAACTGTGGTGCTACGCATACCGATCTATTACAAAAGACTGTGCTGGAGCAACAAGCAGATCTCGGTATTGCATACGACGGTGATGGTGACCGCGTGATGATGGTTGACCATAACGGCCGGGTCATCGATGGCGATGAGATTGTTTATATTATTGCCCGCGCAGCCAAAGCACAAAACAAATTGCAAGGCGGCGTAGTCGGTACCCTGATGAGTAATCTTGGGCTTGAGCTGGCTTTAAAAGAGCTGGATATTCCCTTTGCCCGCAGTGCGGTCGGTGATCGCTACGTAATGGAGCTGCTGCGGGAGAAAAACTGGCGCATCGGCGGTGAAAACTCGGGCCATGTGCTGAATCTGGATCACACTTGCACCGGCGATGGCATTATTGCGTCCTTGCAGGTACTGACGGCGATGATAGAAGCCAAAATGACTCTGGCTGAGTTCAGCCACGGCATGCATAAGCTGCCGCAGGTCCTGGTGAATGTTAAATTTGAAAAAGGTACAGCGCCGCTTGAAAAGCAGCATGTGAAGCAGGTTATCGCAGAGGTAGAGGCTGAACTTAACGGCGGCGGCAGGGTGCTTATCCGCAAGAGTGGTACTGAACCTTTAATCCGCGTTATGGTTGAAGGAGAGCATGAGGCGACAGTGCGTCAGTATGCCGAACGGATCGCTGCTGCGGTAAAAATAGCCAGTTGATTGTCGAAATACGCCACTTTCACTTGTTTGCGCTGGCGCGGTTAGTTAATATCGCGCCGGTCTTATAACAGGATAAAACTGCATGCAACGTACTCCCCTGATAGCAGCGAACTGGAAAATGAATGGTTCTGTTGCACTGGTCGAGGAAATAACGCGGGAACTGGCAAGCTTAAATTTGTCCGAGACCGAGGTGCTGATATGTCCGCCGGCGACGCTGATTAACTGCTTTAGCGCTGAACGTAATTTCGTGTTGGGCGCGCAAAACGTCAGCCATGAGAAAGCAGGTGCTTTCACTGGTGAACTCAGTACAGATTTGCTGCTTGAAGCAGGGGCTCGCTTTGTTATCATCGGCCACTCAGAACGGCGTACGCTGAATTTTGAAAGTGATGCGTTGATTGCTGCCAAGCTTGCCGCGGCAGTAAATGCAGGTCTGACGCCGGTGCTGTGTATCGGTGAAACACTGGAGCAGCGGCAACAAGAAAAAACGCAGCAGGTTCTTGCGCGGCAACTTGATGCGGTGTATGCTTCGCAGCCCGAATTACTGGCGAAATCAGTGATTGCGTACGAGCCCATTTGGGCCATTGGTACAGGTGAGTCGGCGACACCGCAACAGGCGCAGACGACGCATGCGTTTATCAGGCAACATCTGAAACAATACGATACGCAATCTGCAATACGGGTAAAATTATTGTATGGCGGCAGTGTTAATGCAGATAATTGTGCTGCATTATTTGACCAGGCCGACATTGATGGTGCTCTTGTAGGTGGTGCAAGCCTGAAACCTGCAGAATTTGCGCAAATTTGCCTTGCAGTTACAAAAGGTGCAAAGGAATAAGCATGTACGAAATTTTGATTGTAGTTTATCTGTTAGTTGCTATGGCGCTGATTGGTCTGGTGTTAATTCAGCATGGTAAAGGTGCTGATATGGGCGCAGCCTTTGGTGCTGGTGCATCAGCGACGGTATTTGGTTCATCAGGTACAGGTAACTTCCTGACCAAGACAACCACTATTCTGGCAACCATTTTCTTTGTACTGAGCATAGTGCTGGGTAACTACAGCGCTGGTCAGAGTAAGAAAGTTGATGAGTGGCAGAATTTAGAAGTGCCTGCTACTGAACAGGTTGAACAGAAAAAAGATGACGCCAGCGATATCCCTGTAGGTAATTAATCCAGTTATATTCAGCCGAGATGGTGAAATTGGTAGACACGCTATCTTGAGGGGGTAGTGTCTTCGGACGTGCGGGTTCAAGTCCCGCTCTCGGCACCAAATTTATCAACAGTTTGCCCGGGCAATGCTTGCGATAAGCCAGTCAGCGCTATATAATAAGCGCCAATTACGGACGCGGGATGGAGCAGCCTGGTAGCTCGTCGGGCTCATAACCCGAAGGTCGTCGGTTCAAATCCGGCTCCCGCAACCAAATTCACAGTGCAACATTTTTTGTTTAGCTACTGTCGGTTGTCAGCTAGTTCTGTTAATTCAGAGTTGCTATGCGACCAGCTTCTGAGGAAGTGATTTAGATTTTCGGCTTGCATTGGCGATATGCAGGTTGATTAGATGCCCATTCGCCCCGCTAGCTCGGGGCGTTTTCGTATCTGCAGACTCAGTTTTACGCAGTAATGGGCTAAAGGCCCTTTTTTTATTTGCTGTTGCTGCCGCCAAGTGCTGCAGCAGAGTAAGTTTTCCGGAGGTCGCATTGACTAAGCAAGAACAAACGCTGACAGAGCTTTTGCTGCCAACTGTTGAAGCTACAGGCTTTGAATTGTTGGGGCTGGAGCTGGTACAGGCTGGCCGTCATTCAACTTTACGGCTGTACATAGATCACGCTGACGGTGTCAATGTTGATGATTGTGCATTAGTCAGCCGTGAAGTTAGCGCCATTTTAGATGTAGAAGACCCAATAACGAATGAGTATTTGCTGGAAGTCTCCTCACCGGGGCTGGACAGGCCTCTGTTTACTGCAGCGCATTTTGCAGCCGTAGTAGGGCAAAAGATTGAAGTAAAACTGGCTATTCCACAGGATGGCCGGCGTAAGTTTAAAGGCGTACTAACAGCTATTGAAGACGATATGTTGATAGTGGAAGTAGATGGCAAACCCTATCGTTTGCTGATGGACAACGTAGATAAAGCAAACGTGGTGCCGGTTTTTTAATCGGTACCGGGGCAAAGCGAGGCAACAAACAATGGCAAAAGAAATATTATTAGTTGTTGATGCAGTTTCTAACGAAAAGTCTGTGCCAAGGGAAAAGATTTTCCAGGCGCTTGAGTTTGCATTGGCAGCCGCGACAAAAAAGAAAAACGAAGGTGATATTGAAGTGCGCGTCAGCATCGATCGTAAAACCGGTGCTTACGAAACCTTCCGTCGCTGGCAGGTTATCCCGGATGATCAGGTACAGGAACACCCGTTCCGCGAAATGACGCTGTCTGCGGCTCAGTACGATGACCCGTCAGTTCAGGTAGGCGACTACTACGAAGAGCAAATTGACTCAATCGAGTTTGACCGTATTACGACACAGATGGCGAAGCAGGTTATCGTGCAGAAAGTACGTGAAGCCGAGCGTTCACAGGTCGTTGAAGCCTATATTGACCAGGTCGGTGAGTTGGTTACCGGTGTGGTGAAGAAAGTTAACCGTGACAGTATCATTGTCGACTTAGGTAACAATGCTGAAGCGATGTTAGGTCGTGACGAGATGTTACCACGGGAAACGTACCGTCCGGGCGATCGTATTCGCGCCTTATTGTTTGAAGTAAAACCAGAAGCCCGTGGCGCACAGCTGTTTTTAAGCCGGTCACGGCCGGAAATGTTGCTTGAGCTGTTCCGTATCGAAGTGCCGGAAATTGGCGAAGAGATGATTGAATTGCGCGGTGCCGCACGTGACCCGGGCGCCCGTGCCAAAATTGCCGTTAAAAGCAACGACCGTCGTATCGACCCTGTTGGTGCCTGCGTAGGTATGCGTGGTTCACGGGTACAGGCTGTATCAAATGAGTTGGCCGGTGAGCGTGTTGATATCGTGCTGTACGATGACAATGACGCCCAGTTCGTTATTAACGCTATGGCGCCGGCAGAAGTGGCATCGATCATCGTTGATGAAGATGCACATTCAATGGATATTGCAGTAGAAGACGCTAACCTGGCAATGGCCATTGGCCGCAATGGTCAGAACGTCCGCTTAGCCAGTCAGTTGACCGGCTGGGAGCTGAACGTAATGTCAGTGTCTGCGATGAAGCAAAAGCATCAGGAAGAATCAGCAAAAGTGCGCCAGGTCTTTATGGATGCACTGGAAATTGATGAAGATTTTGCTGATGTGCTGGTTGATGAAGGTTTCTCAACACTGGAAGAGATCGCTTATGTTCCGGTTAGCGAGCTGTTAAGCATCGATGGTCTGGATGAAGAGACAGTTGAAGAGCTGCGCGGCCGGGCTAAAGCCGTATTAACCACCCGCGCTCTGGCAAGTGAAGAGTCACTGGAAGGTGCACAGCCAAGCGAAGCGCTGCTAGCACTGAAAGGATTAGATACCCATATGGCCTACGTTCTGGCCAGTAAAGGGGTAACCACGTTAGACGACCTGGCTGAGCTGGGTGTCGATGATTTACTGGAAATTGCCACCATGTCGGAACAACAAGCCGCCGACCTGATTATGGCTGCCCGTAACATCGTTTGGTTTAGCGAAGAAAATTAAGTAGTCAACGGAGGTAACAACACAAATGGCAGAAGTCACTATAGAAAAGCTAGCCAGTGATGTCGGTACTACTGTTGAACGGTTAGTGCAGCAATTCGCTGATGCCGGTATCAGTAAAACAGCCGGACAAATGGTCAGCGAAGAAGAGAAAAAGTCTTTGCTGGATCACTTAAGTGCGCAGCATGGCGGTCATACCGCTGAGCCTTCACGTTTAACGTTAAAACGTAAAGAGAAAACAACACTGAGTGTGTCCGGTGGTGCAGGGCGTAACCGCGAGATCCAGGTAGAAGTGCGTAAGCAGAAAACCTACGTGAAAAAACCTATGGTCGATGAAGCAACGCTAAAAGCTCAGGAAGAAGCCCGCCAGGCGGAAGAGAAAGCCAAAGCAGAAGCCGAACAGGCGCGTCAGGAAGCCGAGCGTAAAGCGAAAGAAGTTGCTGCAGCCAGAGCAAAAGAAGATGCTGAACGTAAAGCCGCAGAAGCCAAACGTCGCGACGAAGCAAAACAGGCTCAGTTGTTAAAAGACGACCCGGAAGAAGCTGCGCGCCGTGCTGCGAAAGAAGAAGCGCGTAAAGAAGCTGAGCGTATTCGTCAGCAACAGGAAGCAGAAGCGTTACGCAAGCTGGAGCAGGAAGCTGCTAAACAGGCAGAAGCGGCGCGTAAACTGGCAGAGGAAAACAGTGAGCGTTGGGCGCAGGAAGAAACGGCCAAACCCGCTGATAATGATGATTACCACCTGACAAGTAATGAATTTGCTAAGCAGGCGGAAGACGAAGTCGACGCTAAAGAAGAGCGTGCTGGCCGTCGTGGTGCAGGTAAGAAAACACCGGTTGTTAAAGGCAAGAAAAAAGACGATGCCAATGACAAAGAGGCCTTTAACCGCGCTAACCGTCATGTGAAGAAGAAAAAGACACCAACCAGTATGCAGCATGGCTTTAACAAACCTGCGCAGCCGGTTGAGCGTGAAGTGAAAATTGGTGAAACCATTACTGTTGCTGAACTGGCCGCCAAAATGGCTGTTAAAGCATCAGAAGTCATTAAAGTGATGATGAAGATGGGCGCCATGGCGACTATCAACCAGGTCATCGATCAGGAAACGGCGGCTATTGTCTGTGAAGAAATGGGCCATAAGTTTACCCTGACCAAGGAAAACGAGCTGGAAGAAGCAGTAATGTCTGACCGCGAAGGTCAGGGTGAGCTGGAGCCACGCGCACCGGTTGTTACTGTTATGGGTCACGTTGACCATGGTAAAACATCGTTACTGGACTATATCCGTAAGGCAAAAGTGGCCGCAGGCGAAGCGGGTGGTATTACCCAGCATATCGGCGCTTACCACGTAGAAACTGACCGCGGTATGGTGACGTTCCTAGATACACCGGGCCACGCTGCGTTTACATCAATGCGTGCCCGTGGTGCTAAGGCAACAGACATTGTTATTCTGGTCGTTGCAGCAGATGATGGTGTGATGCCACAAACTAAAGAAGCGATTCAGCACGCAAAAGCGGCTGGTGTGCCTCTGGTAGTTGCCGTGAATAAAATGGATAAACCAGAAGCGGATCCTGAGCGCGTACGTAATGAGCTGTCGCAGTATGACGTTATCTCTGAAGAATGGGGTGGCGATACCCAGTTCGTGCCGGTATCGGCGAAATCAGGTATGGGCATTGATGATCTGCTTGAAGCGATTCTAAACCAGGCCGAACTGCTTGAACTGAAAGCAGTAAAAGAAGGTTTAGCTCGTGGTGTAGTGATTGAATCACGTCTGGACAAAGGCCGCGGCCCGGTGGCCTCTATCCTGGTACAGGAAGGTACGCTGAAGCAGGGCGAAATCGTACTGTGTGGTTTTGAGTATGGCCGTGTGCGGGCGATGCGTGACGAAAACGGTAAAGAAATCAAAACTGCCGGCCCGTCAATCCCGGTAGAAATCCTGGGCTTATCGGGTGTACCGCAAGCCGGTGACGAAGTAACTGTGGTTAAAGATGAGCGCAAAGCGCGTGAAGTAGCACTGTACCGTCAGGGCAAGTTCCGCGATGTTAAACTGGCACGTCAGCAGAAATCTAAACTGGAAAACATGTTCGCTAACATGACTGAAGGTGATGTGTCTGAGCTGAACATTGTACTGAAAGCTGACGTACAAGGCTCTGTTGAGGCGATCACTGAGTCTCTGATGAAGTTGTCTACTGACGAAGTGAAAGTGAAGATTGTCGGTAGCGGTGTGGGCGGTATTACTGAAACCGACGTCACGCTGGCCGCTGCATCCTCCGCGATTATTATCGGTTTCAACGTCCGGGCTGATGGCTCAGCGCGTAAACTGGTGGAAGATGAAGGCCTTGATTTACGCTACTACGGCATCATTTACGAGCTGTTAGATGAAGTTCGTGCCGCCATGACCGGTATGTTGGCACCAGAATTTAAACAGCAGATCATCGGTCTGGCACAG
>NZ_DATCSY010000246.1:0-4898 GCF_036568245.1 Rheinheimera sp. | reverse complement strand
AATATTCCGGTGAACGGACGGCTTTTTCATTCTGCAGATGAAACTGAATTTTTTTTGTCAACTGGATTGCAGTAATAGGTTTAACCAGAAAATCGTTTACATCGTAGCTGATGCTTTGCTCAATCAGCTCGCGATACGCATTGCCGGAAAAAATAATCACCGGGATATCATGCGAAGTAGCGCCAAAACTGCCGGAACGCACTTTATACACCAGCTCTAACCCGGTCGGTGCTTTCATTTCAATGTCGGTTATCAGTAAATCAATCGGCTCGCTTTCCAGAATGTCAGCCGCTGTTTTGCCATCCAGTGCTTTAAACGCCCGGCAACCAGGTACTTTATTAGCGACCCCGTATAGAAAATCACACATCAGGATCACGTCATCAACAACAAGCACATTAAAATTCTTCAGAAGCATTGGGTATGGTCTGCTAAATAGCGCAATTAATGAAGTTATACAGTCAGTTGCAGCACTAAACAAACTGGCTGCCTAGCAGAAAGTATATGCCTGATTTCGGAAATTGACAGGCGCGCTAACTAATTTGGTGGCTCCTGATACCAGTCAGTCCAGCGGCTGTTAAACGATATACGGCGTAGCTGCTAAACTCGGCGACAAGCTTGCTGTAAAAGTCGAAATTAGACAAATTCACCGTAATAAAGCAGTTATAACTGCAATTGACCGGCCGCAGGGTCTGGCTACTACTGGCAATCACCCGGCTGCTCAAACCATGCTGCTTTACCAGTTGGCTAACGCGCCAGGCATGAAAATCACTGGTCAGAATATAATCAGGCTTAAGGCCACGCGCGCTAATGCTGTTAAATTCCTGGTAGGTATTATCGCCACCGTTAAAGCAGTCCACCGCTAGCTGACGCTGTTGCGCCAGCAGATAATCGACATAAGGCTGGCAGTGTCGTCAGCAACAATAGTGTTAAAAGAGCGTTTCGCATTCGAGTTCCCCGGGCTTACTGTGTATTTACGCTGTTTTGTGTTTGTGCCGGAGCATCATACCAGTCGGTCCAGCTGCGCGTCAGCGTATAAACAGCATAACTGGCAAACTCTGAGATTAGCTTGCTGTACAAATCATAATTGGCCAGATTCACCGTCAGCAAACATTGCAAATGGCAGTTTAACTGACGGAACGTCCGGCTGGAACTGGTCAGGATCTTACTGTCCAGATGGTGATCATTCAGCAATTGCTGAACCCGCCAGGCATGGAAGTCAGAGGTCAGCACATAATCTGGCTTTAGCGATGTTTTGCTGACCAGAGTATTAAACTCCTGATAAGTGTTATCTCCACCATAGATGCAATCCACCGCCAGGTTATTAGCTCTGGCCAGCAGATAATCAATATAAGGCTGACAGTAACGGCTGGTAATTACGACACTGCTGCCATCGGGTAACGCCGCAGCAACCTGCTCCAGCCTTGCCCTGGCGCAGGCGGTTAAGTCGTCTTCAGTGCCTCCGCAGCCCAACACCACCACCAGGCTACCCGGTTCAATAGCATACGACGTAAGCTGAGTACTGCTATACAAATGCCGGGCCTGATTCGCTACAAAGCTGTTACCGGTCAGATAATAAAATACCAGCAAAAACCATAAGCCTTTTTTACGGTAACGGATGCTGGCCAGCAGCAGCCCCAGCAACACAATATTCTGCGGGTAAAAAAATGGTTCAAAAAATTCCTTCATGCCCTCTCCGTTTCAGTGTGGCCAGACGTTGCCTGATGCAGTAACAACGCATTACACAATGCCCATGGCAACCACAGCATACCTGAGGTCAGAATATGCCCGGCAACCGACGACACCAGTAGCAGCAGTAAATTCAGCAGCAACAGGCTGCGGCCATAGCCATCAGTACAACACTGTACGCTGTAGCGTAAAAACTCAGCAAACGTCAAAAGCCATAGCAACACACCCGCTATGCCATGCAGCACCAGCAAATCAAACCAGTCCAGCTCGGCAAAATACTTTTTCAGATACAAGGCCACACCGCCCTGGCCAACCCCCAATAACTGCTGCCAGGCACTGTATTGCTCTGTCATTACCTGCCAGATCCGGCCCGCATAATAATCACGTGACGACAGCAGAATGCCGCTGATGCCTCGCTGCTGATAAACAAACTGCAATTTGTCGTAAATGCCAAGCATACGCAGTAACGTCTCACCATTGACGATAACCAGCAGCAGTGCCAGCAGCATTAACACTGCTGCACCAACAACCCACCGCCGGTACTGATACCAGAATGAGCCGTTCTGCATCAGTAAGGGTATCAACACCACCAGCAGTAATACACCAAAGAGCCCGGTCTTGGTCAGCAACAATAACGCTATTAGCAATGAACAACTGCTAAGCAGCAGATAACGCATTTTGTGCGCCGGCCAGCTAAGCGCCAGCAAAGCACAGGTCAATACCAGCAGCACCGCCGATAACTCGTTGGTAGAGTAAAAGTAACCTTTGATGCCCAGAAACGATTGGGCCACGCCCTCCAGCGGCTGATAGGCATTAAAGCCAAAGCCGGCCAGCCCGGCTGCCGTATTCGCCAGCAATACCGTCGCAGACAGCCATAACGTCAGGTGGCACAGCTGCCGGGCCTCTGCCGGTGCGCGCTGAAACAGCGAATGCAGGTAGTAAAATGCCAGTAACGGGCTGATAAGCTTAAGTGCCAGCTGCATATCGGCAATCGCCCAGCGTGGGGCCAGTTCAGGCCAGTTCAGCGCAGGGCCTGCCAACAGCAGTAACAGCGACATAGCAAAGAGCGCCGTCTTTTTAGCCTGGTCATGCAGTAACGACAGCACCATCAGCAGCAACAATGCCAACTTGTAAACGGCTGACAACGCAAAGCTGCTGCCGCTAAGCTGCAACAGCGCACCATTGACGCAATCGATCAATAAAAAAGGCGGAATAAGCCAGCGCAGCGCTTTATCACTGCCACGCTGCACCCCGCTAGAAATGGCCTGGTCGGTCATTATTTTCTGAATAACCCAAGTAAACCTTTGCTGAACATTTTAATGCGCCAGCGACTTAACGACCCGAGCTTATGTTTCAGGTAATAGCGCCACTTCAGCTTGACTAAACCATAGCGACAGCTACTGATTAACTGCGACAGCGTAAGCGGGATATGTTCCATGCACTGGCGGTAAAACATCTGATTGTGCAAGTTACGCTCGCTCATCAGCGCCCGGTGTTTTGCCACAAACTGTTTGTGCGCATCCAGCCGCTTTGGCGAATTGGTAATACGGCCAAGTTCATGGCCGACATTCACCTTGTAACTCGGTTCAGCAATACGCAGCGCCGGACCAAACGCCAGCACAACCCTTACCCACATATCGTAATCCTGAAACGCGGCCAGCGACACATCAAAGCCTTCCAGTTGCAGCATGCGTTCGCGCCGCACCAGTGCCTGGTTCGATAAGGTGTGTAAATCCAGCAGTTCAGGCAACGTCACCACCTGTTCTTTGGCAAATAAGCGCTTTTGCACCGTACCGTAATCCCAGATGTAACCCGAGCATACACAGCTGTATTTGTCGTCATAAGCGTTATACAGGCTGCTTAAGCGATGCGGTAAAAACTCGTCATCATCATCAATACCGGTGACAAATTCGCCTCTTGCCTCCGTTATCGCCCGGTTGCGGGCCGCACAGGCGCCCTGCCCCTTGCTTTGGCGGAAAAACCGCAGCCGCTCATCATCAATATATCGGTTGGTCAGTACCTGCCAGGTGTCGTCAGTTGACGCATCGTCTACCACCAGCATCTCTATGTTCGGGTAGTCCTGCGCCAGGACAGACTCTATAGCAGTGATCGCCATATTGACCCGGTTATAGGTCGGCATATACACACTGATTAACGGAAATTCTTGCTTAGTCATGTAATTACATCCCTGACATTAAATTTTGCCGGTGAAATACCACCAGACATAGCGCAGCAAACCCAGCTGGCGGCCAATACGGCTGGGCTGAGACAACAAACGATACGCCCATTCCAGATTCAGTTTGCACCATAGCTCCGGCGCCCGTTTGACATTACCGGTGAACACATCATAAGTGCCGCCTACGCCCATATAAAAGCAGTCCGGATGTTGCGCTCTGATACGCTGGATCAGCAGCTCCTGCTTCGGCGACCCCATGGCGACACTGACAAAGCGGGCACCGCTTTGTTTAATCTGCGCGATAAGGGCGGCTTCATCCTTAAAATAACCGTCTACCGCACCGACTAAATTCACCTGCTGCGCCCTTAGCTTGTCTGCCGTTTGCTGATTCACTTCCGGTTTGGCCCCCACAATAAATACCGGCACCTTGTAGGCCGCGGCGCGCAGCATTAACTGCTGCCACAGCTCACAACCGGGGATACGCTGTACATTTTTTTTCAGCCGCCGGCGCATCACCTTAACAACACCAATACCATCCGCATAACGGATATCAGCACCGCTTATCACGGCTTCAATGTCGCTGTTACGCATGGCGGTAAGCACTTTTTCCGGATTAATCGCAATGGCGGAACCTGCATAGGTGCTACCGTCTTCCCGGATAATAAAGGCGAGTAACTGCTGCATATCGGCAAAGGCCGAAACCTGAACCGGTCCTACTTTTACTTCAGCAATCGGCTGCTGTAACGCTGCAACGGCATGATTCATGACACAACTCTCTGATAGATGTCCTGTAAACGATTAACCACCTGCCCCAGCAGGTATTGTTCAGCACTGTGACGGCTGTTTAACTGCATTTGTTGATACTGCTCTGCCGGTTGCGTAAAAAACGTAGTCAGTGCCTGCTGATACTGTCGTATCACCTCAGCTTCTTCAGACTGCTGCGGTACCAGCAAGCCATTAACACCGTCAATAATCTGCTCTGCAGAGCCGTCGGTGCCGGTAGCAATTACCGGGGTGTAACACGCCATGGCTTCTG
>NZ_DATCSY010000245.1:0-4647 GCF_036568245.1 Rheinheimera sp. | reverse complement strand
TCGTGGACACGCTGGAGTACCGTGGTGGCATTGCCAAAAAAGAGCAGGCCAGATTCCGCGCTTACCGTTCAGCAGAGCATAGTCTGCAGGATTACGTGAATTTTATTAAACAGAATCCGCGTTATCAGGATGCGGTTAATGTCAGTGCGGACACCAAAGCATATTTTGAACAGTTGCAGGCTGCAGGCTATGCCACAGACCCGGCGTATGCCCAAAAAATTATGGCGGTATATCAAAGCCCTGCTTTGCAAAGCGCCCGCAGTGACGACAGTGAGACTAAAGAAATAACCTATGCAGCCGAATAATAGCCTAAGTAACGCAGTGGCCCGGCGTTAACGGAGAGCGCAATGTCAGATAATTTACTCAGAATTGGTACTTCAGCCATACTGGCAAACACCACGTTGCTCAATACCACCAGTAATAATATTGCCAATATTAATACTGAGGGCTACACGCGTCAGCGCACTGAGTTTGAATCACAGATGCTGGGTTTAGGTGTAGGTAAAGGTACGACTGAACGTCTAGTCAGTGAGTTTACGCAGAAGCAATTACGGCGCGATACGTCCAACTACAGCTTTGCTCAGCAGTACGTTACAGAAGCTAATCGCGTCGATGCACTGTTTTCTAACCCTGCCAATAGTATTGCCACCGGGATTAACGATTTATTTAAGCAGTTTCAGATTGCGAACAACGAACCTGCGACTGTTGCCAACCGTCAGCTTATTATTGGCAGCTCTCAGGCGTTGTTGGATAAGTTCAATACCTTGTCCAGTCTGGTTCTGGATCAGGACAACTTTGTTAACCAGCAACTGGATATTTATACTGCTGAGGCTAATGCCTATATCAAGCAAATTGCGGATTTGAATATAGAGATAGCCTCTTTTGGTACCGGTGCCAGCCGGCCTGTGCCTTTAGATTTGCTGGATAAGCGGGATCTGGCCATTAAAAATCTGTCTGAAATGGTCGATATACGCACGCTGGATGCCGACAATGGTGAAAAGCTGGTTTTCCTGGCCACTGGCCAGTCTCTGGTCGTTGAGCGGGGCGATTATAGCTTAATGGCGATGCGGGGCGACCCAGATCCGGCAGAGCGTGAGCTGAAACTGCAGCTCTCCAGTCGTAGTAGCGTAGAGCGCGATATTGATATCGATCTGGTCGGTGGCAAAATTGGCGGCCTGCTCTCGTTTCGTGAAGAAATACTTGTGCCAACGCAAAACCGGCTGGGGCAGTTGGCATTATCTATGACTGACGCGCTAAACACGCAGAACCGTCTTGGTATGGATTTGAACGGTAAAATTGGCGGTAACTTATTTACCTTGCCGGTCAGTTCAGGCTTTGCGTTATCCGACAATACCGGAACAGGTAATGTGGATGTAACTATTGAACCAGGTCAGGGCGGCAGTTTGCCACCGAATGATTTTTTGCTGACTGTTGAAGCCGGAGGCGTCAGGATCCAGGCGCTGGATTCAGCCGGTAAAGTTATTGCCGGATCAGATAAAGTTGTGGCCGTGGGGGGGTACCCGGCAACGATTAATTCAGCTGATGCCACCGGTGATTTATATGGCCTGGAAATTTCGTTATCCGCCGGCCTTGCAGTTGGTGATCAGTTTGAACTAAAGCCACTTAGCACTGCGTCCCGTACTGTGCAGATGGCAACGACACGCCCTGAAGACATTGCGCTTGCCGCGCCGGTGAGAACTGAGTTTACTGTAAATAATATCGGTAACGCGCAAATCTCGGATCTCAAGGTAACAGATACTACACCGGCAACCTTGCCTGCTTATGGCTTTGACACCCCTTCAGGTTTGGTTAATGGCCCCTGGACCATGACCTACGTGGGAGGGGACACCTTTGAAATTGTCGACAACCTGGGTAACCCGGTAGCAACGTCCGCATTTCCCTCGGGTCAGTACCAGAATATTTTTGAAAATGCCTCTGTTGACGTTGGTTTTGACTTTTCAGTGTCAGGTGTGCCGAACGTAGGCGATACTTTTACTATCAGTTTTAATGACGGTGGCTTTAACGACAACCGTAATGGACTGGCGTTATCAGCAATACAAACCGAGCAGACAACGCGGCTGAATCCGCTGTCGCAGCCAACAGGCACGAACTCGGTCAATTTTAATCAGTCTTATGCTCAGATGGTGAGTTTAATTGGTGAGCGTACCAGTCAGGGCCGTAACAGTGAAGCAGCAAGCGGTGCTTTGTTAGCACAAACTACGGCCTGGTATGAGTCGCTCTCCGGCGTGAGTCTGGATGAAGAAGCATCTAACTTAGTGCGTTTTCAGCAAACTTATGCGGCAGCGGCGCGGATTATCTCCACGTCACAAACCGTATTTGACACTCTGCTAGCTGCAGCGAGGTAATTATGCGCTTATCTTTTAATATGAAATTTAATGCCGGCCTGGACGGCATTTTAAATACACAGCAGAAAATGAACCGGGCGCAGGATCAACTTACCAAACAAACCCGGATTTTAACGCCGGCGGATGACCCCGCATCTTCTGCCAAAGTGCTGGGGCTGGATCAGAACCTCGAGCAGGTATCACAGTTTCAGAACAACAGTGTGTTGTTAAAAAACAATCTGGCGTTGGAAGAGACGGTGCTGACGAATATGCGCACGTCGATGGACCGGGTTAAAACGCTTGCTATCGCTTCTGGTAACGGGACTTATACCGTTGCTGAACGTAATGCCTTGTCAGAAGAGCTGAAGAATATTCAGGTTGAATTATTCGACCTGATGAACACACGGAATTCTGAAGGCGGTTACATCTTTTCCGGTTTTCAGGATAAAACCCCGGCATTTGCTTATGATCAGGCATCAAACAGCTATTTCTTCCAGGGAGATGATGGCCAGAAAGCGCTGCAGATTTCGCCAACAATTGCCATGCCTGGCAATGACAGTGGTAAAACGGTGTTTGAAGATGTTAATGCCCGCTTTAAACCGTCAGCCGCAGTTATTTCAGCTGGTGGTGCGACTGGCGCGAGTATTACGATGTCAGATCAGAGTCAGTTTGATGCGTTTTACCGTAATAATTTTGACGGCTTACCTGCTGCGACCAACGAGTACAATGTAGTACTGACAGCGCCGTCTAACTATGAAATTTTGCGTGATGGTGTTGCGTTGACACCACCGGTTACCGGTACTTTTACGCCAGATCAGCCGATCTCATTTGCTGGCCTTGGTATTACCATCAGCGGCGCTGCCGCAGTGCCCGGGCAGGTAGACTTTACGTTGCAACCGCCGCAGAAAAAAAACATGCTTACAACAATTGGTGATTTTATCACGGCATTGGACAATCCTAATATCTCTGGCAGTGCTTTTAACGAAGCGGTAAACGATGTGCTGACGCAGATAGACAATGCCAGCAGCAATATTGACAGTACCTTGTCAGCGATAGGCGGCCGGGTGAATGTGCTGGACAGTGTATTTGGCACGAATGAAGATTTAACGATTAATAACAAAGCTTACCGCGCTGATTTATCGGAAGTCGATTATGCCGCAGCGATTACTGAAATCACTAAACAGGAAATAGCTCTGGAAGCTATTTCAGCTACTTTTACCAAAGTTTCAGGAGTAAGCCTTTTTGACTATTTACGCTAATAGCGCCTGTTCAAAGGCATTTTTAGCTGAAACAAACTTTTTTTAAAAAAATCTCAAGTTTTTCTATCTTCCACCGATAAATAAGTATCAGCAATAAACAACAGCAATATAACAAGCTGTTGTTTTTAAAGGTCTAATTTTAGGCGGGAGCAACATCATGGCTTTATACGTAAATACCAATACATCGTCGTTAAATGCCCAGCGTCAGCTGTTTAATTCAGGTAATGCTCTGGATACAGCCTTTAAACGTTTATCTTCAGGTTTTCGCATTAACAGTGCCGCTGATGATGCGGCAGGTTTGCAGATTTCTAACCGCTTAACCAGTCAGATTAATGGTCTTGACCAAGCCGCGCGTAATGCTAACGATGGTATTTCGCTGGCACAAGTGGCTGAAGGCGCGATGGATGAAATCACGACCTCGCTGCAACGGATCCGGACGTTGGCCATTCAATCCCAAAACGGGATTAATACCTCGACCGACCGTAAAGCACTGCAACAAGAAGTCGCTCAATTAAAAACAGAGATCAGCCGGATCGCACAGACCACACAGTTTGGTACTCAAAAACTGTTAGATGGAACCTTATCTGCGGTGTTTTTAGTCGGTGCCAACCGCGATCAGACGATTTCTATTCAATTAACAGCCAATAGCTTTGGTTTAACAGGTCTTAATATCGATGCAGTCAGTGTATCCAGTTTTGCTGGTGCGGCTGATGCCCTGGATTCGATAGATGAGGCCATTAAGACGATTGATAGTGCCAGAGCGGATTTAGGTGCAGTACAAAACCGTTTCCAGGCGACGATCCGCAACTTGACCAATATTTCTGAGAATGTGGCCGGTGCCCGCAGCCGGATCCGTGATACCGATTTTGCTAAAGAGACGGCAGAGCTAACCCGGACGCAGATTTTGCAGCAGACCAGCACTACCGTATTAGCGCAGGCGAATCAGCGGCCGCAGGCAGCGTTAAGTTTACTGCAGGGTTAAGCCTTTAAACACTCCGTCTATAAGCTGCCTAAATGGCAGCTTTTTTATTTCAATTAATATA
>NZ_DATCSY010000244.1:0-3614 GCF_036568245.1 Rheinheimera sp. | reverse complement strand
CGCACTCCGGTCGCGGTGGCAAGTCACCACTTTTACCGCGACCGGGAAAACAAAACCCCATCGGCAGTATTGCTACCAGTTTAGGGTTATAAAATTGCTCAGCGGTAATACCCAGCCATTGCCGCAAGCGCTCACCACTGGCGTCAGCAAAAGGCTTTGCTGCATCATGTGCCTTTTGGCCCGGCGCCTGGCCGGCAATTAAAATCCGTGCAGCGGGGTGCCACTGCAAAATCGGCCTGGGCGGCTGCGGCAAATGCGCTGCGCATAAGCTGCAGTCACGTACCGTATCAGCGAGGTTGTGCGGCGGCATAAATCCAGCACTCAGTGCCCGATTTTAAACGGGCACTGACCCGCTGATAGGCATCGACTTCGTAATCGTCAGCCTGCGTCAGTTCAGCATTGGTTAGCTCAAACACCGTGCCAGCCACTTCATCGGCAAGGTTACCGGTATAACGCAGAATAGGGTGAAATGCCTTACCGCTTTCACGCAGTACACGTTCATCAGTAATCTCGATTTCGCCGACAATATAGCCCTGTAGCGTATCTTTGCTACCGCTTAGTTCACGGCCAAAGTTCGCTACTTGTACGTTTTTTTGCTGTAAGGTGCCATAAGAAAACAGTTTTGGCATAGCGTCTCCGTGCTGTATGGTCTGATAAGGCATAAAAGGCTGGCCCGGTTAGTGCACCAGCCTGGCCAGAGTGTAACTTTCACCATCTGCTGCAACAATACGCACCGGGCTATGCCGGGCCAACGTAACCAGCTCTGCCGCCGACAGCTGCTGCTGAGTCAGTTCAACAGTCGCTTGTGGCAAACTGTCACTGTCGATAGCAGAACGTTTATGCGGCTCCTGCAGAATGTGCTTGTTACTGATATCTACCCTGCCAGCCATCAGCAGCCGCATATCCTGGATCAGATAAGCGGCCAGGGCATCATCACTGATATCACTTTGCGCAATATCCAGCCGGAAATCCTGTGCCGATAAACTGCCACCATTGGTAAAATACACGACAAAATCAAACTTAACGCGGTACTGTGTCATCATCACTCCGTTTAAACCAGAACTCAATTTCATCTGTTTCTACCTCAAACCGCGCTGCATGCTCTACCTGCGCGGGCACACTGTACCACTGGCCAACGCCAATACGTTGCGTTTCACCATGTATTGTCAGGATCAACTCTCCTTTGGTAATCACACCATAGTTATCCGTATCATGGGTATGAGCCGGGATCCGGGTACCGGCAGGATAGGATGCAAATAACACATCACTGTTATCTGCCGCTAAGCGGTATGCATCGAAACGGCCATCGTACAACGGTAAGGCCTTAATTTTATCCGGGTAACTGCCTGGCATCTGTCCTCCTGTAAGCTAACGAGTTCAGCCAGATTCTGCGGCAAATCTGGCAGCAAAGGCAATCGGATATTTGATATAAAGCCGTAACAATGCCAAACGTTTAGTCTTTATTCGCCACCATAATCAGCTTCACATTAACAAACTCGCGCAGGCCAAAGCCGCCATGTTCGCGGCCGTAGCCACTGTCTTTTACACCACCAAACGGCAGGTTAGGTTGTGCCAGTGCATAGCCGTTTATGTTTACCATACCGGTATCAAAATGCTGTTTTGCCAGCGCAATGGCATGGTCAACATTGGCAGAAAAGATACCGCCACCCAAACCATAGCGTGAGTCATTGGCTATCTGCATGGCCTGAGCATCGTCTTTTGCCCGGATAAGCGATGCCACCGGGCCGAACAGTTCATCATCATAGGCTGGCATCTGCGGGCTGACATTTTCCAGAATCGACGGTGGATAGAAAAAACCTCTCTGTTCCGGAATTTCACAACCACATACTACAGTCGCGCCAGCCTCTATTGATTCTGTCACTTGCTGATGCAGTTTATCGCGCAAGTCAGCTCTTGCCAGCGGGCCAATATCAGTATCTTGGGCATTAGGATCGCCCATTTTCAAATGCGCCATCGCCGTGGCAAAAGCATGTTTAAAAGCGGCGTAGTTTTTCTCTGTCACAATAAAGCGCTTTGCCGCCACACAGGTTTCGCCGTTATTCACCATACGGCCTTCAACACAGGTTTTCACCGCTAATTCAATATCGGCATCGTCCAGGATCAGGTAGGCGTCATTGCTACCCAGTTCCAGTACAGTTTTCTTCGCCAGTTTTGCGGCAGCTGCGGCAACCGACTTACCGACTTCGTCGCTGCCGGTAAAGCTAACGCCGCGCACCTTAGGGTGACTGATTAAGCCGGTAGCGGTATCGCCATCAATCAGTAGCGATTGATAGCAATGTGTCGGAAACCCTGCTTCAAGAAACATGGCGGCAATTTTTTCTGCCATGCCAAACACGTTGGACGCATGTTTTAACACTGTGGTATTGCCGGCTACCAGGTTAACAATGCTGTAGCGGATCACCTGATACAACGGAAAATTCCACGGCTGTATGCCCAGAATCACGCCTATTGGTTGGTAGCTAATGATGGCACGGCCGTTTTCCGTGTCGCGCTGCTCGTCCGCCAATACCTCTGCCGCCTGCTTAGCGGTGTAACGGCAAATTTCGGCGCAAAGCTGCACTTCCTGTAGCCCCTGCGCTTTAACCTTGCCCATTTCATCAGTCATTAGCTGTGCCAGCTGCTGTTGCTGGCTTTCCAGCACCTTTGCCAGGTTCAGCGCTAACGCTGCCCGCTCTTTAATACTGACAAGCTTCCAGCTCTGGAAACATTTATCGGCATTATCTACCGCCTGCTGCGCGGCTTTTTCATCCAGCAGGCGATACTCTTTAATCGGATGTTCGGTGTAAGGGTTAATAGTAGTAACAGTATTAGTCATGATGTTGCCCCCTTCAGTTGTTGCAAGTAAAGCTAAAGGGTGCAAAGGCAGCGCCAAGTCTGGCGTTATGGCGGATATTATTTTAACAATTTGATTATATTAATTTTTAATGCAGCATAAGTTGGCTTTAGTGCCGTGCACCAGCTACGCCATGTGAAGGATTTGCACTGCACCTTCCCCTGATTTACAAGGCAGCATGCAGCAGATTTTCAGACTTTTTTACCATTTAACACCGGCCATTGCTGCCAGCAACCTACAGCAAACAGGCCGCCAATAAACAAACATATACCAGAACTAATTAACCAAAATGTCAAACTGTTTTCTGGGAACATTGGCATTAACCCGACGAAGGAAACGCCGCGAATTAAAAATATACTGGCAATGAGGATTAGCGCCAATTTTGTTAGAGGTAAACGTTTAATTGCGCCTGCGCCCGACAAGCCATAAAGCGCCCAAACCAAAAGCACCATGACAATGACAGAGGTTACAATTGTCGGATACCAAAGCCCTTGCTCTGCCATCCGGGCCATCTGCTCCCCTGCACCAAAGAAACGATACCAATCGCCTCCGAACACAATACAACCCAAATGAGCAAGTGCAGCAGCGAAACAACATATCGCCGCAGCCAGAAGATACTTATTACTAGCAGAATGCATCTTTCCTCCGTGAATGCCTAACGCCCGCCACACACGCGAGCAACTTGTTGCGAGTCGAGCGCCCAAAGGGCGCGTTTTTGATGGCGATTGTTATATTTTTCTTTCAATGATGAACTCTGATT
>NZ_DATCSY010000243.1:0-23606 GCF_036568245.1 Rheinheimera sp. | reverse complement strand
GAGAAATAAAGTGCCGTTATCCGCGGCCTCAAATCGTCCCGCCCGTTCAGAATGCGCTCCTGAGAAAGCCCCTTTGCAATGCCCAAACAATTCACTTTCCGCCAGGCTTTCCGGCAACGCTGCACAATTGATATATATCATGGCTTGTTTCGCCCGATTTGAATTACGATGCAAATGCCGTGCAAAAAGCTCTTTCCCAACACCCGTTTCTCCAAGCAGCAAAACCGGCAAATCAGAGGTGGCCACTACACTAAGCTCTTGCAAGATTCGCGTAATTGCAGGGCTTTGCCCGATTAATTCATACCCTTGCTTCACCCGCGGCTCAAATGATTGCTCATCGGTCTGGTGGTTCAACCTTAGCGCGCGGTTTGCCTGCTCTAACTCTGTCATGCGCACTGCCGCTTCAACCAGCAAACTGTAACGTTGCAGTTCATACACTGCTGCAGGTGAAAAACTGCCAGCTTCCAGTGCATCCAATGTTAGTACTCCCCAGCATCGCCCCTCGACATACAGAGCTATACCCATACAATCATGCACCGGCAGAGCGGTTCCGGGTTGCTCGGCAAGCAAGCCATCGTAGGGATCAGGTAATTCAGATTCAGGCTCAAAGCGAACCGGGTTTCTGCTAGCCAAAATTGCCGCAAGCCTAGGGTGCTGCGCTACAACAAAACGTCGCCCCTGTGCATCACGAACAAGCCCATGCAGTGCGACCGGCTTTAATACATCGTGCTCGAGTCGCAGTAAACCAACTGCACCGCAGCTGAAATGGCTGCGTAGCGTACTGACCAAACGCTGCAATCGCACAGCTGCAGGCAGTTCGGTAACTAAATCAGCAATTAAGCTTTCTTGTAGCATGGTACTTTTTACTCCCAGGTGCTTTTTACCC
Organism: Rheinheimera sp.; assembly: GCF_036568245.1. Taxonomy (GTDB): domain Bacteria; phylum Pseudomonadota; class Gammaproteobacteria; order Enterobacterales; family Alteromonadaceae; genus Alishewanella. The sequence goes on along the minus strand of NZ_DATCSY010000243.1, from coordinate 22,720 downwards.
TTCGCAGGCCGGGTGAAATGTACCATACAGCAGAATAAAGCTATATAAATCAAAGGTGGTAGTTTTGGCCTGGCTCTTGCTCTTTGTTGCTGGAGATTACGTGATTAAGCACATCACGGGTGTGCTAACAGAAACTATTAAGTCAGGAGTGTTTTATGAATTCGGTAGCCGTCTTACCTTTACTAGAGCAATCGCTTGGACAATTGGCAACCAGCATTGCCGGCGCCACGGCAATATTCCATCAATATAAACTGGATTTCTGCTGCGGCGGTAAACAAAGCCTTGCCGACGCTTTGGCCAAAAAGCAGCTTGACCCAGCCGCTGTGCTTAGCGAGCTTCAGCATCTGCAACAGCAGGATAATAGTTTTACCGATTGGCGTGCCAAACCGGTCAAAGAGCTGATTGCCTATATACTGGAGCGCTTCCATGAACGTCATCGCCGCCAGCTACCCGAGTTAATTCGCCTAGCACGTAGAGTAGAACATGTTCACGCCGGCGACCCACAATGTCCAACAGGGCTTACTGATCATCTTGATGACATGTACCAGGAACTGGAAAGTCACATGATGAAAGAGGAGCAGATCCTGTTTCCGATGTTAGCCGGCGGCATTTATCCATCGGGGCCAATCAGCGTGATGGAAGAAGAGCACCTGCAACATGGTGATGCGCTTGAAGTACTGGACAAGCTTACCAACAATATCACGCTACCAGCAGATGCCTGCAATACATGGACAGCGTTGTACCTTGGGTTAAAGGAGCTAAAAGAAGACCTAATGCAGCACATACTATTGGAGAATGAAATATTGTTTGTACAGCCAAAAGCGATAGCGAAAGACGATGACCGCCAAATGTGCTGTGGCAGTTGCCAATAACATCACCTCATAAACTTGCAGCGGTCTACAGGACTTCAAACCTTGTCTTTTGTTGGGTCTTGTAGACGCTATTTAACATTATTACTAAAGGCTGATAATTCGACCTGCTCCACAACATCAAACATTTTTAGCCGGAAAGAGCACTTCCTTAACTAGGTTAACTAGATCGTAAAATTATAAAACTTTTATATTGTGCGCAACAATCATAAAGTAGCCCCATGCCATGTAGTGCGCAATATATTGATATATATGAATATTGCGCATTATACGTAAATTAATAAGCGAGGTGATGGTCAAAATGGAAATTTTGATTTTGTGGCTTTTTTGTGGCTATTTTTTTGACTAATCAATTTTTAAAACGCCAAATATCAAACTTGCAGACTCCTTTGGATGCGCTAACATTAAGTAAATAAAGCGTTCTACGTAGTTTATCGGCACTTAGTGATACTTTTGATAACTGTTGTAACCCCCTTGACATGGTGGGGGTCGGTGGTTCGAGTCCACTAGGACGCACCAATAAATTCAAACAAAAACGCCGCTCATTGAGCGGCGTTTTTGTTTGCCCACATCTTTGTTTAGGTTCCCGGCTTTGCAGTAAGCTGTATCCGGTTAATAACATCCTCATACTGACTCAGGTCGAGAAACGCGATAACCTCAGTTGCACGCTGGTTCTCCATTTTAAATATCCACACAAAGCTATTGTTATAAGGTTTCCCGTCTTTGGCCACCCCGGCGCCATTCCAATAAACAACCACATCGTTACCGTCTGCCCATATGTTATTAACTGTTGGCTTCACGAATGTAGATAACCGGGCCGCAAATGGCGCTACAGCCTGTTTTATAAATGCATCACGCCCCCGGTAAATGCCCGCTGTAGGGCCTGTTCCCTTGATGGTCCAAATCACGTCGGGCGACAGTACATCCTGAAAAAATGTGCCGCCACCATCAGCCCACTGCTGAAAAGCCTGCGCAATAAATTGCTTATTCCGCTGCGTAATTGAGGTGTCAGACGACGCCAGCGCAACCCCGCAGTGGAGCAGCATCCCAATAAGTACCAAAGTCTTCCAAACATAACCTGATGTTGTCATATCAACGTCTCCTGTTAGCCACTATAGATTGCTCAGGCCATATAATGTGGCTCAGAGAGGCCGGATAGCAGTAGCATGATTGTCCTAAGTTGTTGCACGATTATCTGAGTTGAGTACCCGACTAAGCCCAAACCTATACATAGGTATATCAATTGCAGATAGCCGGAAACAAGCGCAGAAGATAAGCTAAGTACAACGCGGTGAATGGAGACAGTGTATGCGATGGGGACAAGTAGTAGTTGGTTTGGCAGTGCTCGTAGCAACGGCATGGGGTTGCCTGGCATTGTGGTTTCAGCTACCCCGCCAGTTTAGCGCTCTTGGTTTGATAGTGCTGGGCGCTTGGGGACTGCTGGGTGCGATTTCTGCTTTCACGCTTTTGTGGCGTTATCAAGCGCGCTACCGCCGCAGATTACTTGGCGCTTATATGCTGTCGGCCACGCTGTTATTGGTTTGGTGGTACAACATTTCCCCTTCGCATGACCGGGATTGGGCCGATGATGTTGCTTATTTGCTGCAATCCGAAATACAGGGCGATCAGGTTAGGCTACACAATGTACGCAACTTCGACTGGCGCAGTGAAACTGACTACACATCACGCTGGGAAACACGCCATTACAACCTGAACCACCTGGTTTCTGCCGACCTGATCCTTTCATACTGGATGGGGCCGCACATTGCGCATACGCTGGTTTCATTCGGCTTTGACGATGGCCAGCAACTTGCTTTCTCTATGGAGATACGTAAAGAACGTCATGAGTCGTTCTCCGCTATCGGCGGCTTTTTTCGCCAGTTCGAGCAGGTGATCATCGCCGCAGATGAGCGTGACATTATTCGCACCCGCAGCAATGCACGTCATGAAGACGTTTACCTGTATCGTTTGAGCATGAGCCCTGAGCAACTGCGCACGCTGTTTCTCGGCTACTTGGAGGCTGCTGAGACGCTGCGCACCGAACCTGATTTCTACAATAGCTTAACCAGCAACTGCACAACGATAGTGTTTGATTTAGCCCGCCAGATAGCGCCTGAGATCCCGCTGGATTACCGGCTGATATTATCGGGCCACTTTGCCGAGTATGCTTATGATTTGGGTGCACTGGTGCCTGAGTACAGCTATCTACAATTACAGCAACTGGGTTATATCAATGTCCGCGCTCAAAACAGCGATACCAATGATAAACACGACTTTTCCCGACTTATCCGCTTGGGCGTACCAGGAGCGTCTGTTAAAAACACTCCATGAGTTCAGATTGACGTTAGGGTTGAAAAAGGCAGGACATGCAATCAGGTTACCCGGTTTTGTCGCCTGATAAACTGAGCTTTAGCTGCCTGCTGTAAGTACGGCTGACTTTTAACGATTTCTGATTGGTTAACACGAGGTTGTATTCTGAATTCATTAAGGGTTCGAGTTTTACCACATACTGCAGGTTTACAATGGTTGATTTATGAATACGTAAAAAGCCGTCAGGCAGTACATCGTTGATCAGGCTTTTCATTCTGGCCCGCATGACAAATGTTTCTGCATTGGTGTGAACACACATATAATCGCCGGCGGCATCTATCCATAGTATTTCCCGATAGGGGATCAGTTGCGCAGGATGATGTCCGTCCTGTATTACCAGTTTTTCCTGCTCAATCCTATACGCTGGCACAGTGTCAACCGCACCTGTAGCGTCACCTTTTTGGACAATATCGGCAACTTCCAGCAGATGCTGCTTGCTTGTCTCAATACCGATATTGGCGACAACTCTGGTTATCGCCTCGGCCAAACGCTCTTTTTTCACCGGTTTAAGCAAATAGTCCAGTGCCCGTACCTCAAACGCTTTAACCGCGTATTGATGAAACGCAGTAACGAAGATAATGGCCGGGCAGGCTTCCGGTTGCAGCTGCTTTATTAATTCAAAGCCTGATTGACCCGGCATTTCTATATCAAGGAATATTAAATCCGGCTCAGTTTTGCTGATAAGTTGCAGCGCATCGGCAACATTGCGCGCATAACCGACTACCTCAATCTGTGAAAAAGCGCCAAGCCTGATAGCCAGCCCTTCAATAGCACTGTATTCATCATCAACCAGCAGCGTTTTCAGTAGTTTCATCGCCTGTTTTCAGCCCATTCCAGCGGGATACAGATACTCACTCTGGCCCCACCTTTTTCACAATTGCCAAGTGTTAAGTAACCGGAACCCGGATAAATTAGCTGCAGCCTGTCCTGACAATTTTTAATGCCAATACCAAAAGATGTTGGTGCTGACGGATTAAAACCGGTGCCGGTATCACTGACACTGATATGTAGCTGATCGGCAACCTGCTTGACGGTCACTGAAATAACAATACTGTTTTTTTGACCCAGGCCATGTTTTAACGCGTTCTCGACCAGAGGTTGCAGCAACAACGATGGCATAAGCACAGCATAGCAGGATGGGTCTGCACTTATTTGTACGTTGAGCTCACTTTGAAACCGGCACTGTTCTATATCGACATAGGTTTGCAGTATGGCAATTTCATCCTGCACCGTTATTTTCGCTAAAGGGTCGGTATATAAACTGTAACGCAGGAAATCGCACAACTTTTCCAGCATTGCCACCGCATTGGCATTGTGCTGTTTCAGAATCAGGGTACAGATAGCATTGATACTGTTAAACATAAAATGCGGGTTTAACTGATAGCGCAGCATCTTCAGCTGCGATTCTTTCGCCAGATGCAGCGCCTCTGCCGCCTGGTGGCGCTGCTCTGCATTATCAAGATAGATTTTTATGCCATAGTAACCGGCGGTCCAGGTTGCCAGCATCGTCAGTGAGGCAGATGTCCAGGTACCAAAATCAAACCAGGTCATGGGTTGCCACAAGGTGCCATAAAACCACTGCAAGCTGTGCCATTTAAACTGCGTCCACAGCAGTGAGGCCGCCAGCAAGCTTATAATATGCATGCTGATGCTGACACCGGCAGCTTTTAGCCTGAAGCCTGTATAAAGTTTTCTGAGCCACAAGGTAATAAAAAAGCCGCAACAGGTGTCAAGTACCAGATGCGGCAGATGTATAACCCAGGGTTCCTGCCCCGGCATTTTTATCATCAGCTCGGTAAGTAGCGCATAGGCCAGCCAGCCGCAGTATTGGCACAACCAAAACAACTGGCTTTTTGATTCGATCTTTATCAATTAGTAACCTTAACATTGAGCCACGTGCCCGGCGTGTTTGATTGCCGGGCATAAAGCTCACTTTTACTGCCCACACCCCAGCAACAAAGCAGATGGCGTTACTGTGTTAACTAAGGCGATATCTGCTACGGCGAGGCTGAACTGCTGGTCGGTACTAAGCCGTACCGCCTCCTCTGCTGACTGCGGTTTACTTCGCGCATCATCGCAATGCAGCGCTAAGGCTACAGTATGCCATTTGCCCGGTGTCATGTTCTGCAGCAAAGGCTGCAGCGATTCAGTGCGTAAACAAAGTGCTTGCTGACACATCACAGCAATTTTCACATCAGCCGTTGCAATCTGGTCAAGCCGGATATTCATTTGCAAAAACTTGCTGCTGATTGCCTCTGTTAGCACTTGTGCGTCGGCATAGGCCAAACTGGCTGAGGCTGCTTCAGCTGTATTTTGCCAGACAAATTTTCTGCCATCTTCCTGATACGCCAAATTGACAGACTGCATGGTGACACTTTTGCCATCGGCGCTGACAGCAGATGGCGTATTAAACCTGTCCAGCAACTTAGTACTGTCTGACAGGGCCCACATCATACCATCAGCAAGATTTCTGACAAATAATGGTATCTGTTCAGCGGCATTTTGCACTGGCTGCGCCCGCGTTGCTTCAGATAATGGCGCAAGTTCAGTCTGGTCAGCATAAGTCAGGCCATAGCCATAAGCAAACAAAGGATCATACTGCGCCTGGCCGACATTTAGCAGGTATTGATCATCAAATTTGGGCCAGGAGAAGCTTAGTTTGCCGCGAAAATCATGCTGAATGACACCGTCTTTGTCTGTCAGCAATACATCGGCAATGCCCTGCCCTTCAGAACCCGGTAGCCAGGCGGCAACAAAGGCATCAGACGCATTCAGCTCTTTATTAACCCACAGTGGCCGGCCGCTTAAAAACACTGTCACTACCGGAATATTCTGCTGTTTCAGGCGGTTAAGCAGCGCCAAATCGCGCTTGTTGCCATGCTGGTATTCCAGTTGCTGAATATCACCAAACCATTCTGCATAAGGCTCCTCGCCAATAATCACAATGGCGACATCCGGTTTGTTTGTGTATTGCCCGTCTTCGCGCAGCTCAACACGACCGCCGGCGGATTCAATCTGTTGACGTAAACCGGCATAAATTGACGTGGCATTGGGAAAGTCGGCATTAGTGTTATCGGTACCCTGCCAGGATACACTCCAGCCACCGGCTTGCTTGGCAATATTATCTGCGCCGTCACCGGCGATAAGCACTTTGCTTTTTGGTGACAGCGGCAAAATATTATTATTGTTTTTCAGCAACACCAGCGTTTTTCTAACTGCCTCTCTGGCCAACTCACGGTGTTCAGGCGCATTAAACCATTGCGGATTAGCCGATTCCGGCCGGCCGGAAGGTTTGCCCCGGCCAAACACGCCCCAGCGTATTTTGGCGCGTAAAAACCGCCTTACCGCATCATCGAGCCGTGCAGCAGAAATAACACCGTCTTTTACCTGCTGCAGGGTATTGTGGTAAAAGGCTTCAAAGTGCTCCGGCACCATCATCACATCCACACCGGCGTTAAAAGCGGCCGCGCATTGCTCTAAATCGCAGCCATCAACAAACTTATGCGCATTCCAGTCGCTAATGACAAAGCCGTCAAAGCCCATTTGTTGTTTAAGCACGTCCGTTAACAGATAACGATCGCCATGCACGCGTTTACCGTTCCAGCTGTTAAAGGATGCCATCACTGACTGCACGCCGGCAGCAATAGCGGTGTAATAGCCCGCCGCATGAATATCACGCAGCACTTGCTCAGTAGCCACCGTATCCCCGCGGTCGATGCCATTTTCAGTGCCACCGTCGCCAACAAAGTGTTTAGCGGTAGCGATACGTCGATAATCCGTTAGAAACGTGTCGCCAATCTCACCCTGAACGCCGGTTACCATAGGGCCGGCGTAAGCAGCAACAACGTCCGGATCTTCAGAAAAGCTCTCGTACGTGCGGCCCCAGCGATCATCTCTTACTACGGCAACAGTCGGTGCAAACATCCATTCAATGCCGGTTGCCGCCACTTCTTTCGCCGTCGCCTGGCCTATGCGGTGGATTAAATCAGCATCGCGCGCTGCGCCAAGGCCAATATTATGTGGAAACAAGGTGGCGCCATACACATTGCTGTGACCGTGCATCGCATCGGTACCCCAGATAGTTGGAATACTGCTGCCATCTTCGCTGCTATCGACAGAGGCCGCATACATTTCATCAGCATACTTAAGCCAGGTTTTGGCATCGGCCTGCTTTTGGCCATAAGGTGCAGTGTTACCACCATTCAGATATGAACCAAAACCATATTTACGCATTTGCGCCACGCTAAGATAACCAATCTCAGGCTGGATCAGCTGCACCACTTTTTGCTCAATAGTCATCGAAGCCAGCAGTGTATCAAGCTGCCGTTCTATCGCGTTATCAGTTTGCAGTGTGGTGTTAACTTTTGGCCAACTGACTTTTTCCGCGTCAGCGTTAATACTGCCAACAAACAGGGCTGAACAAACACATAAGCTTTTAGTCAGCGCAGAATGAGAAACAAAAGACATAGTGAAATCCTATACGCCTGCAGTAAAGCTATGCCGCTACGGCATTGCTGCAGACATTTGTATTTAATGGGGAATGTATTCAATAAAATCGTAATAAGCCCAGGCCGTGTCGCCAAAGTACTGGCCCGGAAAGTAAAAGCCGTTTTGAGAATTGTCGCCATGCCAGTGGTTAAGCATGATTCTGGTATTGTCGACCGGCCAGGCATAAGCCGGGATTTCATCGTTTGCCAGATAACCATCGCCATTATCTTTGTAAACCGTGCGCAGGGTTTGCTCATTGCCACTGGCATCATACACATACCAGCGGATCTGGCTTGCACTCCAGTCAAAACCAATAGTTAAAAGGTTCTGCTGAATGTTAAGGCCATATTGAGCAAGGTCGATGTCGAGCTCCCAGCTTTGATAAGTGCCGCCCTGAGGCTGATAAATCACATTGGTATGTACCACATTGCCAAGCGACGGCAAAAACTCAATATCGATTTCCTGCCAGGCCCGGCCGGGCGCATCCCACCAGGAGGTGTAGGTAAAGATTGACGCTACAGTACCCGGCGTATTGCCGGTTTTCAGCGCGCCCTGCACTTTGCCATAACCATAACTTGCCTGGCTTTGCAGCTCTGCACAGCTGCCCTGGCTTAGCGCCAGCGTAATACCGTGCGAGCTTGGCGAAACCATACCCGGCGCAAAGGCGCAGCCAAAGGGTGAACCATTACTGCCGGTTCTGGCAGACCAGATACCGCTGTTAAAGCCCCAGCTAAAGTCATCTTTAAAGTAGCCGGCGTGGGCCGTGGTAGTGCTAACAAAACAAAAAGCAGCACAGATGAGGTTGATAGTGTTTTTCATCATGATGTCCTGTCTGTTGCGGGATAAAGCGCCCGGAGCACAAAGCTGCTGCCCGGGCGCAGTATTGAAGAGCTGGCGTTAGAAATTAAAGCCAGCGCGGATACCGTAGTAACGTGGCATACCAAAACTACCTTTATTAATACCTTTGCCGGTGTTGTTCCAGTACTGCACCACTTCGTCAGTGGCGTTGTTGATAAATACTTCGGCGTACCAGGCCTGGCTTTGCGGTTCATATTTTAATGACGCATTTACCATGGTGTAGGCATCGCGTTTATCGGTAATGTACAGCGCGGCTTCATCGCTGACGGTAAAGTCCATGTCGTCCAGATGTTTATCCAGATTCCAGATGGTGGTGTAAGACTTATCTTTCCAGCTCAGGTTAAACCAGCCGTGCACAAAGCCGAACCGACCTAAGTCAAAGCTATGGGTATAGCTGACATTGGCAGTAAAGCGCGGCGTCATTGCCAGGTCATTGCCTTTCAGGTTCGTGGTCAGCAACGTGTTTTCCGGGTCTATCGAGTCTTCATACGACAGGCCAAACAGGTATTCCGGGTCGTAATCCCACTTGGTGATCCAATCCTCGGTAACACGGGCATGGGTCCAGGTGGCATAACCGGTGATACGGCCGTTCTGATACGGTTTCCAGTCAAACTCAAACTCGATGCCTTTAATGGTGGCGCCCGGCACGTTTTGCGTGTAGTAGGCAATCACCGGCTGGTTCTGATAATCCAGGATCGGCATGCCGTTATCATCCAGGATCGGCGTGCCGTTTTCATCTTCTACCGGTGATAAGCGCTCCACATTGCCGATAGAACCAACAGAGGCATACTGCATATCGGTGTAGTCAGTATAGAAAAACGCCGCTTGCAGGTTTAGCGAGTTATTGAAGAAACTCGATTTGGCGCCAAGCTCCAGCGTCAGCACTTTTTCCGGGTCAAACTGGGTTTCAAAGCGGCTGACTTCGCCTGTTCTGTCGTTTACCACTTCAAACACATCGCCTATGCCACCGGCTTTAAAACCCGACGCCAGATAGCTGTACAGCATGGTATCAGCGCTCAGGTTGTAATCCAGGCCGATTCTGAAATCGTGGTTACGCCACTGGCCTTTATTATCGTTTTCAAAGTACGAGGCATAAAGTGCCGGGTCATTAAAATAATCCACCGGTAACTCATTAAGTACAGTCCGGTTTAACCAGCCCGGCGCACAGCCGTCGGCGTTAGAGCAGCGGTAAGTGCGGCCGCCTTTATCCTGCTTGGTTTCATGGCTGAAACGGTAGCCGAAGGTTGCGTGTAAATCTTCGCTAAGGTTGTATGTGGCCTGGCCAAATAACGCATAAGCTTCGGTTGAACGATCCGGCTGATCCCAGAATGCTTTGTCATCCATCGGGTTATCGTAGTAGCCTACGGTTGTGGTCTTTTCGTGGAAATAATTAATACCGGCAATCCACACCAGATCGCCAAACTCGTCAGACTGTAACTGCAGCTCGGTCGAGTAAGATTTCGCGCCGGTACCTTTGAGGAAATAGATAGCGCCATCCCAAGGGTCTAAGCCGGTTTCACTGTCCTGGGCGGAGGACCTTTCCATTTTCTCATAACCCAGCAGCCATACCAGGCTCATCTCATCGCTGAGCGTGTAGTTCAGCGTATTGCGCAGGTAAGTAATATCAAGGTTCAGTTCACCCGGTACGTTAACCACCGCCTGATAGGTATTATCGCTGGGTAAAAACGATGAACAATCGCCGCCAAATTCGGCCGGCCGGCCACGCAACTGATCGCAGTTAACTAAATCCAGCGTACCGGCGCTGTCGTTCACATATTGCTGAAAAACAGTATGGTTGCTGAACTGTCCGTGCGCTGGCTGCCATAAGGTACTGATGCGAAATGAGTGTTCGTTAGCGTTGTTATAAAAATCGCTTTTGTCGGCCGGTGTCAGTGCGCGAACGCGCTGTGCTTCAGGGTTAGTACCAGCGCCATCTATCCACCAGTTTTCCCGCTGCGTGACGGTTGAACCAACGCCCTGATAGGAGTCTTCTGAAATAACCGGAGCATTGAGTACCTCGTCGCTCAAACGACGGGTGTCATACTGGTTTGGGTCCCAGTAACCTTCCAGGTAAGAGTCGCGCTTTAAGCCTTTAGCCGCAATACGAACAGCAAATTCATCATTTAGCGGAATGTTAATAAAACCGCCGAGGTTTTTGCTGTTAAACCGGCCTGCTTCAGCATTAATATTGCCAGAAACACCGGTAAAATCGGGCTTAGCTGAAATAACATTGATACTGCCCACCGTTGAGTTGCGGCCAAATAGCGTACCCTGTGGCCCGCGTAGCGCTTCAACCCGCTCTACATCGTACATCAGTGCCAGTGCGCCCTGCATACGCGGCGAGTAAATACCGTCTAAATGCACACCTACCGCCGGATCGCCCAGCTCCGTAATGTTAGTAGAGCGCACGCCACGCATTGAAATAACCGGCGCTGCCTGATCAGTTGCGGTTGAAATATCCAGCCCAGGTACTAAGTCGGCGATGTCTTTTACGTTATTAACCCCGCTTTGCCTAAGCTGCGCTTCACTGAGCGCTGATATTGCTACGGGTGTTTCCATTAATTTGGTTTTACGCTTGGTTGCGGTTACCGAAATCACTTCGATTGCGGTGTTATTTTTTGCTGATGCTTGGTTCGCTGTATCATCCGCTGTCTGCTCAGTTTCCTGCGCGCCAAGCGGTAATGCACAAGCCATCACGATGGCCATAGTTATAGTATTAAGCTTTAACATGTCTTATCCTCCCCGGGGTGTACTTAGTTTTTTGCAGGTACAACTACCCTGCTGTTGTTATTTTTTTCAGCACTTTAGTTGGGGTATCAAGGCGAAGGCTATATCATTTCGGTAAAGCGAATTGCTGACAATACAACCCGAAAGTCAGTTACGGCAAAAACCAAGTCATATCTATAAAAGTGGCAGCTGATTTAACTTGCTGCGCTTTCACTGCATTAGTTTTATTTATCTATTACGCTTTATTTTATCTCGTGTATCTTACACAGGACTGTAACCTGCATTTTATACCATGAGCGTATATCAACATCGCTCTACAGAGGTTACAAATGAAACTGCTATCAATCGCATTAACGGCGGCTCTGGCCGCAGCAAGCTTAAATGTTCATGCAAGTAACAATACTTATACTTATTCAAATACTGAATACTGCCAGCTGGCAGCTTCCAACTCCGCTGAAAGCTACCTTGTGGCCTATAGCCGTAAATTGGGATTTGAACCCACATCAAAAGAGTGCGAAGTGCTGCTGAGCAAGAATGACCAAAGCCGTATTGAAGCCCGGCAGAACGTGCGTAAATTTTTAAAAGAAGCTTTACAGGGCTCGTTGATCCGGCCAAGCGATTCACTAATCCGCAAGCTGACAGACATGCCTGAGCAACAACGCCAGCAAGAATTATCTAAGTTTGTTGGTTAATTGAACCAGTAGCAAAGCTTGTAAAACTGGCCGGTGAGTTAATTGACACCGGCCAGCGTCTTGCTGGTCGTTTTTTATACCACTTTTGAATAGCGTTGCTGGCCGGTATTTAAATAAGCATCAAAGCATGCGCAGATACTGCGCACCCAAAGCCTGCCGGTAGATGTAACTTTTATACGCTCTGCATATATTTCAACCAGGCCATCTTCCATAAAGGGCTGCAGCCGCTCAAGCGCATCGCTAAAATAATGCCAAAAATGTGGTAACTGCCAGTTGCGGCTAAACACGGTAATATCCAGCTCGAAATGACAAATTAACTGGCTTATCAGTGCGGCACGTAATTTATCATCGGCGCTTAAACTAAAACCGCGTCGCGCCGGTAACTCACTGGCACCTACTGACGCATAGTAGTCGGTGAGTTCTTTGCTATTTTGCCACAGTACGCCATTCACCTGGCTGATAGATGATACGCCAAGGCCAACCAGCGCATCCTGCCCTGATGTGGTGTAGCCCTGAAAATTACGCTGAAGCTTGCCTGCTTGCTGCGCTTTAGCCAGCGCATCATCGGGTTTAGCAAAATGATCCATACCAATAAACTGATAACCGGCCGCAACAAAACGGCTAACTGCCAGCTGCATCAGCGCCAGTTTCGCCGGCGCATCCGGTAAGGTACTGTCGGCAATTTTTCGCTGCGCCGCGAAACGCTCAGGCAAGTGGGCATAGCTAAACAGTGAAATGCGGTCAGGGTTTAAGCGGATAATCTCTTCTACCGTCTGGGCAAAGCTGGCCGGTTGCTGAAACGGCAGACCATATACCAGATCCAGGTTAACCGAGCTAAACCCCAGCTCGCGGCTAAGCGCCACCTGATGGCGGATAAGCTCAGTGTCCTGCACACGGTTAATCGCAATCTGCACTTTTTCATCCAGATCCTGTACACCAAAACTCACCCGGTTAAACCCCAGGCTACGCAGATGTTTCAGCTTGTCGTCACTGCAACTGCGCGGGTCTATTTCAATGCTGATTTCGGCATCGGCGTTAAGCGTAAAGTATTTGTGCAGCATGGCCATCAACCGGCTTAGCTGCACTTCCGTCAGAAATGTGGGGGTGCCACCACCTAAGTGCAGCTGTTTAATACGTTTGGTATCGAGCAGCGGCGCATACAGCTGCATTTCCTGCACTAAAGCGTCCAGATAAATGTCGGCTTTATGCTGATGGCGGGTAACGACTTTATTGCAGCCGCAGTAATAACACAGCTGATGGCAAAACGGGATATGCAGGTACAGACTCAACTCGTCCTGGCTGCGGCGGATGGCACCGGGAATAACAGATAAATCAAAATCTTCTGATAGCGACAGCGCAGTTGGGTAAGAGGTGTACCTTGGGCCGTTAATGTTGTACTTACTGATTAACTCAGGATCCCATTTAATACTGTGCATTCTCGCCTCTGTTATAACAGCTGCCGGTAGCGGCGACGCCAGTATAAAGCGGCTAAGCGGCAGTAACTTTGATCTGCCGCAAGCGCTCATCACAACTCAGGCTGGCTAAGTAATATAAGCAACAAAGTCGGTCACGCCGGCATCGTGGCCCAGCTGATTTAGCAAGGTGGTGATCTGCCCACGGTGGTGGGTTTGATGATTAAACATGTGCGCGACCGCAACCCAGGTGGGATGCTCGCGCAGCACGCCCTGGGAGTTACGGTACTTCATGCTACTGGCCAACTGCTCAGCGGTCAGCTCCGCCGCCCAGCGGATAATCAGCTGATCTGTAATCGCCCTTTGCGCGTTAAGCTCAGCGAAGTCAGCGTAGAGCTCGTCTCGTAATGAACCAAACTTATGCACCAGTTCTGCCTGTTGTAACGACTGCATAGCGGGAAATGCAGTGGCAAAACGGCCCAGCCAGATCCTATCCGCCAGCAGAATATGGTTAAGCGTAGCGTGTATCGAGCCAAAGAAGGCTGCCATATCTTTTTTACGCTCTGTGTCAGTCAGCCCGGCAACAAGTCCATACAACCGGTGGTTAAATTCGGCGTTGTACTTAGCAAACCCCTCCATCTGTGCCTGATGTGCTGTCATGGTATCTCCTGTGATTATTCGGTTTTTGGTGCCGGGGTTGCGCATACACTGCACAACGGGTCTTTGTTCAGGCTTAACTGGCGCCACTGGCAGGTTAACGCATCAAACAGTTGTAGCTTACCGTATAACGGCGTGCCGACACCGGCCAGAATTTTCACCGCTTCAAGCGCCTGCATGCTACCAACAATACCGACCAGCGGGCTCAAAATGCCGGCTTCCATACAGCTTAACTGCTGCTCGCCAAACAGCTGGCTTAAACAGTGATAACAGGCATCATCACCCTGCATACTGAAACTGGCTACCTGGCCTTCAAACCGTATAGCCGCGCCTGACACCAGCGGCACACGTGCTTGAACGCAGGCCGCGTTGATTGCATTGCGGCTGGTTAAGTTGTCTGTGCAATCCAGTACCAGGGAAAACTCAGGCACCAATGCTGCTAAATCGCTGTCGCTCAACCGCCGGGACAGAGCACTAACCGAAATCTCGCTATTTAGCTGACGTAAGCTCGCTGCCGCTTGTTCCACTTTGTTAAGGCCAACGTCATGCTCCCGATACAGAATTTGCCGCTGCAAATTGCTGCTATCGATACTGTCATCATCTGCCAGCGTAATACTGCCCACGCCACTTGCCACCAGATAAGGCGCTGCGGCGCAACCTAAGCCGCCCATGCCAATTAACAATACTTTGCTACCAAGCAGCGACTCCTGGCCGCGAAAATCAAGTTGCGGCAGCATCAGCTGGCGGCTATAACGCATGGCCTGCTCCGCGGTAATCGGTTTAATCATTGGTTGCTCTTCTCTTATCAATTCAGCTGTCAGCGCAGAATATCAAATGACGAATATGCCTCTTAAGAATGAGGCTGTTAGCGTATTTTACCACTATGCTGATACTCAGCTAACGTAGCTTTGGCCGCGTACTACATCCTGACAACAGCCAATCTGTGGAGACATGCCATGAAAAACTATCTTGCAGCAACCTTACTGCTGTTTATCAGCTTTGCCGGCCACAGCGCCGTAACAGAGCAAACACTGAGTATGCCAGACGGACTGGGCCAGATGGTGATATACAGCAATAGCGACACCAAAAGTGCCGGACCCGGCGTTATTGTAGTGCACGAGTGGTGGGGCTTTAATGATTATGCCCGCAGCCGCGCCAGACTACTGGCTGAGCTTGGCTACAGCGCCGTAGCGGTTGATATGTATGGCCATGGCAAAGTGGCTGAACATCCGGATAATGCCAAAGCTTTTATGCAGCAGGCACTGGCCGACTCAGAAAAAATGCAGGCCCGCTTTGATGCAGCCAAAACCGCACTGGCGAAGTTGCCATCGGTTGACCCTGCCAGGCTATATGCTATTGGTTACTGCTTCGGCGGTGCTGTGGTACTTAATCAGGCCCGCAAAGGCGCCGATCTGGCCGGGGTCGCCAGTTTTCATGGCATGCTGGGTACGCAGGCGCCAGCGGAAAAAGGCCAGGTTAAAGCTCACATTCTGGTGGCTACCGGCGGTTCAGACCCCTTTGTGCCGGCACAGCAAGTCAGTGACTTTACGCTGGAAATGGCCAATGCCGGCGCCCGCTTTGATCTGCTGAACTATCCGGACGCCAAACACAGCTTTACCGACAAACAGGCAACAGAAAATGGCAAAAAATTCGGCATGCCATTTGAATACAACCGCCAGGCCGACGCGCACAGCTGGGACACCTTTTTAAGCCTGTTGCAGCAGTAGCGGCGTTATTTCACATTCGGTTTTACCAACGACAACTGATAGACATCATGGCGGCGATCTTTCAGCGTATTCACGCTGCCATGACTGTGCAGCTCTTTCAGTAAGTCCAGGTCAACATCGACTATCAGCAGCATTTCAGAATTAGGTGTTGCTTCAGCCTTTATGCCGGTGGTGGGAAAAGAAAAGTCAGATGGCGTAAACAGCGCCGATTGCGCATACTGAATATCCATATTATTCACCCGGGCTAAATTTCCCACCGCGCCGGCAATGGCGACATAACATTCGTTTTCAATCGCCCGCGCCATTGCACAGTGACGCACCCGGGTATAACCATTTTGGGTATCGGTTAAAAACGGCACAAACAGAATATTCATACCCTGCTCAGATAATAACCGGGCGTACTCCGGAAACTCGACGTCGTAGCAAATCATAATGCCGATTTTGCCGCAATCGGTATCAAACACTTCAACACGGTTACCGCCGCTCATGGCCCAATTGCGTCTCTCTGCCGGCGTAACATGCACTTTGTCGTACTGCTCCCAGGTGCCGTCACGGCGGCATAAAAAGCCGCTGTTATACAACTTGCCTTTTACCAGATACGGCATGCTGCCGCTAATAATGTTGATGTTATACGCAATAGCAAACTCGATAAATTTATCGCGGATGGTTTCGGTGTACTTTGCCAGTTGGCGGATGCTTTCGGTTACACTAAGGTGGTTGTAGTGTTCCATCAGCGGCGCGGCAAACAGCTCCGGAAACAGAATAAAGTCACTTTTGTAATCGGATACCGCATCTACAAAAAACTCCATCTGCTCAAACAGCTGTTCAATATTGGCCATATTGCGCATTTGCCACTGCACCAACCCCAGCCGCACTTCGGCTTTAGGCGCGTTGATCAGTTTGACTGATTTGGTGTAGTAAATATTGGCCCATTCCAGCAATGTTGCATATTCCTGCGACTACACATCGCCACGCAAATAGCCTTTAAGTAAGCGCCGGACATGAAAACCATTCGCCAGCTGAAAGCTCAGCACCGGATCATGGATCTCTTTGCCTTTTACTTTTTCGATATACTGCTTTGCACTTAGCTTGTCAGCATACTGGTTATAGTTAGGCATCCGGCCACCTGCCATGATGGCGCGTAAGTTCAGGTTTTCGCACAGCTCTTTGCGGGCATCATACAACCGCCGGGCCAGACGCAAACCGCGGTAATCAGGGTGAATAAACACCTCTATGCCGTACAGTACATCGCCATTATGATCGTGGTTTTCAAACGAAAAACCGGTGACTATCTGCTCGTAAGTGTGTTCATCACTGAATTTACGGTAATCAATAATCAGCGAAAACGCACAGCCAACCACTTTACCATCGACGCAGACACACAGCTGGCCATCAGGAAATTTCGTCAACAAGGTATCAACGACAGGCTCTGTCCAGCTCAGTAAAGGTGCATCCTGATACACCTGTTCAGAGGCTTTACGTAGTTCGGTCATATCCTGACGGGTAAGATGGCGTACTTCTACATGATTGGCTTCCATAGGGTCTCCGGCAATAGTTACACTGCATTAAGCGTAACACAGGATACGGCTGCCGGCTGAATTGAGCATGACTAAGCTTAAAAAAAGCCCAAATTTATCATGCAATTAACTCGATACAATCTATCGGACATACTGCAATACAGGTCGGTTTGTCGTAAAAGCCGATGCATTCTGTACAGCGTGCCGGGTCCACTTCATAGTGTTTATCGCCACGGCTGATAGCATCATTCGGGCACTCCGGCACACACATATCGCAGTTAATACAACTGGCTTCAATCAGCGCCGGCATGGCTAACCTGCCGGCACAGCTAAAGGCTGCGACGCAGCCTTAACGTTATGTGGCAGCTGCTTTACCAGCATGGCAAAGCGTAAATCATGCTGTCCGGCCAATTTAACCTTTAGCTGATAACAAGCACCCGGCGCCAGCACTATGTCATTATCCTGTTTATCCCGCAGCGCCTGCAGTACAAAAGCACGGTTGCCCTGTGGGGTCATCAGCATAAGCTCATCCCCGACGGCAAACTGGTTTTTCACTTCCAGCAAAGCAAAACCATCTGCGTCCTGTTCAGCTATAAACTCGCCTACCAGCAACTGCTCTCCCACACTATGGCTGGTGTCGTAATTTTGTAAATCCTGTGGTTTATGCCGGCGCAGAAAACCTTCGGTAAAGCCGCGGTTGGCCATGCCCTCCAGCTCGCCAAGCAGTTGTGAGTTAAACGCCTTGCCTGCGGCCGCATCATCTATCGCTTGCCGGTACACCTGGGCAGTGCGGGCAACATAGTATGGTGATTTAGTCCGGCCTTCTATTTTCAGCGAATGCACGCCCATAGCTGTCAACGCCGGTACATGTTCAATGGCGCGCAAGTCTTTCGAATTCAGAATATAAGTACCGTGCACATCCTCGTCTATGGCCATCAGCTCGCCCGGGCGGCCCTGTTCCTCCAGCAATGCGGGCGTGCTGACAGGGTTAAACTGCCCGACCTCATCCTCGCGCGCCGCATGCACCTGATACGGCCAGCGACAGCTGTTGGTGCAGGCGCCCTGATTAGGATCACGTTTATTAATGTAGCCCGACAACAAACAGCGCCCGGAGTACGCCATACACAGCGCACCGTGCACAAACACTTCCAGTTCCATGTCCGGCACTTCCCGGCGAATGTCGCCTATTTCTTCCACCGACAACTCACGCGATAAGATGACCCGCTCTACGCCCTGCGACTGCCAGAACCTTACCGCTGCCCAGTTAACCGTATTGGCTTGCACCGACAGATGCAGCGCCGTAGCGGGAAAATGTTGTTTCAGCAGATAAATAACGCCGGGATCTGACACGATCAGTGCATCGGGCCCAAGCGCCACCACCGCTGCCATATCAGACACAAAGCTCGTCAGCTTGCTGTTATGTGGCGCAATGTTTACCACCACATAAAACTTTTTCTTCAACTGGTGTGCTTCGCTAATGCCCTCGGCCAGTGTGGCTAAATCGAACTCGTTATTACGTACGCGCAGGCTGTAACGCGGCTGCCCGGCATACACGGCATCAGCACCGTAGGCAAACGCCAGACGCATTGCTTTTAAGCTGCCCGCAGGCGACAGTAACTCAGGTTTTCTCATTGCTTTTGCCCAGACTGAAAAGGCGCTCATTCTAGCGTTTGCGCTGAGTGGGGTTTTGATCTGACGCAATATTGCCACTAACAACAGCGTCGGATGTTGTCTTTGTGTTGTATTTTTTTTGCTATAGAATGGCCGTTAACTGATTGAAAAACGGACATTCAATGGACGCGTTAATTGTAGAACCCAGCCCGACCTACCAGCGTATCCTGTCGCGGATGCTTGAAAGTTACGATTTTCAGCTTACCTTTGTCGACTCAGCGATTGCCGGGCTCAGGCAGCTGAAACTGCAGCGTTTTCAGATAATTTGTGTTGCCATGTATTTGCCCGATCTTACCGGTATCGAATTTTGCCGGCTGGTGCGCCAGCAAAATGCCAAGGTACCGATTTTTATCGTTACTTCAGAAACCGAGCCAACACTGTTATCGTCAGCACTCACTGCCGGTGCTACGGATATTATCCGCAAAGATGATTTGCCCAGGCTGGAATAGAGCCTGCATACACTGATCCCGCTGGGGCCCTTTCGCTATAACATCAGCGGCAAAGCCTTATACCTTGAAGACAGCCTGACGGTAGCCAAGGCCACTGATGCCAAGTTAAAACGGCTTGGGCTGCAGATGGATCATGCATTTTCTATCGCCCAGGCCATGCAACTGCTGAGCAGCAATAAATACGAACTTATCATGACCGATATCGTGCTGCAGGATAATGAAACCGGTATCGATTTTATCCGTGATTTGCGCGCCGACAGCCGCTTTGCGCAAACGCCTATTCTGGCGGTCACCAGCCTGGAGAGTATTAACCGCCGTATCCAGGCGCTGCAATCGGGCGCGAATGATTACATCTCCAAGCCGGTGCTGGATGAAGAGCTGTTTGCCCGCATTAATAACCTGATTTCCTCCACCCGCTTAATTGAGCAGCTAACCCGCGAGCGTCAGCGCTTGTTAGAGCTGGCAACCAAAGATCATCTTACCGGCTTGTATAACCGTCACTTCTTAACCGAGCTGGCGAAAAGACGCTTTGCCGACGCAAACCGCCAGCAAACGGCACTGTCAGTACTGGTTATCGACATCGATCATTTTAAGCAGATAAACGATCAACACGGTCATCAGGTTGGTGACAAGGTGTTAAAGCGCATTGCCGTCATGCTGCAGACACTTTTCGCTGCCGAAGATCGCTATGTCGCACGCTTTGGGGGTGAGGAGTTTGTCGTACTGTTAACCGGCTACGATTTGCAAAGTGCCACAGAGCAGGCCTGCCAACTGTGCCAAAGCCTGCATCAACTGCAGCCGGAAGGCATAGTCACCAGCGCCAGCATTGGTGTTGCCACTCTGGCAACCGGGCAGGAAGAATACTTCGATGAAGTATTCGCCCGCGCCGATAAAGCCTTGTATCTGGCGAAACAACAAGGCCGTAACCGGGCGATAGCACTTTAATTTGTGCCGGCGCTTGGCGGGCCTACTGGTTTTCAGCAGTGCTCTGCAACTGGTGCTGCAATAACCAAAGGTACAGATCTGAGCCGGCATACACCTGTTTCCAGGCGTCATGCCCGGCTTGCTCCAGCATGCTAAAGCGCACGTTGTCATGTCCGAGCTGGCGCAGCCTTTCTATGCCAGGATAAAAGTAGTTTTTATTGATGGCGAGATCGCGCCCGGCGGCAAACACCCACAATGGCGTTTGGGCAAGGGCGATAGGTGCCATTAAATCCGGATGCCCCCAGCCAACAATGGGCGCAACCGCTGCAAAAAGCTCAGGCTGCTTACTGGCTAAGTACCAGCTGCCAAAACCACCATAACTGATGCCGGTTAAATAGCGCCGCTGTGCGTCGACATTAAACTGCTGCTGAACCTTGTTCATGATTGTCAGCAGATCCTGTTCAGCCCGCTCCCAGCCATCAGGCAACAGCGGCGGCACAGCTGACATATCGCCGGCAATGGCTGCCGGCACTATCGGTTTGTCGGATGGAAACATTGCCGGCCTTGCCGGTACGCCATCCTTCAGCCGTGCAGGAATAGCATCGCGGCTGCGGTTGGCAATATAAGGTACTTTATCCATACCAAACATATGCAGTTGTGGCACCACGATAATAAAAGGCAGGTCACGCTTTTGGACCCACGCCTCATATAGCGGGCCATGGATCAGCGTATAATCCAGCTCGTCCAGGCCGTTACCGCGCTCACCATTGCCGTGTAAAAACAGCAGCATTGGCCATTTCTTATTCGTATTTTGCTGATAGCCGGAGGGTAAATAGACAAAATATTGCCTGGCGGCATCGTCGATACTGCTAATGTAATCCAGACGCAACAACTGTGCGCTCTGCGCAGTTGCTTCAACCGGCGGCTTGTGCACCGTGCTGCAACCGCTGACCAGCACCAGACACAGCGCAAAATAACTAAACAGCCTCATTCTCCCTCCGAAAATATCCACCTTAATGGCAACCGTTATCAGCCACCAAACAGTTCTGCAGAACGCTTTGCCATTTCTTCTTCACTGACATCTTCAATATGGGTTGAGATCATCCAGCGATGACCAAAAGGGTCAACCAGACAACCGCTGCGATCACCATAAAACTGGTCAGCGACCGGCATCACCAGCTTAGCGCCAGCTACGGTTGCACGCTCAACAAACGTATCTACGTCAGGCACATACAACATCAGTGTTACCGGGCTGTCACCGAGCATATCCGGGCTTTTACTGCCCCAGTCATCATTCTGCTCGCTGAGCATAAATACCGCCGCGCCGATGCGCAGCTCGGCATGCATGACTGCACCCGATGGCATATCCATCCGCATAATCAATTCAGCGCCAAACGCATTCTGATAAAAATCCAGTGCCTTAGCAGCGTTTTTAATCACCAGATAGGGTAATACTGCAGCATAACCTGCCGGAACAGCCTGAACTTTAGACATAACCTTCTCCTTAGCAAACCAGATGTTGAAAACGGCTTTAGTATAGCTGGCATTTTACCGCTTACCCTTTTGATGTATATCGCTAAAGTCATTTAAACATGCCGTTAGCTCAGCAACTGCAATTGTGCCAGCTGCTGATACAGCGGGCTGGTTTGCAGCAACTGCTGATGCGTACCACTGGCGATTAACCGGCCCTGCTCCAGCAGCAAAATGCGATCGGCATTAATTACCGTGGCTAAGCGGTGCGCAATAATCAGCGTCGTTTTGCCCTGCATCAGGTTGTCCAACGCCTGCTGCACCTGCTGTTCACTGATAGCATCCAGCGCACTGGTCGCTTCATCCAGCAGTAGTACCGGCCTGTCTGCCAGAATAGCCCGGGCGATAGCAATACGCTGCTTCTGACCGCCGGAAAGCCGCACGCCCCGCTCTCCCAGTTGTGTGGCATAGCCATCGCTGAATTCGCGGATAAAACTGTCTGCCCGCGCGGCAATACAGGCAGCGATCACTTCCTGCTCTGTTGCCTCCGGCCGGCCATAACGCACGTTCTCCAGTACTGAAGTAGCAAAGATCACCGACTCCTGTGGCACCAGCGCAAACCTGGCGCGAAGCTCGGCCAAATCGACACTGCTGATATCAACATCGTCGAGCAGGATCTGGCCGCTGGTCGGCTGATAAAAACGCTGCAACAGTTGGAATAGTGTGGTTTTACCCGCACCGCTTGGGCCAACCAGCGCTATACGTTCACCGGGTTTAATCTCCATATCAAGCTGCTGCAGTACCGTTTTATCCGCCGCTAACGGATAGGCAAAACTCAGTTGACGTATGGCTAGCCGGCCTTGAACCGGTGCGTTAAACGTTACCGGTG
>NZ_DATCSY010000242.1:0-2994 GCF_036568245.1 Rheinheimera sp. | reverse complement strand
GTAATGAGTAGAATGCATGCGTAGAAGTGGCTACTGGCTACTGGTATTGATTTGGCTTACCGGCTGTAGTCCAGAACCACAGCAGAGCCAGCTTTTCGATATATATCAGAGAGATACTTTAAAGGTTGGCGTATTGCACGGCCCCACCAGTTACTATGTTGGCGTAGACGGCCCGACCGGGTTTGAGCTGGAACTGAGCCAGGCTTTGGCAGACAAACTAGGTGTGAAACTGGAGCTGTTCCCGAGTTATCACCTGGATGAACTACTGCAAAAACTTGAGACGGGCCAGGTTGATTATATTGCCGGCGGTTTAACCCTCACTGAAATACGTAAAGGTAAGTACCGCTCTTCCCCTGCATACCGCTGGATTAATGAAGTGCTGGTGTTTAAGCAGGGTAACACCTGGCCACGCTCAGTAGATGATCTGACAGATACCATAGTCGTGGTAAAAGACAGTAGTCATGCGGAAACACTGCAGCAACTGGAACAGGACCATCCGATGCTGAAATGGCAACAAGACCCGACACTGGATGCCGAAGAGATCCTGCAACAGGTAGTAGACGGTAATATTGCTTACACGGTCACGGATTCTAATCAACTGGCGCTCAACCGGCGCTTTTACCCTAACCTGAGCATCGCTTTTACCGTGCGGGATAATTTGCCGGTAAGCTGGTTACTGGCAGATAATCAGGACGATTCACTGTATGCCGTTTTAATTGAGTTTTTCGGTGCCATGTATCAGGGCGGAGAGCTTATCGCCCTGGAAGACCGCTATTTCGGCCATGTGCAGCAATTCGATTACGTCGATACGCTCTCGTATATCGAAGCTATCGAGCAGACGCTGCCGGCACTGAAACCCTGGTTCGAGCAATACGCCGGCGAGCTGGACTGGCGCTTACTGGCCGCACTCAGTTACCAGGAATCACACTGGGACGCCAAAGCAAAAAGCCCGACTGGGGTACGTGGTTTAATGATGCTGACCTTACCTACCGCTCAGCAAATGGGGGTAACCAGCCGCTTGGACGCCCAGCAAAGCATCCGTGGCGGCAGCCGCTATCTGCACCGGCTGGTGACACGGATACCGGAACGCATTCCTATGCCTGACCGGCTGTGGTTTGCGTTAGCCTCTTACAATGTGGGTTGGGGTCATGTTGAAGATGCACGCATTCTGACCCAGCGAGATGGCGCCGATCCCGACAAATGGCTGGATGTAAAGCAGCGCCTGCCGTTACTGCGGCAGAAGAATGTTTATCAGACCACGAAGTACGGTTATGCCCGTGGCGATGAAGCGGTAACTTATGTTGATAACATACGCCGCTACTACGATACCCTGTTGTGGGTCGACGAGCGCCAGCAGGCAGAACACCGGCTGGAGCAGCAGAAACAGCGTCTGACTGAGCAGAGTAGTACAGAAATCTTGCCGCCAGCACCAGTTGAGCAAAACTAGTGCCCATTGATCCCGGCGCTGCACGCCCTCATAGTAGCGGTTAAGGTCAGATGAAGGAGCTACTATGCTAAAACGGAAAAAACCTCAGGTAAAAGCCCGGCGTCGTCGCGTGTTAGATGTGGCCGCCAGCAGGCGCCGGATAAAACGCAATATTGCCGTTACTAAACTACATCAACGCCGTCGTCATTATCTCGGCTTTTTTAATCAGCCTGAGGCTGAATGCGCTTAAGCGCTTTATGCTCGGCTCTGCGCCGCTGAAAAAAGCCTGACAACTGTGCAGCACACTGCTGTGCCAATACACCGGACACCACATCCACCTGATGATTAAACTGGTGATACTGCAGTAAGTTAAGTACTGAGCCAGCCGCGCCGGTTTTCAAATCACGGGCACCAAACACCACTTTTTTAATTCTGCTGTGCACCATTACACCGGCACACATACTGCAAGGTTCCAGCGTCACATATAAGGTGCAATCAGGTAAGCGGTAGTTTCCAACCAAAGCGGACGCAGCACGTATTGCCTGCATTTCCGCGTGAGCTGACGGGTCGTTCAGGCTAATCATCTGGTTCCAGCCTTCAGCTAGCATGACACCGTCTTTGACCAGCACCGCCCCTACCGGTACCTCACCCTGCTCTTCCGCTTTGGCCGCAAGCTTAATCGCGTGCTGCATCCAGTCTTCATCAGTCATATTGGTTTACAATTATTCACTATACCCAGCACGGAGTTTACCACTATATTCTGGTTAAATTGGCTAAACTTTTGGTCATTTGTCCGCAAAGCAGATCAAACTATAGACATAATTATTTGATTATAAACAATTAATATGATTGGCATCTGATTTGCTAAGATTGCCAGACTAACAAACTAAAGAGGAGCGTCTTTATGGATATCGGTATTGTCATCATAGTGGTGGTTGCCATACTCGGCGGTGTTGCTTACGATGCGATGAAAATGCGTTACAAATATCAACAACTGGCGTCCGGCAAAGGTATCGATAAACTTGAGCAGGAAATAGCGGAGTTGAAACAACGTACCGCTACATTGGAAGCCATTGTTACCGATAAATCTTATCAGCTGAAAGATCAAATTAACCAGTTATCAAGGAGCAGCTAAAAAATGGGTGTGTTTGACATGATTGTTATTGTTGTCGTGTGTTCAATGGCGTTTGCTGCTTTTGACTCCTACAACAAACACAAAAACAAAACCGGCAGCAGTAAGGAAATGGACGAACTGAAGGCTGAACATGAAAAATTGAAACAACGTGTCGCCACGCTGGAAAGTATTGTCACAGACAAATCCTATCAGCTAAAAGATCAAATCAACCGCCTGTAGCCATTGCAGTTTCGTCCTGACAGCGTGGCAGTTAACGCCCGATATGTTACACTGCCGTCAATTGCTGACAGGAGCAAACTATGTCAACAGAAACACTGGTTAACCGGGCCCGCACAATATGTGAACAAAATGGCGCCCGCTTTACGTCTATCCGGGAAAAAGTCTTTCGTCTGCTCGCCAACCTTAATGGCGGCATCGGCGCTTATGAGTTATT
>NZ_DATCSY010000241.1:0-6047 GCF_036568245.1 Rheinheimera sp. | reverse complement strand
AGATACTTAAGCAGACCAATCTGAAACGGCTGGGAGTTGAAATTTAATAAAAAAATCTGCGCCATAAACATGCAACCGCCAATGTTAATCAATTAACCATTATTATTTGGCTGCGCACCGGTTGAGGTATCACTGCACAGATGGTTTGGAAAAAAGCCGCCGTCTGTTATTGCTGCGTACTTATTCAGTTCATATGCAAATCTATCTGTAGCCCTTGAATTTTCTGGCTTTAGGCACTTTATGTCAGCAAGACAACGTCAATTTATTCTGCAATAATGCAGTTCACTACGCTTTGATAAACAGCTGATAATACGGCTAAACACAACATCCCTGACACGAGAGAGGAGTGGAAAATGACCGGCGAGCTACAGGTAAATCGCGCTTTGTTTGATGAGGTAATGGTTCCTAATTACGCCCCTGCAGGTGTGATCCCTGTTAAAGGTGAAGGCTCCCGTGTGTGGGATCAGCAAGGCCGTGAATATGTTGACTTCGCAGGCGGCATCGCAGTGAGCAGCCTGGGACATTGCCATCCGGCTCTCGTTGGTGCACTGACGTCGCAGGCAAACAAGCTGTGGCATTTAAGTAACGTCATGACGAACGAACCTGCGCTGCGTCTGGCAAAGAAGCTGGTTGATGCGACATTTGCAGAAAAGGTCTATTTTGCCAACTCGGGGGCAGAAGCCAACGAGGCCGCATTTAAACTGGCCCGGCGTTGGGCACTGGAGCAGTATGGTGCAGAAAAAGACCAGATCATTTCGTTTGGAAAAAGTTTCCATGGCCGCACGTTTTTCACTGTGACGGTAGGTGGGCAAGCCGCATATTCTGACGGTTTCGGCCCTAAGCCGGGTGCGGTGCTGCACGCAGAATTTAATAACCTGGATAGCGTTAAGGCGCTGATTTCAGACAAAACCTGTGCAGTGGTACTAGAACCCATTCAGGGCGAAGGCGGCATTATCCCTGCGACAAAAGAATTTATTGAAGGGGTGCGTGCACTTTGTGACCAACACAAGGCGCTGCTGATTATGGACGAGGTGCAGACGGGCGTTGGCCGTACCGGTAAGCTGTACGCATATATGCACTATGGCGTGACGCCGGATATTCTGACGACCGCGAAATCGCTCGGCGGCGGTTTTCCTGTCGGTGCCATGCTGACCAGCACAGAGATTGCTCAGCATCTGAAAGTGGGTACCCACGGCAGCACTTATGGTGGTAATCCGTTGGCCTGTGCTGTAGCCGAAGCGGTAATTGACACAGTTAATCAACCGGACGTTCTGGCTAAGGTGCTGCAAAGTGAAAAACTGTTCCGACAGCATTTGGCGGCAATAAATGAGAAGTACCAGGTGTTCAGCGAAATCCGCGGTCAGGGTATGTTGCTTGGTGCAGTGCTGAATGACAAGTTTAAAGGCCGTTCACGTGAATTTTTTCTGGCATCAGCAGATCATGGGCTGATGGCGTTGGTTGCTGGTCCTGATGTTGTGCGTTTTGCGCCCTCTCTGGTTATTACCGAGGCCGATATTACTGAAGGCATGCAACGTTTTGAACAGGCGGTTAAACAGGTCGTTTCTGCCTGAATGAAGAAAAGTTAAGCAGCGTGAAGACTGCATGAAATGAAGCTACGGGGCGCAAGCCCCGAAAAACTATAAAGCAAAAATGGAGTAAGCGACGATGATGGTGATTCGCCCAATCCGTGCGGATGATTACCCGGCGCTGTATGATATTGCAGTGGAGTCAGGCCACGGTTTTACTTCACTGCCGGTAAATGACGAGCTGCTGATGCGTAAAATCAGCCGCTCAGAGCAGTCATTCAGTAAGAATGTCAGCGGTCCCGGTGATGAGGGGTACTTATTTGTACTTGAAGACACCGAAACCGGCGAAATTTGCGGTACCAGTGCTCTGGAAGCCGCGGTGGGGCTGGATGATGCATTTTATCATTACCATTTGGGTAAGGTTGTTCACAGCTCACGTTCTCTTGGCGTATACAAAACAGTAGACATCCTGACGCTGTGCAATGATTACACGGGTGTTAGTGAATTATGTACCTTGTTCCTCAGAGAACAGCGCCGGGAAAAAAACAATGGCCGCCTGCTGTCAAAAATGCGCTTTTTGTTTTTGGCAGAGTTCCCGCATCGTTTTTCTGAGCGGATCATTGCAGAAATGCGTGGCGTATCGAATACCGATGGTAGTTCGCCATTCTGGCAGTGGTTGCAGGAGCATTTCTTCAGCGTGGATTTTCCTACTGCAGATTATCTGACTGGCATTGGCCAGAAGGTATTCATCGCCGAGCTGATGCCGAAGTACCCTATTTATGTTAGTTTGCTGAGCAAACAGGCGCAGGCTGTTATTGGCCAGGTACACGAGAAAACAAAACCTGCGCTGGCATTGTTACAGGCTGAAGGTTTTTCCAGCCGGGGTTATGTTGACATTTTTGATGCCGGCCCTACGGTTGAAGCGCGGGTAGAGCATATTCGCTCAGTGCGAAACAGCCGGCGTTTACAGGTACACATCGGCAAAGTGGAACAAGGCCAGCCGTATTTGATAAGTAACACACAACTTGAAGGCTTCCGGGCAACCTGGCTGGAGCTGGATATCAACGAACATAGCGAGCACGTCACTCTACCTTCTGCAGTTGCTGCTGCACTGCACGTTAATGCGGGTGACTGGGTGAGGGTGAGCCGTATATGAGCGGCCAGCCCGGGTTTAACAGGGGTATATAATGAAACACGCGGAACAGTTTATTAATGGTCAATGGGTGCACGGAGACGGCGCACAGTTTAACTCCCTTGACCCGGCAAAAAATGTGCAGATTTGGCAGGGCAACGCTGCGACTGTGCAGCAGGTTGAACAGGCCGTTGAAAGTGCCCGTCAGGCGCAATACCACTGGGCTGGCTTGAGCTTTGAACAGCGCGTGGAAGTGGTAAAGAAATTCGCTGGTTTACTGAGTGACAATAAAGAAGCCATGGCTTTGTCTATTGCGCAGGAAACCGGTAAAGCGCTGTGGGAAGCCCGCACGGAAGTAGCGGCAATGGTTGGCAAAATAGATATCTCTGTTCGTGCTTATCAGGAAAGAACCGGCAACAAAGAGAATCCGATGCCACAGGGGCGTGCGTTTATCCGTCACAAGCCACACGGCGTCGTGGCGGTTTTTGGCCCCTATAATTTCCCTGGACATCTGCCCAATGGCCACATAGTGCCGGCGCTGCTGGCTGGTAACGCAGTGTTGTTTAAGCCCTCAGAGCTGACGCCTAAAGTGGCTGAAGATACAGTGAAACTGTGGCAACAGGCCGGTATTCCGTCTGGCGTATTAAGTTTGCTACAAGGTGAAGTAGACACCGGCAAAGCCATCGCAGGTCATGATGGCATTGATGGTATTTTCTTTACCGGCAGTTCGCGCACCGGACATTACCTGCATCAGCAGTTTGCCGGCCGGCCGGATAAAATTCTGGCGCTGGAAATGGGCGGCAACAACCCATTGCTGGTACAGGATGTCAGCAACATCGATGCAGCGGTGCACGACATCGTGCAATCAGCGTTTATTTCTGCTGGCCAGCGCTGCACTTGTGCCCGCAAACTGTATTTGCCTGTCGGTGAGCAGGGCGATGCTATTTTGGCGCGGTTACTTGAAGTCAGCCGCAACATTAAAGTGGGTGTGTATGATGCGCAGGAACAACCGTTCATGGGCTCGATGATTTCTGTCGCCGCCGCTAAAGCTATGTTGTCAGTTCAGCAGCAGCTGGTGTCGCTAGGCGGTAAAGTGTTACTGGAAATGCAGCAGCCGGATGCGGAAACTGCATTGGTAACGCCAGGTATTATTGAATGTACCGATGTAAAAGATTTCCCGGATGATGAGCACTTTGGCCCACTATTGAAAGTCTTCCGTTTTAGTGACTTTGACCAGGCCATCGACAGTGCCAACAGTACCAAATTTGGGTTGTCTGCCGGCCTGCTCAGTGACAGTGCTGAGCTATATCAGCATTTCTTCCGCCGCATTCGTGCCGGTATAGTCAACTGGAACAGACCTATTACCGGCGCAAGCTCAGCAGCACCTTTTGGTGGCATTGGTGCCAGTGGTAACCACAGGGCCAGTGCGTATTATGCCGCCGATTATTGTGCGTATCCGGTTGCTTCTGTTGAGCTGGAGCAAGTCGTTATGCCTGAGCAACTGTCGCCAGGGCTAAGTTTCTAAGCAGACACAAAATAAATCTTATCGGGGCTCTCGCCCCGATTTGTTTTCTGAGCTGCTTTTTGCTTAAATAACTAAAACTTATTGGTGTTCCTACCAGCAGCCAGGTGTAAAACAACTTATGGTCACAGACAAACCCGGATATGAGCATTTAATCCAGTTTCTGACAGAACATTTGTCGTTATTTGAGCAAAGCGGTAGTGGAGAAACTGATAAGACTATAGGTGTGATACTGGAAGAGTCTATTGCAGAACAGATCATTAGCCTCTGTACGCAGCATACCGAGTTGGAAATGAATCACCGCAGTATGATTATCCGCGAAGTCGACGGCATTATGTATGATTTCCAGGAGGTGCTTTCGAGCGTACTGGAAAAAAAAGCTACTGCTCAACAAGCCGAACTCATTAATGAAATTTCACTATTAATCAAAAACCTGTTTGATAACGCCATCGCCGATTTACTCGATTAACCTCAACTACTCCGCAAATTTGCTAGATACCTGCGTCGCTTTTACGTAGAATATCGGCCTTATTTTTCTGGCCGGGGGCTATGATGGAAGCGAAAGTCAAGTGGCACGACAATAATACCTTTATCGGTCATTCCGGTAGCGGTCATGCTGTAGTTTTTGATGGTAATAAAGATAACAGTGTTGCACCCAGCCCAATGGAAATGGTGTTAATGGCGGCCGGTGCTTGTTCCTCTGTGGATGTGGTCAGCATTTTACAAAAAGCCCGGCAACAAGTAGTTGGCTGTGAAGTGCAACTAAGCGCAGAGCGCGCTGAAACTGTACCCAAAGTGTTTACAAAGTTGCACCTGCATTTTGAAGTAACAGGCTTTGGCGTAAGTGAAAAGCAGGTCGAACGGGCAGTTCAGCTGTCAGCAGAGAAGTACTGTTCTGTATCTATTATGTTATCTGGCAGTGTTGCAGTAACGCATTCTTTCAGTGTGAAGGAATCAGCGTTGAAACCGGCAGCACAGCAATAGTCATTATTTAGTTTATAACCGGCAAGCGGTTTTTTGCGGAGACAATGTTAAGTGGTTAAGCCTTTTGAAAAATTGAAACTACACGGGTTCAATAACCTGACGAAAAGCCTGAGTTTCAGTCTTTATGACATTTGCTATGCTAAAACTGAGCAGCACCGGCAGGAATACATTGAATATATTGACGAGCAGTATAATGCTGATCGTCTGACGGACATACTGACTGAAGTGACTGATATCATCGGTGCTAACATTCTGAATGTGGCCCGGCAGGATTATGATCCTCAGGGCGCCAGTGTAACGATACTGGTTAGTGAAGAGCCGGTGCTGGTTGACCCGGATAACTCTGAAAACCCCGGCCCGCGGCCTGACGCTGTCGTTGCGCATCTGGATAAAAGCCATATTTGTGTGCACACTTATCCTGAAGTACACCCACATGATGGCATCTGTACTTTCCGTGCCGATATCGAGGTATCAACCTGCGGTATTATATCGCCACTGAAAGCACTGAACTTCCTGATCCACAGTTTTGAGTCTGACATTGTGACTATTGATTATCGGGTAAGAGGGTTCACCCGCGATATCAGTGGTACCAAGCACTATATTGACCACCCAATCACGTCGATTCAGAATTTTATGGATGACGATACCAAGCGCGCTTTTCAGATGATAGATGTCAATGTTTATCAGGAAAACCTGTTTCACACCAAGATGATGCTAAAAGAAGCTGATCTGAACAACTATCTGTTCGGTATGGGGACGGATTCGATGACGGCTGAAGAGCAGAAAACGATCAGCAAAAAAGTCTTCCGCGAAATGCGCGAGATTTTCTATGGCCGCAATCTGCCAGATATGAAATAAGTTATACAGCAGAGCGGCTGTTCTA
>NZ_DATCSY010000240.1:0-2754 GCF_036568245.1 Rheinheimera sp. | reverse complement strand
CGTTACCGCCTATGGCGAATAAACAAAAAGCCAATGTGCGCAATGAGCTGCGGGTGTTGGGCAAAAAGCCGGTGCTGGTGGCACTGCTGCTAACAGTGGTCAGCTCCAGCGCAATGTTCACGGTGTTTACGTATATAGTGCCGATTTTGCAGCAGGAAACCCAGGCTTCTACCGTGTTTGTAACCTCTATGCTGGTGTTGTACGGTATTGGCCTGGCGGTGGGTAATATTCTTGGCGGCCGCTTTGCCGATCGCTCAATGGATTTAACCCTTATCGCGTCGTTAGTCGCCGTTATGTTGCTGCTGGTGGTGTTTGCTGTGACCGTCGCCCAGCCGGTGATGGTAGTGCCGCTGGTTTTCCTCTGGGGTATTGCCAGTTTTGCGCTGGTGCCACCACTGCAGGCTATGGTAGTGCAGGAGGCTGCAGAAGCTCCCAGCCTGGCATCGGCGATGAATATCGGTGCCTTTAACCTGGGTAATGCGTTAGGCGCTATGTTGGGAGCGCTGATGATCAGTGCCGGTTTTGGCTTAAGTGCCGTGCCGCTGGCCGGTGCAGCTACCGCTGCGGTCGGGTTGGTAATGGTATTGTGGTTCAGGCGTGGTCGGCAACAAGGGCCAGCGGCTGTTACCGCTGAGCAAAGCGTTGCAGGCTAACAGTCATTGATTGTCTGAAAAAAAAGCCCGGTGCATTACACCGGGCTTTTTGCGTTACAAAGACTGTAAAAATGCCAGCAGGGCTTCGCGCTCGTTGGTTGGCAGGTTTACAAAGCGGTTTTTGATTATTTCAGCTTCACCGCCGTGCCACAGAATGGCTTCGGTAACCGTGCGGGCGCGGCCATCATGTAAGTAACCTACCGGCACACCATCAGCAACGTACTCTGTATAGCCCA
Source organism: Rheinheimera sp. (assembly GCF_036568245.1). Lineage (GTDB taxonomy): Bacteria > Pseudomonadota > Gammaproteobacteria > Enterobacterales > Alteromonadaceae > Alishewanella. Next base: position 1,865 of record NZ_DATCSY010000240.1, on the reverse strand, counting down.
GCCCCCACAGCGGCGGTGTGCGCCACATATTGCCGGTTGCCAGACCTTCAGCAAAGTTATCGGCCAGGCCAGCACCCATATCGTGCAGCAGTAAATCGGTATAGGGCTTAATACGCTGGTTACGGACTTCTGCAAACTCAGAGCGATTGCTGGTTTGCACATCGCTGATATGACAGGCGTTGCAGCGTATTGCTTTAAATACCTGCTCGCCCTGTGCAATTTTATCCGGTGCTACGTCCAGATAGGGCAGCGGGGATACACCTTTAGGGAAGCCGCTTTGCACACTGCGTTGTGCCGGTACACCCAGCAGCTGCAGGTACTGTGTCATCAGTTGCAGTGCTTCATCCGGCAGGCCGGGTTCGGCGTTACTGGCGTCGCAGTGCTCAGGCCCGAACAGGCATAAGCGGGTAGGGTACACTGATGAGGTGACAGACATATCCAGCAAGGCGGCGTTGGCGACCTGATGGCGCAGACTGGCTTTGCCGGCCTTCCAGCCATAACGGCCCAGGCGCACGTCGCCGGTTTCGGGGTCATAAACGTAGTTGGCTGAGCCTACTACGCCGTCGGCATCGGGAATGTCGCGCACCCAGGATAAGATAGTGTCATCGTCTATCGCCTCCAGTAAGCCCATGCCAATCAGCGGCTGTGCCGAGCGCACGGAATAGGCGCCAGGGATCGGGCCGTCAAAGGCAATCTGCGGTTTACGCAGTTGCACTACAGTGCCATCGGCCAGCGTGACATCGTGGCTGTCAAAGCCTGATACCCAGGCGCCGTTGCCCCAGTTTTGCCGGTCGCCAGTGCGGGTTGAGCGGGCATTCATTTGTAATGCCTGGCCGTAAATTGGGTGCGGCAGCGCATTACCGTTACTGTCGGTACCGGTTTCACCTACCCGCACCGCCATGGTATCAAGCCGCTGGTTTAAGGTGGTTGGCGCCACACTACGGCCATTACCGATATGGCAGTTAAAGCACGATGACTGGTTAAAATGTTCGCCTTGCAGGTGGCGGCCGGCATCGTTGCGATCGTTACCGGACTCGTTATGTTCACCGGTCCACAAGTTGGTGTGTAACCAGCGCCGGCCTTCCATAAAGCGCTGAATATTCTGCATGCCGATAGTGTTGTGTGGTTGCTGAAACATAAAACTCGGGTTGTCGGCGTAATCGTATGAGATTGACCCCAGCCCGCCTTGCAACGTGCTGTCGGGTAGCGGAGCATTCATCAGGCGGGGCTGTACACCGTACCAGGGGCGCAGGCCCTGACCCATCACATAGGTCAGCTCGTTGGTGTAATAGCGCACACCGCCATTGTCACCAATGGCATCCATCACCTGACGGGTAGAGAAAAATGAGCTGGTAAATTCGATAATATCGCCTTTTTTCAGCGACCGGGCGGCGACGCTGCTGCCATTGGGTACCAATACACCATCGGCATTTGCGCTAAGCGCTCTGTGCCCCGGGTAAGTGTCAAAAACCACACTACAACCATCATTTGCACCGATCACACCATTGAAACCACTGTCGGGGTGCAGTAGCACACCATTTGCGGGTTTGGTTACCACCGGGCAGGGGGCTCCGTCACTGAGATAGGTAGAGTCGTCCAGCAGATCGCCGGGGCTCATCCAGCCAAAGCCGGTAACACCCGGCTCGTCGAAGCGGCGGACAAAAGAGTGGCCACCACCTTTTTTTGCTTGCTGAAAATACTGGTTCACAATAATACGCGGCGCGGTTACACCGGCCACATTGCTGTTATCGATAAATTCGACACCCCAGGTGCGGTTTTTAAAGTAGTTAGCGACAAAATTTAAATGCGCGCCCGGGCCTTTGTCTACCGGGTTGCCCTGTGCATCTACTGTGTCGTTCGGGCCA
>NZ_DATCSY010000239.1:0-6648 GCF_036568245.1 Rheinheimera sp. | reverse complement strand
GCTGTGGAACCACCTGACTCCATTCCGAACTCAGAAGTGAAACGCAGCTGCGACGATGGTAGTGTAGCATTCGCTATGCGAGAGTAGTTCACCGCCAGGCTCCCAATACTAACCTCACTCTAACGAGTGGGGTTTTTTATTTTCTGGCTTTCACAGATAAAAACTCGACAAATGCTCTGCAACGATTAACACTTGTAAGCAGTCACAAAAGGAGTTGGCTGTGTATTTACTACAGTTCCCCAGACAGCGGATGCGTCGCTTTCAGCTTTTAGCTTTATTGGCACTGCTGCTCGCTTTTAATATTTGTCATTTTGCAATGCAGTATCACGATGTACGCCAACAGGCATATGTTTTGTTTCAGCTTGCACAAGGATTGGAGCCGGGGAGTGCAGATGATCCCCGCTGGTTGACTGCGAGCTTTGGGCTGACCACTCAGCCGCAAGCTACTGCTGATTACCTCAGTTTACAACTGCAGGATAGTTTGATCTTTGTTGATAAAGCATTGTTAGTTACATCCGGCGTCTGGGCTTATCTTGTTTCTAATCTTATGTTTTTGTTGGTTCTGATGCCGGTTTGGTGGTTATGGCAGCGGCAGATTAAGACCTTTGCTAATGAGGAGTCAGCTGTAAATAACTTGCTGGAACAGCTGGAAATTAAGCTGGATTTACGTTCCGGGGGCAGTTCACTACCCAACCAGCGTTTACATAAAGTGGCGCAGAACTTAGAACAGTTACTACGACGAGATCAGGAAGTGCGGCATCTGGTGCGCGTGCAGGGGCTGATAGATCATGAACTGGCCATCGGTAACAGGGTTTTTTTTGAGAGCAAGCTACAGCACTATTTAAGTGATACCTCTGAGGTGGCGTTTGGGGCATTGTTTATTATTCAGCTGACTGTGCCAGAGCCTAACGCTGCCGGAACAAAGCCGTTTTTAAGACTGCGCGCTTGTGTTGATATTCTGCAAGGCGTTATCGCCAGCTACAGTGATACGGTAATAGCCAGGCTGGCAGATAATGATCTGGTCTTGCTGGTGGCAGGCCTCGTGTCTAAGGATATGGAGAAGCTGGGCGACAAGATCGCCGTCTTGTTAAGCCGTGCCAGTTGCTTCAGCGAGAACCTTGAACAGGATGTTGTACATATAGGTTATGCTGGCTATCGACGCGGACAAACCTCATATCAGGTTTTATCTGAGGCCGATATGGCGTTGAAAACAGCCCAGCTGCACGGCCCAAATGCTGCTTATGGATTCGTCCAGCAAGACAGGCCACAGGCCAAGGGCTCTGTGTGGTGGCGTTCCGAGCTTAATAAAGCTTTGTTAGAACATCGGTTTAGCCTGAGTTTTCAGCCGGTATTTTCCTGGCAGGAAAGAGATATCTTGCAGCACGAGGTTTTGATCCGTTTGCAAAGTCAGGAAGCAGGCAGTGTGCCTGCCGCTATCTTTTTACCTATGGCGTATAACTGTGGCTTAGCCAGCGAGATTGATAAATATGTTTTGCTTAAAACAGCTCGTATGTGTGCTGTTGATTCCCGCACGTTCAATCGTTGCAGCGTTAATGTCAGCGTCCAGTCTTTACTTGATCCTATATGGTGGCAATGGTTGGAGCAGATGGTGCTGTCAGGACAGATTGACCCGCAACAACTTGCGATTGAGGTAGCAGAGCATCACTTGTTGCGGCACTATAAATCTCTGAAAAGCAAAATGTTGAAGCTGAGCAAAGCAGGATTTGCTCTGGTTGTCGATCAGGTAGGTCTGGTTATAGACAATACCGTGTACGTTGATGAACTGCCACTGGAGTCGGTTAAACTGCATCCTTCTGTGGTACGGAATATAGATCAACATCTGGAGCAACAACTCTTTGTCAGAGGCCTGATCGCAGGCTTTGCCGGCAAAGGTGTCCGTGTTATTGCGACAGGGGTTGAGTTAGAGGCTGAATGGCTCGCTCTGCAGAAAGCAGGGGTTGCGGGCGGACAGGGTTTTTATTTTAGTCAGCCATTGACCCAGATAATAGCGCAAAGTCAGCTGCAGTGATCAGGTTACGATGGCGCAGTCCTTGTAGCCCCTGCAGCCCCCCGGTGTGAAAAAAGCTCAACCGGCTGCCCGATGGAATCTGGTCCTGCTCAACCAGCTTAATAGCGCCGGCCAGAGCTTTGCCCGTGTAAATTGGCTCAACATATACTTTTTGTGCCGCCATGCTGCGGCAAAACGCCAGCAGGTTGCTATCAAAGTGGCCATAGCCTTTGCCGGCAAAGGAACCGTCAACCCGCCATTGCTTTTCAGCACAGGTTTTATTGATCAACTGCTGTACCCTTGAGGGCAAGGACGCATCTCTGACTACAGCAATACCCAATGCGTTACAATCATGGCCGTTTACAATACCTGCCAAGGTGCCGCCGCTTGCTGTCGCACAAAGAATAAGGTCGGCATTGCCATCAGGTGTGCTGGCTAAATCCAGTTCAGATACACCAAGACTGCCCGCAGCGGAAGAGCCCCCCTCTGGTATTAGCAGCAAATCCGGGTGTGAAGCTGTTATCCCGGTGATGAAAGCCGGCTCGGAGCGTTGACGGTAACGGCCGCGATCCAATGCTATCAGTCGCATACCCTGCTGCTGACAAAACGCCAGGGTAGGGTTTGTTATATCCAGTTCGTCTGTCCTGACATAGGCTACACTTTTTAGCCCCATAGCATGACAACTGGCAGCTACAGCACACAGATGATTAGAGTAAGCGCCGCCAAAAGTCACGACTCCAGCAAAACCGGACTGAACAACCTGAAGTAAGTGGTATTTCAGTTTCAGGCATTTATTACCAGAGACTTCAGGTAACCCGGTATCAAGGTGACATAGCCACAGTTGAATGTTTTTTTGTTGCAGCACTGAATGATTCACTGCCTGCCAGCGCTTTTTAGGTTTAATTAGCTGAATATCAGATGAATACAACATGGCTCAGCACATGACAGTGGCGAAATTTGCCGCTAGTATAGCGTTACACTCTACATTAATGGCAGCGCCATGCTGAGAAAAATAATAACAGGCATCAGTCGGGTATCGGCGAGTCATTCTGGATTGTTTGCGGTGTATCTGGGAAGCTCTACTGTCAGTCTGACTCAGATCAAAGGGAATAAAACGGTATTACGCCGGCAAACAGAGTTTACTTCAGGTGAATGGCAAGCCGCCTTACGCGTATTGCTGTCAGTGATGCCTGCCGGCAGTCGTCTGCATCTGGTGTTGGCTCCTGACTTTTACCAATTAGTACAGTTGGATAAACCAGAGCTGACAGAAGAAGAGATGTTGCAGGCATTGCCCTGGCAAGTCAAAGATCTGGTCAGCATCAGCCCCGAAGACATCGTTGCAGATTACATCGATTTACCTGTACATACCGCACAACAGGCCAAAATAAATGTTGTGGTCGCCAGTCTAAACTGGCTGAAACAGCTGGTACAGCAGGTCACTCAAGCCGGACAGCAGCTGCTGACAATACAACCTGAAGAGTGGCTGGCCGCGCGATTGGTCACACCGGCAGCGCACGCCACTATGCTGGTTATCCACCAGCCTGAACAGGAAGTACTGATCCAGATAGTGCGTGATGGCGTGTTGTATTTTTCCCGCCGTACCCGTGGTTTGGGCCGGCTGCATCTTTACTCAGAATCCGAGCTGCGTAGTGGTGAGTTAGACCGGCTGCAACTCGAACTACAGCGCTCAATGGACTATTTTGAAAGTCAGCTCAAACAAGCTCCGGTTAGGGATATTCGCATCCTGATGCAAAAAGCAGAAGTGGTGGCAGATGTCCTGGTACAAACCGGTTTCAGCCGGGTTGAAGTGCTCGGCAATACAGCTATAGATACAACGCTCAATTTACACCAAATGATCACGAGCTGGCCCGCGGTAGCGGTACTTGGTTCTGCCGGTGTGGAGCAAGCCGTATGAAGCAGCAGGTGAATTTATATCAGCATGCGCTGCAACCGGTGAGTGAAAAGTTAGGGCTTAAACGGCTGCTGCAAATCTGGCTGTGTCTGGCCCTGGTGTTGTTTGCAGTCTGGTTTTATCTGCAGCAACAACAGGCTCAGCTTGTAAAACAACTGACATCTGAGCAGCAACAGCTGAATGTGTTGCAACAAGAAATGACCATGTACCAACAGGCACTGGCACAACGGCAGCCGTCAGCTGAACTAGTCAGCCAATATGAAGCAACTGCACAAAGTGTGGCACAAAAGCAGCAACTGCTAAATTATTTGGGTCAGCAGCAACAGCAGGCTACTGAGGTTTACAGCCCGGTTCTGCAGCATTTACAACAAATTGACCGGCAGGATTTATGGTTAACCGCTTTCTCGTTGCAACAGCACAATAGCAGTTTCAACGGCATCGCTTTACGCCCGGATAGCGTCCCGTTGTGGCTGGAGAACTTGCGTAAACTGGCGTATTTCCGCGGTCAGCGTTTTAGCCAGGTTAATATGCTGCAGGTACCTGACAAAAATGCCGTCAGCTTTGAACTGTTGGCCCGGCAAGGAGTAGAACAATGAGCCAGTGGCAACTGTTGTCGGAACGCTTCAATCAATTGCAGCACAGAGAGAAAGTGCTGATCTGGGGAGGAAGCCTGATTTTAACGCTCTGGCTCGGTGTGGTGTATTTACTCGAGCCAGGTTGGCAAAGTATGGATAAAGCTAAAATGCAGCTCGATGCCACACAACGCCAGCAACAGCAAACCCAACAACAGAGCGAAGAACTGCGTCAGCAACTGAGCACTGATATCGACCGCGATTACCGGGAGCGCCTGGCCGTATTACAGCAGCAACAGGTACAACTGAATGAGCAAATCAAACTCAGCGCCAGTCATTTTATCGGTGCCGAACAAATGGTGACACTGCTGCAAAACATGCTGCAAAGCAGTCAGGGTGTCCAGCTTGCCAGTCTGCAGACTTTACCGCCGGTACCGGTCAGATTAGACGGGCAGGCTGAGACTGAACCGACATTAATGTATCAGCATACGATTAAGTTGGTGATGACATCTGACTACGCTAAGTTGTATCAGGTGTTGCAACGTATTGAACAGCTGCCATGGTTAGTGAGCTGGCAGGGGCTACAGTATCGGGTAACAGAATATCCGCTGGCTGATATGACGATAGAATTAGGTACGGTGAGTGAAAATGAAGATTTTATCCGTCTGTAGTATCTGCTTGCTATGGTGCGCTATTGCACAGGCAGACCCAACGCGGCCGGCCGATGGCTGGCAGGCAACCGCAGACAATGTTGCAGGTTCTGCAGCGCAGGCACTACCTAAACTGCAATTAATTAAACAGACACCAGATGGCCTGATTGCCATTTTGGAGGGAGTATTAGTGCGCAAGGGGCAACGTTTTCAGCAATACCATGTGCTGGATATTCAGCAGACAAAAGTGATTATGGATTTAAATGGCGAACAGCTCGTCCTGCCTTTACTTAATACAGCGATAAAACAATATGAATAATAAGCGTGTAAACAAGGTGTTGTGGTTATGTGGTGGTGTCTTGTTGAGTGGCTGCCAGGCGTTTTCGCCTACGCAGGTGCCAGATAAAGCTCAGCAGGTGCTGCGCGAGGCTGAGCAATCGCAGCCTGTTGCCAAGATTGTACCGGCCGTACCTGCTGCTGTGACCCAGGACCTGATTGCCAGTGGCTACACGCCACAGGCTGCTCAGTTACCGCGCTTCAATGTTGCTGCTCTGCAGGCCGATATGGCAGATTTCTTCCAGTCAATAGTGGCGGATACGGCTTACAGTGTCGTCCTACATCCCGCTGTCAGCGGGCAAATTACGTTGCAATTAAAGCAGGTGACCTTGCCAGAGACCATGGCTATTGTGCAACAGCTATACGGCTTTGATATTCGTCAACAGGGCATGGTATACAAAATATATCCGGCAGGCCTGCGTACCGAAACGATCGCCGTAAATTATCTGATGTTGCAGCGGCAGGGGTTTTCGTCTATTGCCGTAAACTCGGGCGGCGTATCGCAGGATAACCAAAATAACCAGAATGGGCAGAATAACGGCAACAACAATTCATCACAGAGTAATCTGAATCAGGGAAATTTAAATAATCAGAATCAGCAGTATGGTCAGCAGCAGTTTAATGGCAGCACCATACAAAGCGAAAGTAAGACCGATTTTTGGAAAGATCTGGAGAAGGCCGTCAGCACTGTACTGGGTAATGGCCCGGATCGGATGGTAGTTGTAACACCACAAGCCGGGCTGGTCACTGTGCGTGGTATGCCGGAAGAGATTGCTGCCGTAAAAGCGTATCTGGGGCAGTCCGAGCAACACTTACAACGCCAGGTAGTGCTGGAAGCCAGAATCATTGAAGTGACATTAAGTGATGAGTATCAACAGGGCGTTCAGTGGGACAGGCTTATTTCACGTATTCGTTCTACAGGTTTTAATTTAAGCACTAATGCAGGATTTGAAGTCAGTAACGCAGTAACTCAGAGTCTAGGTGGTGCAACCAGTATCACATTTGCAAATGCAGATTTTAATGGCGTAATCAAGTTATTGGAAACGCAGGGTAATGCTCAGGTGTTATCTAACCCACGGGTCACAGCGATGAATAATCAGAAAGCAGTCATTAAAGTCGGGCAAGACGAGTACTTTGTCACAAATGTCGCTACTAGTACTACGGTATCTG
>NZ_DATCSY010000238.1:0-22395 GCF_036568245.1 Rheinheimera sp. | reverse complement strand
ACCAGCTCAACTTGTGTTTTCAGGTTCTGTAAATACGTTTTAAGTGTTTGCTTCAGGTTAGTATCTAACATATTCAACTCCAAAATTACTGTGACGATAATGCTGCGGATACGAAATCCGGGCGTCAAAAAGCCGCAGCCTGCAAGTTCAGACTGTTTATATTTTTTGTTGGGTGTTCCGGGCAGGCAGTACCTGCCCGGCAACCAAACCGTATCGTTTGGCAGAGGGAAGCTGAACTACAGCTTCGTGTTGCGGGCTGTAGTCAGGTTCCCCTGCAGTGAACTGCAGAGCAAGTCACTGCTTAGATTTTACCTACCAGGTCCAGTGAAGGCGCTAATGTCGCTTCACCCGGAGTCCATTTAGCTGGACATACTTCGCCGTCGTGGTTAGCAACGTACTGAGCTGCCTGAACTTTACGGAACAGTTCAGCTGCGCTGCGGCCGATACCTAAGTCGTGAATTTCAGCAACTTTGATTTCGCCTTCCGGGTTGATAACGAAAGTACCACGCAGTGCCAGACCTTCTTCTTCGATCATTACACCGAAGTTACGGGTGATAGTACCTGTTGGGTCACCGATCATTGGGTAGTTGATTTTCTTGATAGTTTCAGACGCATCGTGCCACGCTTTGTGGGTGAAGTGCGTGTCAGTTGATACTGAGTAAACTTCTACGCCGATTTCCTGGAACTTAGCATAGTAATCAGCCAGGTCGCCCAACTCAGTTGGACATACGAAAGTGAAGTCAGCTGGGTAGAATACAACTACAGACCACTTGCCTGCTAAATCCTGGTCAGAAACCGGTACGAATTTACCCTGATGGAACGCAGTAGCTTTAAACGGCTTAATTTTGGTATTGATAATAGAAGACATAGTCTTACTCCTTTAGGTTAGTTCACACATCATGTTTCAACTGCGGCTATGTTACCGCGCTCATTTCAATTGTCAAAACGAATAAAACAAATCAGTTTAATCGTTTTAATTGATAATTAAGTTTATCTTACTGTTCAGCGGACAGTCGGCCGCACTGTGGCACACTTCACAGCGTTGTTTACGCTACGGAGTACTAAAATGCCAATAAAATCTATCCTGCCGCTGTGTCTGTTACCTTTGCTTGTTGCCTGTCAGCAGCCCATTGTCCCCGAGGGCGAATATGTGCAACTGACAGCATCTACCACACAAAAGCCATTGCGGTTAAAACTGGCAGATGGTCGCCTGGCCGGTTTTACCGGCTGTAACAATGCCATGGGTAATTACAGCTTAGATAAGGGCGAGTTGGTGGTTTCTCAACTGGCCAGCACTATGATGGCGTGTTCGCCTGAAATTATGCAGCGCGAGCAGCAGTTCAGTCAGCTACTGCAGCAGCGCCCCCGGGTCAGTGTCGACGGTAAAATACTGACATTAAGTAAAGATGACACCGTGTATCAGTTTAGCCTGCAACCGGATCTGAGTAATGCCAGCACCCGGTTGATTTATGTCGCGCCCGAACGCAAGACATGCACCGGTGTCGGTAAAATGCAGTGTCTGCAGGTGCGCGACAGCGCTAACGATAACTGGCAGTTGCATTATGGCGAAATTGAAGGCTTCAGCCCAGAGCCGGGCATTGAATACCGGGTGCGGATTAAAGAGTTGCCGGTGGCTAACCCGCCAGCCGATGCGCCGGCAAAACGCTGGATCCTTGATATGATCGTTGAGCAGAAATTGGTTAAGACAGAATAAAGCTGCGTTTATTCTGTCGTTAGGCGGCTAAATACCGTCACCGTCCATATGCAGGCCGCATTCGCGGCCAAAGCCATTAAAGCGGGTGTCTTCTTCGCTCATGCCCAGTTCCAGCTTGCGGGTGGAATGGGTATCACCAACAGAGACATAACCCTGCTCCCACAGCGGATGGTAGCTTAAGCCATGCTCCTTTAAGTAATAAAACACGTCTTTGTTGCTCCAGTCGATAATAGGCTGGATTTTCACTACACCGCGGCTTATTTCGACAATGGCTTTGTCGGCTCGGGTGCTGCTTTGGCTGCGGCGCAAGCCGGTAAACCAACTGCCTACATTCAGCTCTTTCAATGCGCGTTGCATTGGTTCCACTTTATTCAGCTGGTTATATTGCTTGATACCGTTAGCCGTTTGCCACAACTTACCAAAACGTGCTTCCTGCCAGGCCGGGCTTAGCGGTGAGCTGTACACTTTCAGATTCAGCTTCAGCTGTTCTGTCAGCGTATCGATAAACTGATAGGTTTCCGGGAATAAATAACCGGTATCCGTTAATACCACCGGGATATCCGGCTGTTGCTGTGTGACCAGATGCAGCATCACCGCCGCCTGAATACCAAAGCTGGAACTTAGCATTGGGTTTAACGGCAGATGCTGCAGCGCCCAGCGCACACGCTCACTTGCTGACAGCGGCGCCAGCAGCGCATTGGCTTCAGCCAGCCACGCCTGTTGCGTGGCATTGTCCTGCTGCAGAATCGTCTGATACTTACTGTCTGCAGCCGGGTTAAGGGTTTGCTTAGCTGTGGAAGTCATCTTTTGGTACCACTACCGGTGCAACAACACCGGCCCTTATCACGAAATCACCAAAGCCTTCGCTGCTGTCGCTACGCTCACTGGCCCAGCGGCCAATTAAACCATCCAGTGTGGTGAGGATCTCGCTTTCACCAACGTTATCCAGCAGCAGGCGCGGAATACGGGTACCTTCACGGTTGCCACCCAGGTACAGGTTATACTTGCCAGGCCCGCGGCCAACTAAACCCACTTCGGCCAGCATGGCGCGACCACAGCCGTTCGGGCAGCCGGTAACGCGCAGCACAATATGCTCATCGGCAATTGCATGCTTGCCAAGTAATCCCTCTACTTTAGTGACCAGCTCAGGCAGGTAACGTTCGGCTTCAGCCATCGCCAGCGGGCAGGTCGGGAACGATACACAGGCCATCGAGTTTTTACGCTGTTCGCTGTGGCTGTCGTCAATCAGGCCGTGGGCGCGGGCAATGGCGTCTATTTCCGCTTTTTGCTCAGCCGGTACACCGGCGATGATCAGATTCTGGTTCGCCGTCATGCGCAAATCGCCCTGATGTATGGCGGCGATTTTGGCCAGGCCGGTTTTCAGCGGCTTACCGGGAAAGTCGAGCACCCGGCCATTTTCAATAAACAGTGTTAAGTGCTGTTTGCCGTCGATGCCATCAACCCAGCCAATACGGTCGCCACGGCTGGTGAAGCTGTAAGGTTTTACCGGTTCAAAAGCCACGCCGGTGCGGGCTTCCACTTCAGCGCGAAAGGCATCAATACCGATACGATCAATGGTGTACTTGGTTTTGGCGTTTTTGCGGTTCGAACGGTTGCCGTAATCGCGCTGCACGGTCACTACATGCTCGGCCACTTTCAGCACGTGCTGCAGTGGGATGTAGCCTAAATCATCGGCCATACGCGGGTACGTGGCGGTGTCGCCCCAGGTCATTGCCAGGCCGGCACCTACCAATACGTTAAAACCGACTAACTGACCATTTTCGGCCACGGCCACAAAACTTAAATCGTTGGCGTGCACATCAATATCGTTGTGTGGCGGAATAACCACGGCCGTTTTAAATTTACGCGGTAGGTAGCTATCGCCTAATACCGGTTCGGTTTCGGTGGTTTCAATTTTTTCTTCATCCAGCCAGATTTCTGCATAAGCACGGGTTTTTGGCAGTAAATGCTCACTGATCTTTGCTGCCCACTGATACGCCTGCTGGTGCAGCTCAGACTCTACCGGGTTAGAGGTACACAACACGTTACGGTTAACGTCACCGGCGGTGGCGATAGAATCGATACCGATCTGGTTTAAAAACTGGTGCATCGGTTTAATGTTTGGCTTTAACACACCATGAAACTGAAAAGTCTGGCGCGTGGTTAAGCGGATACTGCCATACAAGGTACTGTCTGCAGCAAATTTATCAATTGCCAGCCACTGCTGTGGCGTAATAATGCCGCCCGGCATCCGCGCGCGCAGCATCACGTTGTGCAGCGGCTCCAGCTTTTGCGCGGTGCGCTCGGCGCGGATATCGCGGTCATCCTGCTGATACATGCCGTGAAAGCGGATCAGCATAAAGTTATCGCCGTTAAAGCCGCCGGTAATTTCATCTTTAAGGTCGCTGGCGATAGTGCCGCGCAGATGATCGCTGTCTGCTTTTAAGCGCTCGTTATCAGACAGTGCGCCCGGTGCCACTAAATCTGGGTTAATTGGATACTGACTCATTAATAGACATCCTTCTGATAACGTTTTGCGACGCGTAATTCATCTAAATAGTGTTGTGCTTCATCGGCAGTTTTGCCACCGTACTGTTGTACGATGTCAATCAGTGCCTGCTGTACATCTTTGGCCATACGGTTGGCATCACCACAGATATACAAATGCGCGCCGTCCTGTAGCCACTGCCATACCTCGGCACCGTGTTTACGCAGCTTATCCTGCACATATACCTTGGCCGCCTGATCGCGGCTAAAAGCCACATCCAGCTTGCTTAGCACGCCACGTTTTAAATAGTTTTGCAGTTCCAGCTGGTATAAAAAGTCCTGGGTGAAATGTGGGTTACCGAAGAACAACCAGTTTTTACCGCTGGCACCGCGGGCATCACGTTCCTGCAAAAAGGCACGAAATGGCGCTATGCCGGTACCCGGGCCAATCATAATCACTGGTGTGTCATCACTCTGTGGCAGGCGGAAGTTATTGTTGTGCTCAACAAAGACTTTAACCTTTTCACCTTCGGCTAAACGCTCGGCCAAAAAGCCAGACGCGCCGCCCAAATGTGGCTGGCCGTAGGCATCGTAACGTACTACCGCCACTGTTAAGTGCACTTCGTCTTCTACTTCAGCCTGTGATGACGCAATGGAATACAGTCGTGGTTGCTGTTTGCGCAGTGCATCCGCCAGTTGCTGGGCGCTTAGCAGGCCGGGGTGATCGCGAACAATATCAATAATCTGGCGCTCGTTTAAATAAGCCCGTAGCGCGGTTTTATCAGCAGCCAGGTCGGCTAAGGCAGTGTTGCCGGTAGCAGCGGCATATTTCTCGGCAAAGGCCGGGTAAGATTGTGTCAGCTCCAGCTGTTCAGTCAGCGCCTGCTCAATGGTAAGCGTTTCAGCACCCAGCGTGACAGGGGTGTCACGAGCGATGGCCGTCAGTAACAGCAACTCGCGTACCAGCGCTGCGTCGTTAGTAAAGTATACACCCAGTGCATCGCCCGGCTGATAGCTTAAGCCTGAACCCGCCAGTGAAATTTCAATATGCCGCACATCTTTGCCGGAATCACGGCCGGTAATTTTCTGGTTGGTGTACAGCTCTGCCGCAAACGGGCTTTGCTTATTGTACTGGCTGACACTGCCTGCCGTAGTATCACTACCTGGCCAGGCAATAACCTGGGCTGATGGTGCGGTAGCCGCTTTTAGCTCAGGCTCGAGTTTGGCAATAACCTCGCTGCTCCAGCTATCAGCCTGCACCTGATAATCAACATCTAAATCAGCGCGTGCTTGCACAGATACGGCGCCAAGCTCTGTAAGACGGCTGTCAAAATCCTGCGCGGTTTTACAGAAAAACTCGTAACTGGTATCACCCAGCCCCAGCACGGCATATTTTAAGCCTGTAAGTTTTGGTGCTTTTTTACTGAATAAAAAGTTATGCAGGCCAATAGCATTTTCCGGCGGCTCACCTTCACCGTAGGTAGAGGTTACAATCACCAGATACTGCTCATTCTTCAGCTGGCTGGTTTTGTACTCAGCCATATCAACCACTTTGGCTGTAATACCTTTACCCTGAGCCTGCTTAGCCAGTGCTTCTGCGATATGACGGGCATTGCCGGTTTGAGAGCCGAACAAAATCGTCAGGCTGGCTGCAGCCGCTGCCTGTGCAGGAACGGCGCTACCTTGCGCTGCCAGCTGGGCACTCGCTGCCAGATAGCCACTAACCCAGGCTTGCTGAATAGGGTTTAACTGACTGATCAGCCCCTGCAACTGGCTGACTTGCTGCTCAGACAAAGGGCTGGCCTGCGCAACTAAGGAAGATAAAAGCATAAAAGATCCTGCACACTAAGATTTCAGCTATTTTAGCCATCTATATGTATGCCGGTAAAAGAATGGATCTCTCTTCTTTATTCCAATAAGTAATTAAAAAGCCACTGCTACATTAGCGCCACGGCAGCCAGAAACATAATAAAAAAACTAAAAAGTGGTCAAAAGCACTAATGGCTAAAATTTATTTTTCGCCTTCATTCAAACTTTTATTTAAATAACAGCGACTTAAATTTTGGCATCAAGCTTGTAATGCTATGCCTGTCATTAACACAGGCCCATTGCCCAAAGGATAACATAATGAAAACTCTACTTATCGCTACCGGTTTTGCGTTAACCAGTATCAGCAGCGCCGTCATGGCGCACGAAGGCCAGAGCTGCAACGTCAATTTCGATAAAGATTTAGTGATCAACAGTCAGTTGGTCAGTATGAAAGATGCCGGCACAGAATTGTGGCGCATTGATAACGATGGGCAGCTGTGGCTGGACGGTAAAGCGGTCAGCACTGACAGCAATACCCGTGCTTTGCTGCGCGATTATCAGGCTGGTGTCCGTACCCAAACACTGGAAACGGTAGCGCTGGTGGAAGATGCGCTGGTGCTGGCGGCAGATGCGGTAAATTCTGTGCTGACCGAACTGACCGGCGATTCGTTGGACGATCATCCGGCACTGCAAAAAGCACTGGATAAAATTAAAACCGGCTCAGAAAACGTTATTGTACGCAGTGGTGACACGATTGAAGTGTACGGCAGCCGCTTTGACAACATGGACGATGCGTTTGGCGAAGAATTTGAACAGGCGATTGAAGAGGCTATCACCAGCTCTATGGGCAGTATTCTGATGCTGGTCGGCCAGGCTATCAGCAGTGGCGAAGGTAACTTCGAGCAGCGGATGGAAGCCTTTGGCGAGCGAATGGAGCGCTTTGGTGAAGATTTAGAAGCGCGTATGGATGTTAAAAGCCAGGCTCTGGAGCAACGTGGTGAAGCGATGTGCGCTAACCTGCAGCATCTGGATGTGCTGGAGTCACAAATCCAGCAAGCGGTTCCACAAATGCAGCAGTATGATTTAATTGAAATTAATGCTGACAACACTACAGCATTTTATCTGTACAACTAAGCTTAACCCTATTCGTGTACTATCCCAACCACGATTTTGGCGCGCTGCTCTCATCCTGACAGCGCGTCTTTTTTTGCGTTTTCTGATATCAGCTGATGCCAAGCTGGCTGGTTATCTGCAGCGGTTCAGGGTAGCCTGTGGCTTTTTAGCGATTCAGGACACGCTGTATGACCATTCAACGTATTTTACCTGCTGCCCGTTACTCTGAAGCTGTTATTGTTAACGGACTGATTTTTTGTGCTGGCATGGTGCCGGAAAATAGCAGCGATGACGCCACGCTGCAAACAGAAGATGTGCTGGGCCAGATTGATGCCTTGCTGGCGCAATGCGGCACTGACAAAACCCGGCTTATCGATGCGACTATTTATCTGGCTGATATGGCTGATTACGCCGCGATGAATCTTGCCTGGGATAACTGGGTCGCGCCCGGCTGTGCTCCGGCCCGGGCCACAGTAGAAGCAAAACTGGCAGACCCGGCCTGGAAAATAGAAATTAAAATTGTTGCTGCGCAATAACACGAATAGACGAATATTTAGTGAAATTTGCCATTCGTCAGCTGTTTTATCGCGATAAAAGTTGCCGCCTTGATGCTATGTTTTTGTATTTCAATGGTAAGTTAAAGTGGCACCATTGCTGCAACGACTGTCACTACACGCTAGTGTGACATAACTAAACAATAACGACTGCACAGGACGATGCGATGGCAAATCCGCTTAGTACACTACAACAAGGCTGGCTGTATGCTGGCTTTGAACTACAACGTTTATGGCTTACCCGCCGTGGCCTGATGACTCTGGCTGCAACAGCCGTAATCTGGTTTTTCCTGCTGCGCTATGCCATAGCGCCTGCCAGCGACCTTATCAGCGCCGACGGTTTTCAGCAGTTTTTCCGCGATGTGTTTGGCAGCGGCGGTCTGACGCAATTATTTGCCTGGCCGGCACCAGAGCTGGCGGTGTATTGGGTGCTGAGCCTGCTTATTCTGCCGACATTTTGCCTGTTCTTTACCGCCAATCAGCTATGTAGTGATTTAGAGCGCGGCACTTTGCGCTTTCTGGCTTTACGTTCCAGCCGCGCCGGTATAGTGCTGGGGCGTTTTTGCGGACAGATGCTGGTACAGGGCAGCTTAATTTTGCTAACCCTGGCGGCCACCTTATCGCTGGCTGCCTGGCGTGAAGGCGGCATCAGCCTGGCGATGCTCACTGCTGCTATCGTTATTGCGGTGAACCTGTTGCTGGTACTGTTACCCTTTACCGCGCTGATGAGCTGTTTTTCTGCCATGGTGCGCTCTGCCCGGCTGGCGGTCAGCCTGGCTATTGTCAGCCTGGGGTTGGTATTTGCACTGCTTAGCTGGTTTATTTTTTACTTCCCTGACTACTTGTTTGTCATGGGCTATCTGCCCGGTACCCAGGTGCTGCAGCTGATCCAACTGCAGGGCTGGGTCACCTTGCAACATGCTCTGTTACCGCTGGCGCAAACCGCCGTATTGCTAACGGCTGCAACCGTACTGCTGAAAAGGAGAATGTTATGAGCACTATTATTCAGTGTCAGGGTGTCAGCCAGGCGTTTGGCAGTAAAAAGGTATTGCAACAACTCGATTTTACGCTGCAGCAAGGTGAAGTGGCAGCACTGATTGGCCCGAACGGCGCCGGTAAAACCACCTTATTCAGTATTCTGTGTGGTTACTTAAAAGCAGACAGTGGCAGCGTGCTGCTGTTTGGTCACAAACCGGGCAGCGCCGCCTTGTTCGGTAAGGTCGCCGCGTTGCCACAGGATGCCCAGTTCGATCCGGCATTCAGTATAGGCGAGCAGCTGGATTTTTATGGCCGCTTGCAAGGGCTGAGTAGCAAGGCTGCCAGGGCAGAAACCGAGCGGGTGCTGGCACTGGTTGGGCTCAGTGAGCAGCGCCAGCATAAAGCCGGTGCACTGAGCCATGGTATGCGTAAAAGGGCCGCTATAGCCCAGGCATTTATTGGCGCACCGCAGCTGATTTTACTCGATGAACCTACCGCCGGGCTCGATCCGGTAAATGCGTTGCAAATCCGCCAGCTTATCAGCCGTTTAAGTGCTGAAGTCAGTTTTGTTATCAGCTCGCACAATATTTTCGAGCTGGAGCAACTGTGCAACAAAGTGCTGTATCTGGAGCAGGGGCGATTAAAGACAGAAACGAACAGTAATGCCGACAGTCAGCAACAATACCTGACACTGCAGCTGGAGCATGATGACACAGCGGCCGTGACACAGGCGTTGACTGAGTTGTCCGGCGTTGTCAGCATTGAGGCGCTACAGCAGAAAACACTGTTACTGTGCTATCAGGCCCAGCAAAACGCTGATTTCGATCTGACGGTATTGCAATGTCTGGCTGCCAATGGCTGGCGCTATCGCAACCTGACTAAAGGTAAAACCTTAGAGCAAAAACTGTTCAGCAGCGTTTAAAGGTCGCATTGTGCTTTAAGTGCCTGAATATCGTCAGCGGTCAGCCGGCTTTGTTGGGTATTCAGTGCTGCATGCATTACTGACGCCGGGTTGTCGGTATGGCCGACACCCAGCGCATGGCCAAATTCGTGCGCTATAGTCAGTTGTAAATCGGTCAGTGTTTTATAAGCGAAAATAGTCATCACACGCTGCTTGCCGCGTATTTCCATCAGGCCGACTTCGGTTTTGGCAACTTCAGTAGTTTGCTGCGGTAGCAGGGCATTGCGGTCCGCCACAGTGTCGTTAATGTATTGCTGTTCACGCTGTAATCTTTGTTGTTCAGTATTAAGGTTGTCGGCCTGCTGCTGCAATTGTTGCTGACGCTGGTTCAGCTGCTGCTGCTCGCGTTGCAAGGCGCTGCGATCGAGTGAGGCTTGCTGCACTTTGCGTTCAAATGCTGCGACATCAGCAGCAAATTGCTGGTTTTGTGCCTCGAACTGCCGCTGCTGTTGCTGCAACTGGGCGCTTTGCTGCTGTAAACCGGCTACGCGCTGGTTAATGTTAGTGTCGTACCTGGCCAGATTACGCTGCAGCAACGCCTGCTGCAGTACCTGTTGCTGACGCTCATCGTAGGCAAAATTTATCGCAAAACCATCGATACTGTCATAACGGAACAGTTCGAGACCAAAGGCCTGGTTCCATTGCATGGAAGCACTGTGGGCGGCTTGTTCCGCCTGCTCCAGCGTTAAATCAAATGCCGGGTCCAGCTGGCCTATACGCCAGCTTACCGGGGTTTTACACAGATACTGCTGCATCGCATTGTCGGCGTAGTCCTGCAACACCTTCGGCAGCTGCGGCTTTTTCTGCATCAACCCCGCCAGCAGCTGATAACTGGCGTACACCAATACGGTATAAAACAGCACACGCAATAACAGTTTCATTTGCACCTCAATCGACAAGCTGCTGCCTAACATAGCTTGTTACAAAGCCATTTACCGGTTCAGATTGACCACTTTGTATGCCTTAAGTTAATGTGCAGCATAACAATTGTTAAGGAGCAAATTAAGTGAATATTGCTACCCTGTGGATCATTGCCGGTATTGTATTGATCCTGACAGAGTTAATGGCGACCAGTATAGTGGCTGTATTTTTTGGTATTGCAGCGATAGCCGTGGGGTTATTGCTGAATTTTGGCCTGATTGACAGCTACAGCATGCAGTTCTTATTGTTTGGCGTTTTGTCATTGCTGCTGCTGTTTACCGTGCGCGGCCATTTTAAACGCTGGTTTGTCGGTTACACTGCCGACAGCAATGAGCAACCCTCCCGTTTTGCTGATGACATCGGCCGCCGAGTCACTGTGCATACCGATTTTAACCAGGGCGCAGGTCGCGTCGTACTAAACGGCGTGCAATGGGATGCAGAGTCGGCTGATAATCTGCATGCCGGCGATGTTGCCTGGGTAGTGGCCAACCATGGCATTAAGCTGGTGGTATCAGCGGTTAAGCCTGACTAATTTTATCCAACCTGCCATCTGTTTAAGGAGTAAATCTGATGGGTCCAATTGATATTAATACTATTTTAATGGCCGGCTTTGCGCTGGCGGTCATCATTACCATTGTTAAAACCGCCCGGGTGGTACCGCAGAAAAGTAATTATGTAATAGAGCGGCTGGGTAAATATTCGCGCACGCTGGATTCGGGCTTTCATATTCTGATCCCCTTTATCGACAAAGTAGCCTATGTGCATAGCTTAAAAGAAGAAGTCATCGATGTGCAGCGCCAGACCTGTGTTACCCGGGACAATATTCAGGTAGGCATAGACGGCATTTTGTACCTGCAGGTGATCGATCCCCATAAAGCCAGCTATGGCATTAACGACTACCGTTACGCTTCCGCGCAGTTGGCTCAAACAACGATGCGTTCTGTGATTGGCCAGACTGATCTGGATAAAACCTTTGAAGAACGCGCCAAAATTAATGAAGAAGTGGTAAAAGCATTAGATGAAGCCGCAGCCCCCTGGGGCGTGAAAGTACTGCGCTACGAGATTGCCGATATTGAGCTGCCCATCAGCATTAAAGATGCATTAGAGCAGCAAATGCGGGCCGAACGAGAACGCCGTGCCGCTATTGCCAAATCGGAAGGTGAGCGCCAGTCGATGATTAACGTGTCCGAAGGCCAGAAGCAGGAAGTGATTAACCTGTCTGAAGGTGACAAGATGCGTCAAATCAACGAAGCCGAAGGCCGCGCGCGCGAGATTGAACTTATTGCGATTGCCACGGCAGAAGGTATACGCAAAATTGCTGAGGCCATTAATCAACCCGGTGGCTCTGAGGCGGTCAGCCTGCGGGTAGCAGAGCAATACGTAAAAGAATTCGGTAACCTGGCAAAAACCAATAACACCATGATAGTGCCGGCAGAGCTGGCCAATATCGGCGGTGCAGTCGCCGGTTTAACGGAAATCTTAAAAGTGGCACAGCCAAAAGCCAAGTAAATGCAATTTACGATAAAAAAGCCGGCCTGATGCCGGTTTTTTCATTTTTCCTAATAAGCTGTTGTCATAGTTAAATTTTCGTGTGTTAGTCGATAAATCCAGATAGTCGTATATCCGGCATAGCTACTTGACCTTAGGTTAGCTTGAGGTATTAGTGTATGCGGCTTTATCGTAGTAAGCAGTTTTTGTAGCCGTTTACGCTACACTGGTTACGGCTAAATCAGCTATACAGGAGGTCAGGTGCAGTCTGTTATTCAGGTTAATAATTTAAGTAAAGCCTATCCGTCAGGGTTTCAGGCACTGCAGAATGTGCAGTTAGAGATCCGGCGCGGCGAAATCTTTGCGCTGTTGGGGCCAAACGGTGCCGGTAAAACCACGTTAATCAGCATCATCTGCGGTATTGTAAATCCGGGCACAGGCACTGTGTTGGTTGATGGTCTGGATACTGTTAAACAGTACCGGCAAGCAAGGCAGCGTATCGGGCTGGTACCACAGGAGTTGTCGGTCAGCATTTTTGAAACGGTCTGGGATACGGTTAGTTTCAGCCGGGGGTTATTTGGTAAACCGGCCGACCCCGCCTATTTACAGCAACTGCTAAAGGACTTGTCGCTGTGGGATAAAAAAGACAGCAAAATTATGGCGTTGTCTGGTGGCATGAAACGGCGGGTGTTAATTGCCAAGGCGTTGGCGCATCAGCCGCAGATCCTGTTTCTGGACGAACCCACTGCGGGTGTCGATGTTGAACTGCGCCGGGATATGTGGCAAATGATCCGCCGGCTGCGTGACAGTGGCGTGACTATTATTCTGACCACGCATTACATTGAAGAAGCAGAGGACATGGCTGATCGCATCGGCGTCATCCGGGCCGGTAAGCTGGTGCTGGTCGATGACAAAAGCAGCCTGATGCAAAAGCTGGGTAAAAAACAACTGCTCCTACAGTTGGTTGAACCGCTACCTGAAATTCCGCCTGCGTTGGCAGCGTACCAGTTGCAACTGTCTGCCGACAACAGGCAACTCATCTACACCTATGACGCACAGCAAGAGCAGGCCACCATTACTACCTTATTGCGTCAGCTCAATAGCTTAGGTGTAGAGTTAAGCGATTTGAATACGCAGGAAAGCTCACTGGAAGATATCTTTATTGGCCTGATCGGAGATGCTGCATGAACTTTTACGCTATCAAAGCTATTTACCTGTTCGAGCTGGCGCGTACCTGGCGTACTCTGATGCAGAGCATTGCCTCGCCGGTATTGTCTACATCGCTGTACTTTATCGTGTTTGGCTCAGCGATTGGTTCGAGAATGGTCGCTATTGACGGTATCAGCTATGGTGCCTTTATTGTACCCGGCCTTATCATGTTGACCGTACTGACGGAGAGCACCTCTAATGCTTCTTTTGGCATTTATATGCCAAAATTCTCTGGCACTATCTATGAGATTTTGTCGGCGCCGATTTCAGCCATCGAAATTATCCTTGGTTATGTCGGGGCAGCTGCCAGCAAAGCTATTTTGCTTGGATTAATTATTCTGCTGACAGCAAGATTTTTCGTCGACTTCAGTATTGAACATCCGCTATGGATGCTGGCATTTTTGGTGTTAACTGCCATTAGTTTTAGTTTATTCGGCTTTATTATCGGTGTGCTGGCAAACAGCTTTGAGCAACTGCAGATAGTACCGCTGATGGTGATTACACCGCTGACATTTTTAGGCGGCAGTTTTTACTCGATAAGCATGCTGCCGCCACTATGGCAGCAAATCACGCTGTTTAACCCGGTGGTGTATTTAATTAGCGGTTTTCGCTGGAGCTTTTATGGCGTGGCCGATGTTAATGTAGGCCTGAGCCTGGCAATGATTTTATTGTTTATGGCACTTTGTATCGGTGTGATCTGCTGGATTTTCCATACCGGCTACAAAGTTAAGGTTTAACTGGTGGTGTCTGCAAGGCGATGTTCAGTTGACGTCGCAGTGCGGCAATAACAGTTTGTTCACGCCAGTACTGGTTATGCGACAATGGGTTCCAGCTGGCGGCCAGCCAGCCGAAAAAGCCACCTGCGGCATTTACTTCGATATCCGTAACCAGGGCGGCATAGCTTTCGGATAAATCGGCCAGTGGCCAGCCCAGTACATCGTCTTTATCGTAATAGTTATGCCAGATAAAGTCGTGGCGGGGTTTGGTAAAGGGCACTATCTGCTCGATGGCATGGGCGGCAACAAAAATCGGAATATTACAGCCGGTTGTAATCAAGGCTGTTAGCCGATCGCCACGTAAAAAAGCAATGTCATCATCGGTTAATGGTGTATCGCCGCTGATACCCGCCTGATAACGTTTTATATCCCGCCAGATACCGGCGGCAGGTTTAACGCCGGCTTTGGCTTGTTGCGCATCCCACAAATAGCATGACAACACATGGCAACCCAATGAGTGTGCCAGTAATACCAGTTTGCCATCTGCGGTCAGTTGCTGTTTGGCCAGATACAAGGCGCGGGCTATTTTCAATTGGCTGTAATGGTACAGGCTGTGTGGCTGTTCTTTGCGATGTTCCAGGGCGGCAGCGTCGGCAAAACCGAATAACATAAAGCGGCGCAGCTTACTCCAGCGCAGCCTGAACCCCGTGGCTTGCCACACCCGTTGTTCGTTATATTGCAGTAAATCCTGATAATATACTGTGCCGCAATACAGCTGCGCAGGCTGCACCAAGCCCTGTTGCACCGTCTGGAATAACATTGCCGCGTAGTCGGGTTCAGTTTCGCCCATACCGTGTATCGTTACCAGTGCAGCCTGCTTCATACGTCGTTTTTCTCTGTGCTATAGCGCTGCTGCAGGTAGGCATATAAATGTTCGGTAAAAAAGCCGTGCATTAAAAAGCGCTGCCCCAGGTTCCACGGCCCAACTAAATAATGCGGGTATTTATTGTACGCCATCTCGGTCAGGCTGTTATCGCCAACTAAATGGCCAATACGAATCGCAATAGATTGGTCCAGGTTAAAGCCATTTATGGCATCGCGGTATTCTTCACGCGTTAGCAGCAAACAAAATAAGCACATAAACAACGCATGCGAGGTTTCAAAATCGAGGCATTGGCTGCGTTTTTCTTCCAGCTGAAATTGCGGCATATCAAGCGGTTGCCAGTGCTGCCAATTAAGCGCAGCGCTACTGAGTGGTTCGGCAGGTTTTTGATGACGGCCAAGCTCAGCGAACAGGCGAAACAGCTCCTGATCGTGCTGCACAAAGCTGGCGTGCTGCATATCGGCAATGCATTTGGGGTAGAGTTGTACCGGTGTTGCGCTGTCTGCCCCGCTGTTGGCCGCCAGAAAATTCAGGATATTCGATTCTGTGGCATAGTGACGCAAAATCAGCAGGTTAGCTTCTTTGCTGACAAAGTGCGTACAAAACCAGCAAATCAGCCGTTGCAGCGTGGTGTGGGCACTGAATTGTGGTAGCGGCAGGCGCTTAACCAGCCAGGTTAGGTGCAGCAACATGGCGAAAATAAACTGCAGCAGCGGGCGGATGCTCCAGCGCAGCGGGTTTTGTAAATCTTTTTGCCATAAATCCAGCGCGGCCTGCTCAATTGGCAGCGAGTTGTCATTGGCGATAGCTTTTAAATAGGCGCTGGGGCCGCGATTTGGCTTAATACTCATTATCGGTTTCCTCCAGCTGCAGGCAATACAGCCTCGCAGTGACGAGGGCGGTACGCACTATGGCGCTAAGTTGCTGCGGGCTTTGACATAAACGGTCGATCAGCTGATACAGCTTTTGCATGTGGCCGTCGTCGTTGGCGCCGTGGTAGCGCATAAAGCGGGTATAGCTGCCGTCGCCACCGGTGCAGCTGTCGATCTGGCCGGCCCAATTGCTGGCCATTTTCTGCCCCAGGCCTTCGATAATCCACATAGCGCCAATTAAATCGACCGGGTTAGGCTGGCTGGCGCGGTACATTAAAAAGCCGTGCAGTGCTTCGGTGCCGATATTACGTGCTGCGGTCTGAATATCGCTTAAGCTGCCACCTGCAGCCAGATAATCCTGCTCCAGCATTTCGTAGTCGCGGTGCTCTTCACGGGCGTGGCCGATAATAACTGAGCGCACATCGCTGTAATCGCGGTCAAAACTTGAGGCACAGCGACTGATCCAGCGTGAGCCTTCAATAACCTGCTGGCGCCAGTTTAGCAGCAGCTGACAATAATCGGCTTTGCTGAACTGGCCGCGTTCAAGCCGCTGCAGCAAAGGTACCCGGCCAAGCTGGCGTTCAAATTCAAACCAAACCCGCATCAGGGCCTGTAAACATTGTTGCCCTTGCGGGCTTAACAGCTGCTCGGTCATGCTTCCACCACTGTCAGTTGCATATAAGCATTATTAAAACGGCCGCTTTCGGGCACCATGCATAAGATAGTATCGCCAACACTGTATGGCTGAGTGCGGCGAAACTCGTCCAGCATAATAAAAATGGAGGCGCATCCGGTATTACCGCGACTATACAGGTTGCTGTACCACTTGTGTTCGGCTATGCCGACACCGGCGCGCTGCATCATGTCGAAAATTTTGCCACGAAAATAATGTGAGGAATAATGGCATAACACATGGTCGATTTTATCCGCTTGCACCCGGCCTTCGGCGATCAGGCGCAAATAACCATCAACCCCCAGCTTGACAATATTTTCCAGTAGCCGCACATCCTGCCGTATCAACAGGGCGCCATCGGCTTCGGCGGCGGCGTAGGTTGGGTAATCCTGCCAGCTACGATTGACGCTGTTGTCTGTCGGGTAGCCAACGCTCATGCACACCGGGTAAGCATCGGCATGGGAAAAACTGCGGATCCAGTCAATGCGAAAGCACTTATTACGTGGCTTGGTTTCCAGCAGCAGGGCGCCGGCGCCATCCGATAGCATCCAGCGTAGAAACTCGGCGTTAAAATCCGGCGCTGTGCCCGCCGCCTCGTAGCGGCTGGCTTTAAACAGGCGCGATGTTAGCTCGCTTGCCACCACCAACGCATTTTGTTGCTCACCGGCTTTGAGGTTAGTAAAAGCTGCTTTCAAAGCCATCATACTGCTGGAGCAAATACCGTGGCTGCTATGCAGCTCTATATCGTTAAGCCCCAGCTCGGCCTGTAGCATAGAACCAAAACCTGGCAGCACAATATCGCCCTGGCTGGTGGCAGCGCTGAGCATTTTGATCTGGCGTTTACCCAGAAAGCTCTGGCTCAGGCAATGCTCAGCGGCTTTAGCTGCCATAGCGGCATTGGAAATGGTCGTGTTGTGGTTGGCATCTATGGCGTAGTGGCGGAATTTAATACCGTTTGACTGCAAAATACGCCGTTTCAGCCGGCTGGGTTTGCCATGTACATAGCCCAGCAACGGCTCCATTTCGTCATTACTGATGGCTGGCCCGGGTAGAAAGTGGCCGCTGGCGGTAATATAAACACTCATACTTTTACCTGCCGCTGCTTCAGTGCTGCCAGCAGGCAGCGCAGGTTTTCTTCCATGTAAGGCAGTACACATACCAGAGCCATAAAGCCAAGGTAATACGGCAGGTAAGTGTCACCGCCGTGGGCGTATGGCATGCGGGCAAAGTAAAACTCGCCCTGCCAGTTAAAGCTGATTAGTTTAATAAAGACCGGATAATTAATCACAATGATCAGCAGCAGCATATAAAGTGGCAAGGTGGCCAGATAATTGTGGGCATGCATTTCCCAGATACTGATATGCCGTTTCGGCGCAGCATAGTGTACGTCGTAATGCGCTACTGCCTCATGCGCCAGCCAGGCGGCAATACAGATCAGCATAATCAGTACATTTACCTGAAACAGCAGACACAGCAAAATAGGTATCGCCATCTGAATACCCATTAGCGAGTGCACCAGCGACTCTTTCAAACCTGAAGTATGTTCAATGCGGGTGGCGCGGTGGCAGCACCAGTCAATAAAACCGGCGATACCCCAAAGAGGCAGAAACACATAAAGCATTAACTGGATCAGTAACTGACTGGTTTGCAACACCTTACTCCTGTTGGTGCTAATACTGCGCCGTACTATAGCCTAAGGTTAATGGTTTGTAGACAGCTTTGTGCAATAAGGCTTTGATAGCACTCAACGTAAAAATTTTTGTACGTACCAGCAGCTGGCAGTTATCTGGTATTGCTGGGCTTTGGCCCATGCCAGGCCGTGACGTACCAGTTTTTCTGCCAGACCCTTACCGCGGAATTCAACCGGCACAAAGGTGTGGTGAAAATTGATAACCTTGCCCGTTATTGCATAGTCCAGTACAGCTTCTGCACCATCCAGGTGCAATACAAAGCGCTGCTGCTGTGGTTGATGTTGCACTTCTGCCGTTGTCACTCGTCATCTCCCAGCCAAGGCATTTCAGGCAGTTGTGCCAGGTGGGCAGCATAACGTTCTAAATTAAAACTTTGCTGATGTTCAATCACATCGATCATTTCCGGTGCCAGGGCGCAGGCGATAAGCTCAATAGCTTCATCCCGGCTGTGGCCAGTCATGCGCAGGCGCATCAGGGTTTCGGTTACTTGCTTCGGGTAATTGTCGGCCAGCTGGTTCTCGACAACTTCAAATAACATGGCCTGATCAAGCAGTTCTTCGCTCATAAATACCTCAGTGTTGTAGCGGCATGCGGCCAGTATGAAAGAATTCGCCTGCATTGCCAATGTACAGCAGAAAAAACCGCCTGGCCGATAGTATTTAACCGGGCCTTTGGCTAAGCTGGGCGCAACAAAAATTACAATACAGAACAATAACTATGCAGCAACAAACTGGCTGGCGTAGCCGTTTTCAGGCATTAGGGCCGGGTATTCTGATGGCAACTGCCGCGATTGGCGGCTCGCATTTAGTGGCATCAACTCAGGCCGGTGCTTTATTTGGCTGGCAACTGGCATGGCTGATTCTGCTGGTCAATGTGCTGAAGTATCCGTTTTTCCGCTTTGGCGTAGAGTATACGCTGACCCGTAAAGAAAGCCTGTTGCATGGCTATCAGCGTAAAGGCCGCGGCTATTTTTATAGTTTTATTGTGCTGAATGTTATTGCCGCTGTGGTCAATACCGCCGGTGTCTTACTGCTGACCGCCAGCTTGTTGCAATATGCGTTGCCGGGCAACATTTCAGTGACACTGTTGTGCTGGCTTATCCTGGCACTATGTTTGTTTATTTTGCTGTTGGGCCATTATAAGGCGCTCGATAGTGTATCGAAGCTCATCATGACGTTACTGACGGTTACTACGGTAATAGCGGCAGTGATTGCCTGGCATAACGGCGCTCAGGCACCGGCTGGTTATGTTGGCCCATCGCCGTGGACATTAGCCAGTTTAGGTTTTCTGGTCGCGCTGATGGGCTGGATGCCGGCACCGATTGAAATTTCTGCTATCAGCTCACTGTGGTTACAGGCGAAGCAGCGCCACACGCATATTACCCGTGCGCAGGGCCTGTTTGATTTTAACCTGGGCTATTGGTTAACCGCTGCGCTGGCACTGGTGTTTCTGTCATTGGGCGCGCTGGTACAGTACGGCAGCGATCAACCCATTGCATTGGCAGGTAGTGCTTTTGCGCAGCAACTCATGCAAATGTATGCCAGTACCATCGGTAGCTGGGCTCAGCCGCTGGTGGCTTTTATTGCCTTTTTATGTATGTTTGGCACCACTATTACGGTGTTAGATGGCTATGCCCGCACCTTACATGCGTCTTTTGCGCAATTGGGTTGGATAAAGCACCAATCAGCACTGAATTACTGGTTGCTGGCACAGGCTGCTGCCGGTATGGCATTAATCCTGTTTTTTAAAGCGGCTTTGGCGCCAATGCTGACGTTTGCCATGACACTGGCGTTTTTAACCACACCGGTATTCGCCTGGCTGAACTACAGCTTGATGCGCGGCGACGGCGCTATAGTGCTCAGTAAACCGCTGAAGCTACTGAGCTGGCTGGGTTTAGCCTATTTGATAGGCTTTGCACTATTGTTTCTGGCCTGGTTTACCGGTGTGGTTTGAGATTGAAGCCGGGCTGTAAACCTTTAAGGTTGCAGCCCGGTTTATTACGACTAAAGGTGAGTTTTTACAACGCCAGGGTTTTTTCACCGCGGGCGATACCTGAAGCGCCGCTGCGTACCACTTCCATAATGGGGGTGGTGCCCAACGCCTGAATAAACGCGTCCAGTTTGTCGCTGGTTCCGACCAGTTGAATGGTGTAGGTGGCGGGGGTGACGTCGATAATCTGGCCGCGGAAAATATCGGCGCAGCGTTTTACTTCTTCACGCTGATTACCACTGGCTTTTACTTTCACCAGCATCAACTCACGTTCGATATGCGCCGCTTCGCTGATATCCGATACCTTCACCACTTCTATCAGCTTGTGCAGCTGTTTACTGATTTGCTCGATAACCTGATCATTGCCATGGGTGACCAGTGTCAGGCGCGACAATGTCGGGTCATCAGTGGGGGCAACATTCAGCGAGTCGATGTTGTAACCGCGCTGAGCAAACAAACCCACCAAACGGGCCAGAGCGCCGGACTCGTTTTCCAACAGAACAGAAATAATATGCCGCATGTTAGGTCCTCTCTGTTTTGCTTAAAAACATGTCATTCATCGCACCACCGGGCACCTGCATAGGGTAAACGTGCTCTTTCGGGTCGATATGAATATCTAAAAACACCAGCTGATCTTTCAGTGCAAAAGCCCGTTCTAACGCTCCTTGCAGCTCTTCCGGTTTGGTTACCCGAATGCCGACATGGCCATAGGCTTCGGCCAGTTTGACAAAGTCCGGTAATGAGTCCATGTAAGAGCTGGCATAACGGCTTTCATAATTCATGTCCTGCCACTGCTTTACCATGCCCAGGTAACCATTATTCAGGTTAATAATTTTCACGCCGAGGCCGTATTGCTTGCAGGTCGACAGTTCCTGAATATTCATCTGGATAGAGCCTTCACCCGTTACGCAGACGACATCGGCGTCCGGGTAATTCAATTTAACGCCCATAGCGGCAGGCAGGCCAAAGCCCATGGTGCCAAGGCCGCCAGAGTTAATCCAGCGGTTGGGTTTATTGAACTTGTAGTACTGGGCGGCAAACATCTGATGCTGGCCAACGTCACTGCACACATAGGCTTCGCCTTTGGTAATTTTACTCACCTGCTCAATAACATACTGTGGTTTTAACAGCGGGGTTTCAATATCGTAGCGGCCACCATGTACGCTGCGCCAGTGTTCAATCTGTTGCCACCACTGCGTTAAGGCTGCTGCATCCAGTTTTTTCTTTTTCTGCTTCAGCAAAGCCAGCATGTCGGCCAGCACCGGCTGCACCAAACCGACAATAGGAATATGGGCGTTCACTGTTTTACTGATACTGGCCGGGTCGATGTCGATATGAATGATGGTGGCATCCGGGCAGAACTTCTTAGTGTTATTGGTCACCCTGTCATCAAAGCGGGCACCGACCGCCAGAATGAGATCGGCATGGTGCATGGTCTGGTTAGCTTCGTAGCTACCGTGCATACCCAGCATACCAATAAATTGTTTATCCTCAGCCGGGTAAGCACCTAACCCCATCAGGGTGTTGGTGACAGGCAGGTTCAGCAGCTGTGCCAGCTCGGTCAGCTCTGTAGACGCCTTGCCTAAAATGGCGCCGCCACCGGCGTACAACACGGGCTTTCTCGCTGCCAGTAATGCAGTAACGGCTTTTTTGATCTGGCCGGCATGGCCCTGTTGTTTCGGTTGATACGAGCGCAGACTAACGTCGCTGGGGTAATGATACGGAAACTTCTGATCCGGCATCGTCATATCTTTTGGAATATCCAGCACCACCGGGCCAGGACGGCCACTTTGGGCGATATGAAACGCCTTTTTAATTAACAGCGGGATGTCTTCAGGCCGGCGTACCGACATATTGTGTTTGCAGATAGGCCGTGAAATACCCAGCATATCGGTTTCCTGAAAGGCATCGCCGCCAATCAGATGGCTCATGACCTGGC
The DNA here is from genome assembly GCF_036568245.1 of Rheinheimera sp. GTDB lineage: Bacteria > Pseudomonadota > Gammaproteobacteria > Enterobacterales > Alteromonadaceae > Alishewanella. The sequence goes on along the minus strand of NZ_DATCSY010000238.1, from coordinate 398 downwards.
CGGTTAACACCACCATTGGAATCGAGTCCATATAGGCGGTCGCAATGCCGGTGACGGCATTGGTGGCACCGGGACCGGACGTCACCAGGACGACACCGGCTTTGCCACTGGCGCGGGCGTAAGCATCGGCCATGTGCGTGGCAGCTTGTTCATGCCGTACCAGCACGTGTTTGACTTTATTTTGCTGAAACAGCGCGTCATAGATATGTAATACAGCGCCGCCCGGGTAGCCGTACAGGTATTCAACACCTTCATCGGCAAGGGCGCGAATTACCATAGCGGCACCGGACAACATCTCGGTTGTTCTGGCTAAGTCGGCTGACTTGGTCTGGCTGGTCATCTTGATTTCTCATAGTTTGCTGTGGCAACGACAACTCACCGCGGCTTTGCAGGCAAAG